>CAJAWH010000154.1 GCA_903945605.1 uncultured Methylococcaceae bacterium | reverse complement strand
GTTCCGGTTGCAGGTAATTCAATCCGATGATCTGCCCGTCCTCCGGCAAGGGCAGCAGGGCGTTCAGGAAGTCCTGCAGCAACAGCGGGTGTTCGCCGAAGATTTTCTTGAACACCAGGTCGTTCTTGGGGTCGAGGTAGCAGGGCATGGGCTGCTCTAGGAGATTGATTGTTTTTGTCTAAAGCTTGCTGCTTAACACCTGCTAGTGTTCACTATCATTATCACACAGTTCAACAATTGCTTGCTTAGCGTCTAAGGGCCAGCGCCAATTCTGGATTTCTGGCATGTCTTCACCGTATTGGCGGATATAATGCTTGTGGTCAACCAGCTTATTACGCAGCGTTTGTTTCAGATACACAGCTTTATGCTGCAAAGCGGGTAGCCGGTCAATCACATCCATTGCCAAATGAAAACGGTCCAGTTCATTCATAACCACCATATCAAAAGGCGTGGAAGTGGTGCCTTCTTCTTTGTAACCACGCACATGTAGATTGGCGTGGTTATTACGGCGGTAAGTCAGACGATGGATAAGCCAAGGATAGCCATGGTAGGCGAAGATAACCGGTTTGTCGCGAGTGAACAAGTCATCAAAATCAGCATCCGGCAAGCCATTGGGATGTTCATGGGGTGGTTGCAGCTTCATCAAATTAACGACATTAATGACACGTATTTTCAGCTCCGGCACGGCTTGGCGCAACCAGTCAACCGCCGCCAAAGTTTCCAAGGTAGGCACATCACCGGCACAAGCCATAACGGCATCTGGCTCTTCACCGTGGTCATTGCTGGCCCAATCCCAAACACTAATACCCGCTTCACAATGCTTGACTGCGGCATCCATGCTCAGCCATTGCGGGGCGGGTTGTTTACCGGCGACAATTACATTGACATAGTTACGGCTACGCAGCACATGGTCAGTCACCGATAGCAAGGTGTTGGCATCAGGTGGCAGGAACACGCGGATAACCTCGGCTTTTTTGTTGACCACGTGGTCAATAAAACCGGGGTCTTGATGGGAAAAACCATTGTGATCTTGTCGCCACACATGCGAGGTGAGCAAATAATTTAACGAGGCGACCGGCCTACGCCAAGGGATGCGGTTGCAGGTTTTCAACCATTTGGCATGTTGGTTGAACATGGAATCGACGATATGGATAAACGCTTCATAACAGGAGAAAAAACCATGCCGACCAGTAAGCAGATAGCCTTCCAGCCAACCTTGGCAGGTATGTTCACTTAAAATTTCCATGACACGGCCATCTTGCGCCAAGCTGGTGTCATCGGCATAAATGGCTTCCATCCAAGCTCGGCTGGTCACTTCAAACAACGCGTCCCAACGGTTGGAAGCGGTTTCATCGGGGCCGAACACCCTAAAATTGCCCTGTTCGATATTTTGCCGCATGACATCCCGCAAAAACCGCCCCATAATGCGCGTGGCTTCTTCGTCCATAGCACCGGGGCTGGCAATAGCCACGGCATAATCGCGGAAATCCGGCAAACGCAAGTCATGCAATAACAGACCGCCATTGGCGTGCGGGTTATCGCTCATGCGTCGGTGTCCATGCGGCACCAAATCCAGCAGTTTGGCAATCGGCTTGCCGGTTTCGTCAAACAACTCTTCAGGGCGATAGCTTTTCAGCCAATTTTCCAACAGGGTGACGTGTTCTGGATTTTCCGCCATGTTAGCCAATGGCACTTGGTGCGAACGCCAAGAACCTTCGGTTTTTTTGCCGTCGACCACCGCAGGCCCTGTCCAGCCCTTGGGTGTCCGTAGAATCACCATAGGCCAAGTCGGCCTTCCGTTTATTTCCCCATGACGGGCATCATGCTGAATGGCGTTGATTTCTTCAAGACATTGGTGTAATACACTGGCCATGCGCGGATGGACAATTTCAGGGTCATTACCTTCCACCAAATAAGGCCGGTAGCCATAGCCCTCAAACAGCTTAATCAGCTCATCTTCATCAATCCGACTAAGCAAGGTCGGGTTGGCTATTTTATAACCGTTCAGGTGTAATATCGGCAAAACCGCGCCGTCGGTGGCGGGGTTCAGGAATTTATTGGAATGCCAAGCCGCCGCCATTGGCCCGGTTTCCGCTTCGCCATCACCCACCACACAACAGGCGATCAAATCAGGGTTGTCGAACACCGCCCCGTAAGCATGGGATAGGGCATAGCCCAATTCACCGCCTTCATGGATGGAGCCGGGGGTTTCCGGTGCCACATGGCTTGGAATACCCCCTGGGAAAGAAAATTGCTTGAATAGGGTTTGCATGCCTTCCAGGTTTTGCGGCACATTCGGGTAATATTCGCTGTAAGTGCCTTCAAGCCAAGCATTTGCCACCATGGCTGGGCCACCGTGTCCTGGCCCGCAGATAAAGATCATGTTCAGGTCATGGGCTTTTATCAAGCGGTTAAGGTGTACATTAATAAAGTTAAGGCCCGGCGTAGTGCCCCAATGCCCCAGCAAACGCGGTTTGATGTGTGCTAAAGACAGGGGGTCTTTCAGTAAGGGGTTGTTGAGCAGATAGATTTGTCCGACTGACAGGTAATTGGCGGCTCGCCAATAGGCATCCATCGTTTCCAGCAATTCAGCCGTTAGTATGTTTTCCATTAGTTCATCCTCTTGCTTGCTTAAGTGAGTGTTGCCGATTGAAAATTATTGATTTGTCGGGCGATTTCATGCTCTTCTTCGGCATGGATCACCAGTATCCGGATATCGCCAGTTGGCTGGCTGATATCGCTGTTGTTTTGGCAGGATTGATTAGCCGCCGCATCCAAGCAAAAACCCAATGCCTCGAGACCTTCAATAATGTTTGCCCTGATCAATGGGGCATGTTCACCAATACCTCCGGTAAAAACCAGCGCGTGGGGTTTGCCTAATACCGCGTAGTATGCACCAATATATTTTTTTATGCGGTAACAGAACATGTCAATAGCCAGTTTTGCCTTATCCTCACCAGCACTTGCTTGGCTAATGATAGTCCGCATATCGGTTTCACCACACAAGCCCTGCAAGCCGCTTTGATGGTTCAGCAGATTGTCCAGTTGCTGAACCGACCAGCCCTGCTGCAGCAAGCTCAGGATAATGGCAGGATCCAAATCACCACTACGGCTGGCCATAATCAAGCCTTCCAATGGCGAAAAACCCATTGAGGTGTCAATGCTCTTGCCCGCACTAACGGCAGTGATGCTGGCACCACCACCCAAATGCAAAATGATTAAATTCAGAGCTTGCTCATCACAGCCCAGCAAGCTTGCCGCACGGGTTAAACTATGCTGGCATGAAATGCCATGAAAGCCAAAGCGATGAAATGCAACCGTAGCGCATAATTGCTGTGGTATGGCGTAGCGGCTGGCCCGTTCCGGGATAGAACGGTGAAATGCCGTATCGAACAGGGCAAATTGGGGGATTCCAGGGAATATGTCACCTGCCAAGCTGATACCCAACCGGTTGGCGGGGTTATGCAAAGGGGCATACGCGTCGAGCTTGCCCAAACAGTCCAAAAAACGCGGCGTGATAAGGGTCAGGGTTTGAAAATCGATGCCGCCGTGTACCACCCGATGCCCAATGGCGGTCAGTTTAATCCCCGCTGACTGCAACAGGCAGCGCCAGTTATACAGCAAGCCAGCGACCAAGGTGGTTATGGGGCTGGTCAATGGCTGGCTGGCAGTCACCGCGCAGCCATCCAAGCCTTGCCCGTCAATAGCCCATTCAGTGCTGTTCTGGCTGGCATTCAGCGCAGCCTTAAGCACCAAGTCACCGGTAAATAATGCCGTTTTTACCGAGGTACTGCCCACATTTACCACCAGCGTCCAGTTGTTGTCCATCAGTCAATAGGTGTTGGTTTGCTGTCAGGTATGATTTAACAGGGGGGTGTGTTTGGGTCTGAGCATAGTGCTAATGAATGTGCGTTTTGCTATGCACCACAGCATGGGACACTACGGAAATTCTGGCTAGACTAACCACTCGCATAATTAATTTATGGTTTTAGATAGACCATTGTAATGGATGGGGGCTGTATTGGCAAAAAACAAGCGTGGTTTTCTACCATTAGGACTTTCGCTACCCTAAAAAGTAATGTGTGTTATGGGACATGATAACAAAGCAAAATATATAGAATACCTGACCAGCACGCCGATCAATTACACCTGCTCGAACTTGTCCGAACATCTGGAAGATGTCAGCCCTGACGTGGTAAGCGACTACCTGAAACGTGACCAGATCACGGCCCGGCAAGTTTGGGGGCTGGTGAATGGCCTGATCAAAAACACCGGGGAATCCTTCCTGATCATCGATGACAGCGTCCAGAACAAGCAATATTCAAAGCTGATCGAGTGGGTCAAGAGGCAATACAGCGGGGCGGTGGGCGACTTGGTGCGAGGGATTGGCGTGGTGAACCTGGTGCACAGCGACGGCAAGGAACACTATCCCGTTAACCTCCGGATTTATGACAACATCGCCGATGGCAAGATCAAAAAAGACCACTTCCGTGACATGCTGGTCAACGCCGTCGCCGACAAGGGCATCTTGGCAAAAAGCGTGCTGTTCGACAGCTGGTATGCCGCCTGGCATAACTTGAAATTGGTCAATGCACTCAAGCTGACTTTATTGAAAAGCAACCGCTTGGTCAGCCTGGGCAAAGAAGAAAGCTATGTCCATTTGGACGGCATCGGCTAAACACCCGAACGGCAGTGTGTCGCAAGTGTGTCTTTTTTTAGACGCTATACCAAACGACACAATATAGGACACACTTTTAATTAAATTAAGACACATTACTTTGCATCTCGTTGGACATAAAAACCCCATGATCTTTTAATCACGGGTTTATGTACCGCTTTGGATGTTGTTAAACTTGTATTTGGTACCGATGGCCGGATTTGAACCGGCACGACTTGCGTCACCACCCCCTCAAGATGGCGTGTCTACCAATTTCACCACATCGGCTTAATGGTTACTTAACCGTTACTTTTTTTCTGTTGTCTTAGGTGCTGATAGCTGGGTTTTTTCGTCCACTTTTTTGATGGGTTCAGCTTTTGGCACGGTAGTTTCTTTTATTTCAACAGGTGCTGTTGCGCTGGTGTTGCCAGTTGCTGCGTCACCTTGCGAGGCGGGGGGCATTTCTTGTGCCTTGATCTGATCCAACAGCAATTTTTCCAAGTCTTTATTTTGCCCTTCAACCGGTGGGTTGCTGGTTACTGTGGGTTGTTCTTGGCTAGTGGGTGCCATTAAGTCGAACGTTTGGCCTTTTTTGCTGTTTAAAAAAGCCAACCCCAAGCTGGTGACAAAAAATAAGGCGGCCATAATGGCGGTGGTGCGTGACAGGAACGAGGCCGCGCCTTGGGCACCAAAAACTGATCCTGCCGAACCTGAGCCAAATGAAGCACCGGCATCCGCGCCCTTGCCTTGCTGCATCATGATTAAGCCAATAATGCTTAATCCTAGCATAACATGAATAACAATAATGATTTGATACATGAAAATCTAAACTGCTTTGGTAGAATTATAAATCTTTAAAAAGGATTCCGCATCTAAGGAAGCCCCACCGATTAAGCCACCATCAATGTCCGGCATGGCAAACAGACCCTTAGCGTTGTCCGGTTTGGCACTACCGCCATAAAGTATTTGCAGTTTGTCGGCTATGGCTTGGTCTTTGTCGGCAAAGTATTTGCGGATATGGCTATGCACTTCTTGTGCTTGTTCGTCACTGGCTGTTTTGCCTGTGCCAATGGCCCAAACGGGCTCGTAGGCCACTACGGCACGGCTAAATGCAGCCACACCAGCAACATCAATAACGGCATCCAGTTGTTTGTTGATGACTTGGAAGGTTTGGTCTTGTTCGCGTTCTTCGAGGGTTTCACCAACACACAGCACAGGAATAATGTTTTGTTCTTGTGCTTGGGCAAATCGGGCCGCTACGGTGGCATCGGTGTCACCATAGTAGCTGCGTCTTTCAGAGTGACCAACCAGCGCGTATTGGCAACCAAACTCAGCCAGCATGGATGCTGAAATTTCGCCGGTGAATGCGCCAGCCGCTTTATCGGCAATATTTTGTGAACCCAATGCCAGTTGGGTGCCACTGACGACTTGGCTGATGTCGGGAATGTGGAGATAGGGTACACAAATCGCCAATGCTGCATTGCTTGTTCCTAATCCTGCAATGATGCCTTGGGCAAGTGCTTGGGCACTTGCGCGGGTGCCATTCATTTTCCAATTTCCAATGACCAGTGACTGACGCATGGTTAATCCTCGTATAGAATAAAACCGCCAATGATATAGGTTAATGGCTTTTAGTTCAAGTGCCTATTTCATTTTTGACGATGTCCGCCAAATGTTGCGCCAATGCTTTTACGGTCGCTTCATCTTCGCCCTCCACCATGACGCGTATCAAGGGTTCTGTGCCTGAAACGCGGAGCAATACCCTGCCCTGCCCCGCCAGTTTTGCTTCCACTGCTTTTACCTCGGCGGAAATATTAGGATAATCGGCAATATTGACTTTTGCAGCAAGCTTTACATTAAGCAATATCTGCGGATATTTTTGCATGTCACTTTTAAGTTCGTGCAAGGATTTTCCGGTGCGCTGCATTTCTGCCATAATTTGTAGGGCTGAAATAATGCCGTCGCCCGTGGTGGTTTTATCCAGACAAATGATATGCCCTGAGTTTTCACCACCGATGATGCCGTTGTGTTCAGCCAGCATTTTTAATACGTAGCGGTCGCCCACTTTGGCTCTGAGCAAGGCAATGCCCAATTTTTCCAGTGCCTTTTCCATGCCCAGATTGGTCATCAGCGTGCCGACCACAGGGCCTTGCATAGCACCTTCATTAAGCCTTGATTTGGCTATGATGTAAATCAGTTCGTCGCCGTCTACAATTTCGCCTTTATGGTCAACCATAATCAGGCGGTCACCATCACCATCGAGGGCAATACCCAAATCAGCTTGCTGTGCCAATACGGTTTCCACCAGCAGTTGAGGTTTGGTTGCGCCGCAATTATCATTGATATTCAGGCCATTGGGTTGTACGCCGATGGCAGTCACATCCGCCCCCACTTCGCTAAAAACGGGTGGGGCAATATGGTAGGTTGCGCCGTTGGCACAATCGACGACGATTTTTAGGCCGGCAAAATCAAAGCGGGTCGGGATGCTGGCTTTACAAAATTCAATATACCTGCCGGCCGCATCAGTGACGCGCTTGGCCTTGCCCAGTTTTGCCGATGCGACGGTTATCATGGGGGCATCGAGATAAGCCTCAATTTTTTCTTCTATTTCATCAGGTAGTTTGGTGCCCAACACAGAGAAGAACTTAACACCGTTATCATAATAGGGATTGTGCGAGGCACTGATGACAATGCCTGCTTGGGCGCGTAAGGTGCGGGTAAGATAGGCGATGCTTGGGGTGGGCATGGGGCCAAGCAGACGGGTGTCCACGCCTGCGGCAGTCAAACCAGCTTCTAGTGCAGATTCAAACATATAGCCTGATATGCGGGTGTCTTTTCCCACTAGCACAAAATCGTTGCCCGCTTCTGCGAACACGCGCCCGGCTGCCCAGCCTAATTTTAGAAAAAAATCAGGAGTGATCGGCTGTTCGCTGACCTTGCCCCGAATACCGTCGGTGCCAAAATATTTTCTTGCCATTGATGGGTTCTATTTGTTGTTTGTTTATTGTGGTTGGGTGGTTGAACTAACCGCTGAAGCCTGGGAAGGTTGCATATTTTATAACTGATGTTAATGACCAGACATTTTGCCTGGTTGGCCTTCCCTTCGGCTTCGCTTAGGGAACGTGTAACCATGGTCATGAAAGGTGTGGCTATGCCTAGGGTATGTGCGGAGGCCTTCATAAAAAAAGGGACTTAACGTCCCCTTTTTCTGACTGGTTAATGCTATGTGTCAACCTTGTTGGGCGGTTGCCCCTATTGAATTGTCCGCTTTAACATCGCCTTTGGGCGGAGTATAACCCTCGACATTGACTCCACCACGCGGCGGCAGGTCATCCCAGCCTTGCGGGGCGCGGACAGGCTTACGCGCCATCAGGTCATCAATCTGGTATTTGTCGATAGTCTCGTATTTCATCAGTGCATCGGACATGGCATGAAGTATGTCAATATTGTCCCTGATAAGCTGTTCAGAACGCTTATAGTTACGGTCAATGATGCAGCGGATTTCTTCATCAATAGTGTGCGAGGTTTCCTCTGCAACGGATTTGTGCTGTGTGACGGAACGCCCCAAGAACACTTCGCCTTCCTCTTCGCTGTACGATAAAGGCCCCAGGCGTTGCGACAAGCCCCATTTGGTGACCATATTCCTGGCCAGTTCAGTGGCACGCTCAATGTCATTGGAGGCACCGGTACTGACTTGTTCCCATCCGAAAATAACTTCTTCGGCAATCCGACCACCATACAAACTGGAAATCATGCTGTCCAATTTTTGCTTGCTGGCACTGTATTGGTCTTTTTCCGGCAAGAACATGGTGACACCTAAGGCGCGTCCCCTAGGCATGATGCTGACTTTATAAACGGGGTCATGTTCCGGCACAAGTTTGCCGACAATGGCATGGCCCGCTTCATGGTAGGCAGTCATGCGTTTTTCTTTGTCGCCCATGACCATGGTGTAGCGCTCGGCACCCATGATCAGTTTGTCTTTGGCTTTTTCCAGATCAGCCATGCTGACTACACGTTTGTTCATGCGGGCAGCAAACAAAGCCGCTTCATTGACCAAATTGGCAAGGTCAGCGCCAGAAAATCCGGAAGTGCCTTGGGCAATGTATTTGGCTTCTACATCGTCATCAGCAGGCACTTTTTTAAGATGCACGGCAAGGATTTGTTCGCGCCCCCGAATATCGGGCAAGCCCACCGTCACTTGGCGGTCAAACCGGCCTGGCCGCAATAATGCCTTGTCAAGCACGTCGGGGCGGTTGGTTGCGGCGATGACAATAATGCCTTCGTTGCCTTCAAAACCATCCATTTCCACCAACAATTGGTTAAGGGTTTGTTCGCGTTCGTCATTGCCGCCGCCTAGCCCGGCACCACGCTGGCGGCCTACGGCATCAATTTCATCAATGAAGATGATGCAGGGAGCGTGTTTTTTGGCTTGTTCAAACATATCACGGACACGGGAAGCACCGACACCAACAAACATTTCCACGAAATCAGAACCCGAAATGGTGAAAAACGGCACTTTTGCTTCACCAGCTATCGCCCTTGCCAGCAAGGTTTTACCGGTGCCCGGCGGGCCAATCATTAAGGCACCACGTGGGATTTTGCCACCCAGCCGCTGGTATTTGGCAGGGTCTTTAAGAAAGTCGACCATTTCGGAGACTTCTTCTTTGGCCTCGTCACATCCCGCCACGTCGGCAAAGGTGACTTTGATTTGGTTTTCTTCCAGCATCCGTGCTTTGCTTTTGCCAAAGCTCATGGCACCGCGACCACCCGCCCCGCCGCCTTGCATTTGGCGCATGAAAAACACCCATACGGCAATCAGCAACAACATCGGGCCAAACGACACCAACAGCTGCATCAGCAACGAAGGCTGTTCCGGCGGCATGGCTTTGATATCCACACCATTGGCCAGCAAATCATCGACCAGATGCAAATCGGTGGGGGCGTAGGTTTTGAACACCTGTCCGCCTTGCATTTTCCCTTTGATGACATGGTCATCAATCATTACTTGCTGGACTTGGCCTGCCTTCACGGACTCGATAAATTGCGAGTAAGAAAGCGAAGAATCCGCACGCTCAGCTTGTGGGGCAAAATTGTTGAACAAAGACATCAGCACAACAGCGATAACCACCCACAAAACCACATTTTTTAACATTTCATTCAACTCACACGCCCCAGCTATTCACAGTGCTTGGTTTAAAAACTGTCCCATTATATCAGGACTACTTGACAGCTAATTTATATTTGCCACTTACGGTATATCATCTTTTTGGCTGTTGGCTATATGGGGGCGGGTCGCGGTGATTTAAAGCCTTTGGCCAAAATATAAGCTTCATAGGCCCTTAGTTTTGAAGCTTTGGGTTTTCGGATCAGCACTTTTTCAAAATGCTGTCCCATATCCTTGTGGAAGCTGTCGAATTCTTCACCCTGAAAGGTCTTGACCAAAAAACTGCCGCCTGGCACCAATAAGGTTTTGGCGGCATCCAGTGCCAATTCACATAAATCATGCGCCGCGTAATAGTCCAAATGTTTGCTTCCGAACATAGTAGGCACCAAATCGGACATGACAAGATGGACAGGGTCACCAGCCAACGCTTCACGGAGCCGGGCAAGTACGGCATCATCACGGAAGTCGCCTTGGATAAAATGCACATTGTCCTGTGCTTCCATCGGCATAATGTCCAACGCCACCAATTTGTTGTTTTCGCCCATAACCTGACGGGCATATTGGCTCCAGCCCCCCGGTGCCGAACCTAAATCGACAACATTCATGCCCGGCTTGATGAGCTGGTCTTTCTCCTGAATTTCCTTCAATTTAAAAACTGCGCGTGAACGATAACCTTGGGCTTGCGCCAATTTGGCATAGCTTTCGTTAATATGTTCTTGCCGCTTACGATGGCTACCTTTTATTAGAGGAAAAAATATATTTTTTAACATTAGATTCAATTCTCTTCTGATAACGTAATTTGCAATCCGTATAGTGAGCCAAAGCAATCACATGCTTAATAGTAAGCCTATCTACAACAGAATAACATTAGCCACTAACGTTGATTATCAATTAACTAAAGGCGAACTAAGGCGATTTAAACCCTTTGGCCAAAATATAAACCTCATTGCTTCTGGGCCGTGAAGCTTTGGGTTTTCTGATGACCACTTTGCTGAATTGTTGCTGCACATCACGGTGGAACTTTTCAAAGCCATCGCCTTGAAACACCTTGACCAAAAAACAGCCGTCTTTTGCCAAAACAGCCTTGGCGGCATCCAGTGCCAATTCACATAGATAGATTGCGGAAGGGTGGTCTATGGATTTATTGCCGCTCAGGTTTGGGGCCATGTCGGACATGACCAAATGGATGGGTTCACCAGCCAGCACCTCATAGAGCTGATCAAGTATGGCTTGTTCGCGGAAATCACCCTGAATAAATTGCACATTGTCCAACGCCTCCATAGGCAAGATGTCTAACGCCACCAATTTGTTGTGTTTGCCTATCAGTTGCCGTGCATATTGGCACCAGCCACCCGGCGCAGCACCCAAATCGACGATGTTCATGCCTGGCTTGATGAGCTGGTCTTTCTCCTGAATTTCCTTCAATTTAAAAACTGCACGTGAGCGATAGCCTTGCGCTTGGGCCAGTTTGACATATTCATCGTCGAAATGTTCCTGCATCCAACGGTTGCTGCTTTTACTACGCGCCATAGTTGTTTTGATTTTGGTGTAAAATGGACGATTTTTTAGGAAAATACGTGATAGCCTTAGACAAGAAACAATTACGTGCCGATGCACACACCTTAAAACCTGTTGTCATGATTGGCCAAGCGGGGTTAACACCGGCGGTATTGGCAGAAATTGAAATCGCGCTGGATGTCCATGAACTGATAAAAATTAAAGTGCGTGCGGAACGGGATGCACGCAAGGAAATTGTGGCGGCAATATGCATGGCAACTAACGCCGATATGATCCAATCAATTGGTCAAATCGCCGTTGTTTACAGGAAAAACCCTAAAAAATAAGTCGCCGAAGCAACACCATTCAGCACACCGCCGCCATTGCGGGCAATGTGCTGAAACCAGCGTTCATTTCGGAGGCCGCATAATGATGATGTCGGGCTGTGGTGCAGCGGCTCAGATGTATTGGATAGCGATGATCTCGTATTCAACATTGCCCGCAGGTGCCTTGACCGTCACCACATCTTCAACTTCTTTGCCTATCAAGGCCCTGGCAATGGGTGAGCCAATGGAAATGCGGAATTCCTTAATATTGGCTTCGTCTTCGCCGACGATTTGATAAGTCACCCTTTTTTCGCTTTCAATGTCTTCAATCTCAACGGTGGCACCAAACACCACTTTGCCGTTGGCATCCAGTTTGGTGACATCAATAATCTGGGCATTGGACAGCTTGCCTTCAATCTCGGCGATGCGGCCTTCGGCAAAACTTTGTTGCTCGCGGGCCGCATGGTATTCGGCGTTTTCTTTTAAGTCACCATGCGCACGGGCTTCGGAAATCGCATTGATGATCCGAGGACGGACGACAGTTTTCAGTTCTTCCAATTCTTCGCGCAGCTTGTTTGCCCCCGCGACGGTTAAAGGTACTTTGCTCATAACTTATTGCTCCTGTGGTTTGGCTTCCATAACTGACTATCAAGTCAGGCTTTTATGTAAATCTTGCAGGGACACCACGTCACCGGCATCCAGTTCACCCAATGCATAACAAGCGGCCTTGGCCCCAGCCATAGTGGTGTAATAGGTCACCCGATGTTGCAATGCTTGGCGGCGCAGGGTAAATGAATCGGATATCGCCTGTTTGCCTTCGGTGGTGTTAATGACCAATTGTATCTGGCCATTTTTTATCATATCAACGGTATTGGGGCGGCCTTCGTTAACTTTAAGTACCACTTCGCAAGGGATGCCTTGCGCCTTTAGGTATTCCGCCGTGCCCCCGGTGGCGACAATCTGGTAATTTTTTTCCACCAACATGCGGGCTATTTCCGGCACTTTGGCTTTGTCAGCATCACGGATGCTAATCAATACCATGCCGGATGCATTCAGTTTGATACCGGCGGCGCGTTGTGATTTGGCAAAGGCTTCGCCGAATGTTTTGCCGACCCCCATCACTTCGCCAGTGGATTTCATTTCCGGGCCCAACAATGAATCAACACCCGGGAATTTGACAAACGGGAACACTGCTTCTTTGACCGAGTAATAAGGCGGGATGCGCTCTTGAGTGATACCCTGTTGCGCCAAGGTTTGCCCGACCATGACCCGAGCCCCGATTTTTGCCAAGGCATAACCGGTGGCCTTGGACACAAAAGGCGCAGTGCGTGATGCCCTAGGGTTGACTTCCAATACATAGATGTCTTCGCCCTGAATGGCAAATTGAGTGTTCATAAGCCCTCTGACACCCAACGCTTCCGCCATTTTGGCGACTTGTTCGCGCAACCTGTCCTGAATGTCAGCCGCCAAGCCATAAGGTGGCAAAGAACAAGCCGAATCACCGGAGTGTACACCTGCCTGTTCAATATGTTCCATCAATCCGCCGATCAACACCCGTTCGCCATCATAAATGGCATCAACATCCATTTCCACGGCATCGTCGAGAAACCTGTCCAGCAACACCGGCGAATCGTTGGATACCGTCACGGCATCTTTCATATAACGTTGCAGACCCTCTTCGTTAAAAACAATTTCCATGGCACGCCCACCCAAAACATAAGACGGCCTGACCACTAGCGGATAACCTAAGTCTTTGGCGGCATTGATGGCCTGCTCAACCGAGCGGGCGGTGGCATTGGGGGGTTGCTTCAGGTTGAGGCGTTCGAGCAGCTTTTGGAAACGTTCGCGGTCTTCTGCCAAGTCGATGGAATCAGGCGAGGTGCCGATAATAGGCACACCGGCAGCTTCCAAGGCGCGGGCCAGCTTAAGGGGGGTTTGTCCACCGTATTGCACAATCACGCCTTTGGGCTTTTCCAGCTGGACGATTTCCAGCACGTCTTCCAAGGTGAGAGGCTCGAAGTACAGGCGGTCGGAGGTATCAAAATCCGTGGACACGGTTTCTGGATTGCAATTGATCATGATGGTTTCATAACCGTCTTCACGCAGAGCCAAAGCGGCATGGACACAACAGTAGTCAAATTCTATGCCTTGTCCGATACGGTTAGGGCCACCCCCCAAAATAATGATCTTTTCTTTGTCACTGACCCGTGCTTCACATTCTTCCTCATAGGTGGAATACAAATAAGCGGTGTCGGAGGCAAATTCCGCCGCGCAAGAATCTATGCGCTTATAAACCGGACGGATGCCTTGTTTATGGCGGGTATTACGCACTTCAATTTCTGATGCGCCCAATAACTGGGCAATGCGGCTATCAGAAAAACCTTTGCGTTTGAGTTGGTAAAGTTCACCGTTGTGCAAGGTGGACAAGGTTTTGCTGGCCAAGGATTGTTCAGTCAACACCAAGTCTTGAACTTGCGCCAAAAACCAAGGGTCTATTTTGCAGGTTTCATGCACGTCAGCAAAGCTCATGCCGCTACGGAAAGCGTCGGCAACATAGAGCAAGCGGTCTGGCCCAGGGTGGCGCAATTCCCGACGGATTTTTTCACCCGCCCCTTCGGCATTAAAGTCGATGATTTCATTGAGGCCATTGATGCCAATTTCCAAACCGCGCAGGGCTTTTTGCAAAGATTCTTGGAAGGTGCGGCCTATCGCCATGACTTCGCCGACAGATTTCATTTGCGTGGTCAAACGGTCATCGGCTTGTGGGAATTTTTCAAAGGTGAACCGAGGCACTTTGGTGACCACATAATCGATGCTGGGTTCGAATGATGCCGGTGTCCGCCCGCCGGTGATTTCGTTTTGCAGTTCGTCGAGAGTGTAACCAACCGCCAATTTTGCCGCCACTTTAGCGATAGGGAAACCGGTCGCCTTGGAGGCCAGTGCCGAGGAGCGTGACACACGCGGGTTCATTTCGATGACAATCAAGCGCCCGTCCACCGGATTGATAGCCACTTGCACGTTGGAGCCGCCAGTGTCCACACCAATTTCGCGCAACACCGCCACCGATACATTGCGTAAAATTTGGTATTCCTTATCGGTCAAGGTTTGTGCCGGGGCGACGGTGATGGAATCGCCGGTGTGTACCCCCATCGGGTCAAAGTTTTCTATGGCACATACGATAATGCAGTTGTCATTGCGGTCGCGCACCACTTCCATTTCGTACTCTTTCCAACCCAATACGGATTCTTCAATCAACAATTCGTTGGTGGGCGACAAATCCAGTCCGCGTTCGCAAATTTCGATGAATTCTTGCTTGTTGTAAGCAATGCCGCCGCCGCTGCCGCCCATCGTGAAGGACGGCCGGATAACGGTAGGATAGCCAACTTCTTGCTGTGCCGCCAAGGCTTCTTCCAAGGTGTGCGCGGTTTTAGATTTGGCGACTTCAAAGCCGATGCGCTTCATGGCATCGTTGAACAATTGCCGGTCCTCGGCTTTGTGGATCGCTTCTTTGGTGGCACCGATCATTTCCACGTTGTATTTGGCCAACACGCCATTAGCATCTAATGCCAATGCACAATTCAATGCGGTTTGCCCGCCCATAGTCGGCAAAATGGCATCGGGGCGTTCTTTTTCGATGATTTTCTCCACCGTTTGCCAGTCGATTGGTTCGATATAGATGGCATCGGCCATATCGGGGTCGGTCATGATCGTCGCGGGATTGGAATTGACCAAGACCACCCGATAACCTTCTTCGCGCAACGCCTTACAAGCTTGCGTGCCGGAGTAATCAAATTCACAGGCCTGACCAATCACGATGGGGCCGGCACCGATTAACAGGATGGTTTTTATGTCGGTTCTTTTAGGCATATTCTCTTAAATTTTTATATTTTTTGGGGTTTTCATCAGGCTATCATTCATGTGGCGCAATGAGACCCAAAGGATGCAAAGAGGATTTGGTAGCAGATGTCTGTGTGGGGCTATAACAGCGTGTCCACGTCACATCCATTTCCCGTATAATTTTTACCCTGCCATTGGGTTATCTGGCGTTTTCCATCAGTACGATAAAATCATCAAACAAACTTTCCACATCATGTGGCCCGGGGCTGGCCTCTGGGTGGCCTTGGAAGCTGAACGCCGGCACGTCGGTGCGGCGGATGCCTTGCAAACTGCCGTCGAACAAGGAGCGATGGGTAGCCAGTACATTGTCTGGCAGGCTGGCTTCGGTGACGGCAAAACCGTGGTTCTGACTGCTGATCATGACGCGGCTTGTGGCAATGTCTTGTACCGGATGGTTGGCGCCGTGATGGCCAAATTTCATTTTCTCGGTTTTTGCCCCGCTGGCAAGCGCCAACAACTGATGGCCTAGGCAAATGCCAAAAACAGGTATTTTTTGTGCCAAAATGGCGCGTATGGCTTCTATGGCATAAGTGCAGGGTTCAGGGTCGCCCGGGCCGTTGGACAAAAACACCCCATCGGGGTTCATGGCCAATACCTCGGTGGCCGGGGTTCTGGCAGGCACGACCGTGACACGGCAACCCCGGCTGACCAATAAGCGCAGGATATTGCGTTTGATGCCAAAATCGTAGGCCACCACATGCTTGTTAAGGTCGCTACCGGTTTGATAGCCACCCTTCAATGTCCAAGTGCTTTCTGTCCAAGCATAGCTGGTGGGGGTGGTGACAGCTTTTGCCAAATCGAGGCCTTTTAAACCGGCAAATCCAGAAATGGCAGCAAGGGCGGTGGCCTCACTGATCGATTCGCCCGCCACTATCGCGCCACGTTGCGCCCCCTTTTCCCGCAATAATCGGGTCAGCTTACGGGTGTCTATATCAGCAATGGCAACCACTTGGTTTTGTTCTAGGTATTGCTGCAAAGTCTGTTGGCTGCGCCAGTTGCTGGCCAATAAAGGCAAATCACGGATCACCAAGCCGCTGGCATAGACAAGATTGGATTCATCGTCTTCGCTATTAGTGCCTACGTTACCGATATGCGGATACGTCAGTGTGACAATTTGTTGGGCGTAGGAAGGGTCACTGAGTATTTCTTGATAGCCGGTCATGGCCGTGTTAAACACCACCTCACCTACTGCACAGCCATCCGACCCGATGGATACGCCGTTAAAAACGGTGCCGTCTTCTAACATTAATAGCGCTGATTTAGCCAAACACATTACCTCAAATATGCAAAACGGGATGGCTCCTGCAAGGATTCACCCCGTTGTAAAATTTCATTACGCTAATTTTACGAAATTATACCCATTAGGTCATTACAAATTTGCCGCCAACTGTTTTGTCTGGTAGTTTTGGATGGCTGATGCCACTGCCTGGATGCGTAAGCGGCGGATGGCTTCGCCAATTTGCGCCCCCTGTAAGGTGCTATGGGTCACGGCAGAGGTATCCAGCCCTTGTAGGGCAGCGGCAATTTGGCTTAGGAAAACAGCCTGTGGATAAGGCAAGTCCTGATAGCCCGGACGGCCTTTAGCATCCGCCTCACAGGCCAATAAAAACTCAGGGAAGTGGTGCTGTGGTTTAAACACATTCAGGCTGGCGAGCATATCCGTGAGTGTGGCGGCACGCAGTTCTAATGCCTTATGGCAATGGGTATGGTATTGCATGACTTGCAAGGCCAGTACCCGAAAAGTGTTGGGTATCCGAAGGCGTTTACAAAACGCTTCCAATATCGGCAACCCTGCTGTTTCATGGCCATAATGGTGGGGCAAATTATCTTTAGGCGACAAGGCCTTGCCTAAGTCATGGACAAGGGCGGCAAACCTGACTTCTGGCTTGTCCGAGAGCCGTGCGGCTTGCTCCAGACACAACAGGCTATGGATACCGGTGTCAATTTCAGGATGGTATTGTGGCGGTTGTGGCACGCCAAACAGCGCGTGCAACTCAGGAAATATCCTTGCCAGCGCACCACAGGCGTTTAGGATTTCAAAAAATGCCGTGGGGGTGGCTTCATTCAGGGCTTTGTAGAGTTCCGCCCAAACCCGTTCAGGCACCAGAAAATCCACTTCGCCCGCCGCCACCATCTGTTGCATCAGGACTCCGGTCTGTTCTGCCAACACAAAACCCAAGTGGGCGTAACGGGCGGCAAACCGGGCCACCCGCAGGATACGCACAGGGTCTTCTGCAAAGGCCGGGGAAATATGCCGGAACACACGCTTTTGCAAGTCTTGTTGACCACCGTAAGGGTCGAAGATTTGCCCGTCGGGGGACATGGCTATGGCATTGATGGTTAGGTCACGACGGATTAAATCCTGTTCTAAGGTGACATCGCTTGCTGCATGGACAACAAACCCCTTATAGCCGGGTGCGGTTTTCCTTTCGGTACGGGCCAGCGCGTATTCTTCACCACTATCAGGATGCAAAAACACCGGAAAATCCTTGCCTACCGCACGAAAACCATGGGCTTGCATAGCTTCGGGCGTTTCGCCCAGCACCACCCAATCCTTTTCCTTGACTGGGTAGCCCAGCAAAGTGTCGCGCACCGCACCACCAACCAGATAAATTTCCATTGCTTATCCAAACTATTTTTATCAATTTAGGATAGCATAACAGCGGGGGATTTCGGGTACTGGCATCAGCGCAAGGTATAAAGGATGTGTTTCAATGCATGAAATTTTTGTGGCTAGCTTATTGTTAGGTTTGCTGGCCGGACTGTTAGCGGGCTTGTTTGGCATTGGTGGTGGCCTGGTGATTGTGCCGGTTTTGGCCATGCTGTTCAGTGCACATAATTTTCCCAGCGGGCTGACCCTAATAATGGCGGTGGCCACCTCTTTGGCCACTATTATTTTGACCTCGACAGCTTCGGTCTGGGCGCACCATCGCTTAGGGGCGGTGGTTTGGACACAAGTGTTCCGGCTGACCCCTGGCATTATGTTGGGCGCTGTTTTAGGCGCGGTGCTTGCCAAACAAATACCTGCTGACCATTTAAAGATAATACTCGCCGTTTTTTTATGCTACGTTGGTCTACAAATGGCCTTACAAACCAAACCTAAAACCGGTTTAAAACCCTTCAGCGGCCTTATGGATTTTGCTATGGCCTGGCTGATCGGACTGTTCTCCGCCATTGTGGGCATTGGCGGCGGCACACTGACCGTACCCTATTTGGTAAAAGGGCAAATGCCGATGCGTAATGCCGTGGCGGTTTCCAGTGCCTGTGGTTTGCCAATTGCCCTGATGGGTACTTTGAGCTATGCCTGGCTAGGCCGCACGGCGGCACAGCTGCCTGAAGCAAGCATCGGCTATATTTATTTGCCCGCTTTTTTAGGTGTGGGGCTGGCGAGTGTGTTGACCGCCCCGATAGGGGCATGGCTGGCTAACCGACTACCCGCCAAACAATTAAAACGCTACTTTTCATTGTTGTTGTTTATCATGGCCATCAAGCTCGGCTACAACCCGATCGACGCTTATTTGGCTGCGCCGCTTGGCGGCCTCATGCACACTTTTTATGACCGGCTCGATGGGCTGCCTAACGCGATTGCTGGCCTGTTGGTGATACTTTTTCCTGCCCATTAATCCAATTAATCATAATGAACAGCCCCGCCCAGCATCCTGTGGAAACACCTAACCGGCAAACCCTTTTGGTGGGTATAGCTTTAATCTTGGGTATTGCGCTAGGTGAAGCGCTCAATTTGGGTTTTGGGGGGGCAGTACAAGCTCCCCCGCTATTGCTGCAAATCATTACCGTGCTTAATGTGCTGACCGATGTATTTTTGCGTTTGGTCAAAATGATCATCGCGCCACTGGTGTTTGCCACCTTAGTGGCGGGAATAGCCAAAATTGGTGACATCAATAGCGTCGGGCGTATTGGCATGAAAGCCTTGTTGTGGTTCTTCTCGGCTTCCCTGCTTAGCCTGCTGTTGGGCATGTTGCTGGTCAACCTGTTCCAGCCCGGCCTTGCCCTGCAACTGTCCCTGCCTGCCGCTGATGCGGCTGTTAATTTGGCCAGCACCCCACCCAGTTTGGGCGGGTTTGTCGCGCATATTTTTCCGAAAAGCATTGTTGAGGCCATGGCTAACAATGAGATTTTACAAATTGTCATATTCTCAATGTTTTTTGGCATGGCCTGTGCCTCATTGGGAGAATTGGCGCACCCCACTGTGAAATTATTGGATTCTTTGGCGCATATTATGCTAAAGGTGACACGCTATGTGATGCATTTTGCGCCCATTGCCGTATTTTCTGCTATGGCCTCTGTGATTGCCCAACACGGTATGGGTGTGTTGCTGACCTATGGCAAATTCATCGGGGAATTTTATCTGGGTTTGCTGTTGCTTTGCTGTTTGCTGGGAGGCTTTGCTTATCTGTTTATAGGGCGGCGGCTGCTGTCTTTACTACGCCATATCCGTGAACCGCTGTTATTGGCGTTTGGCACGGCAAGCAGTGAAAGCGCTTACCCCAAACTATTACAACAATTGGAGCGGTTTGGCTGCGATGAAAAAGTGTGCAGCTTAGTATTGCCTTTAGGGTATTCCTTCAATTTGGACGGCAGCATGATGTACATGACCTTTGCCGTGCTGTTTATTGCCCAAGCTTACGGCATTGACATGCCGCTTACCGACCAATTGCTGATGTTATTGGTATTGCTGTTCACCAGCAAAGGCGTGGCGGGCGTGCCTAGGGCATCTTTGGTGGTGATTGCCGCCACCTTGTCGATGTTTAAAATTCCTGAAGCCGGTTTATTGCTATTGTTAGGCATCGATCAATTATTGGATATGGGACGCAGTGCCACTAATGTATTTGGCAACAGCATTGCTTCGGCATTGATAAGCCGATGGGAAAAATCATTGAAATAATAAAGTGTTGCCTTATAACATCGGTGGCTCAGCCAGTCCCTTGCCCTAAAGATGACACAATGGCACAGGCTATTCGGTAACTACGGCGGACACGCCACCAGACAAGCTGCCGCTCTAATGGCTTTTTGGTTAACACACCAGCATCTTACCCCGCTTACTATTTGCCTCGCTTCAGATTATAATTACTAGATAACACTATAAAATATGACAGAAATATGTCATCAGGCAGGATCGTGCCATTTACACTTAGAAATATTATAGCGGGTAAGGTGGCTTCCTACCGGCTACTTGCCCAATGCCGATGAATGACGGGCCGTCGAGGATTTTATTGCCATAAATTGCTCGCTTGCAATGCCCCGTGCCTCCTTAATTTACCCGCTTTCCCCTAAATTACCTTAACCTAAGTAACTTACATGAACTGGACTGAAATTACACAAGCCGCAACCAACGATGTTTGGTATATTTCTGAAATAAGCTGTTTTCCTCAAGGACAATCAGAGCTTTTTTTAGATTCGCAGCTGACCAGCTGTCAAGAACGGATCATTTTTTGCGGTTCGGAAATGATTATTGCACTCTGGGCGGTGGGGGCCGATGCACCTGCCATAGCCGTCGTTTTAAAAAACCAACCAGGTACGCTGGAATTGGTTTGCGCCCCACAAAGCAGCCCAGAACTGGTGGCAAAATTTCCGGGCGTTAGCCACGCCAATTTCAGTAATTTTAAATTTTCGGTGCCGTTGGATGCCAAGCAGCCCCACCATCATTTTGAATTATTTATTGAAACAGAAAGCGCCTCCGTGCATTTTGCAACTATGCATTTGCTAAAAAGAAGGGTGTCCGAAATAGCTGCCACTGAACTGAAACTGGCTCACCAAATTGATTTTTTACAAAAATGCTTACCCAGAAAAAGGGAGGCACGGCAGCTTGCCCAACTGTGCGCCTTGCTTATCACAGTCTGTAAAAACAACACGCCTCCCGCCGTTTACGCAATATTAGGTGATACCCTAGCATACGAAAATAGCTTGGCACCGGCCATTGGCGCTTACCGTAAAGCGCTTGAATTGATGCCCACCAATACCAGATTTAAAATGCGTTTGGCACAATTGCTTGAAAAACAGCAGCCTGTGAATGCAGATATACAAACTATACCCAATGGCATTTCCCTGTCCACCTCAGGTGACACAGCGCTCACGCTGATTGTCGACATGCTCTACCGCAGCACCCCGGCATATATGTATGTACGGGAACTGTTCCAAAATGAACTGGATGCCATTTACCGGCGTTGGGACAAGGAGTTGGAAATCACCGGCGAATCTGATTTTACCGGCATCATCCGTATCGAACCGGATGCCAACGACCCGAAAAAGCTGTGTTTTTGGGGTGACGGCATCGGCATGACCTTTAACCAAGTGACCGAACACTTGGCAAAACTGGTCAATTCCGGCAATGCGGCACATGTTGCCAAGAATTTGGGCGAGCCGGTTTCGCCCAGCAATTTTGGTATTGGCGCCAAAACATCGGCCTTGCCTGAAAACACGCAAGGGATGGTGTACCGCACCTTACCGTTTGGCGAGTCCGAAGGCATTGAGTTTTCATTATGGAAAAACCCCAACACCTTCCTTTACGAAATTAAAGCTTGGCGCAATGGCGACAAGATTGAGCATTACCGGAAACTGGCAACGAAAGATTTTGCCGAATTAATCCAAAAACGTGGCAGTGGCGCTTGCGCCACCCTGCTAGGCAACAGCTTGGACGAAGACACCTTTGCCAAGGCAGAAAACCTGCTGACCCGTCAGGTGGGCACCGAACAAGACCGTAAAGGTATTGCCTATTTCCTTAACAGCCGCTATTTCACCTTACCGGCCAGCGGCTTGGATGTGCAAGTTGCCCAGCGCAATGAAGACCAGACCTTATGTTGGCAAACCATTATTGGGCAAAAAGCTTATCTTAACTGCCATGCCTTGCAAAGCGGCGTGTTGCCTATTAAAGCCGTGGGGCTGGAAGTATGGGCCCATTGGTGGATACTGTCAGAAACGGCATTGGAAGATAGTGAAGCGTTCAATGGCTTGGGGCATGTTGGCCTGCTTTGGAAAAATGAGCTTTATTACAACCCGAATGAATCGCAACGCTTGCAACGCTTGCAACTGAACAGCTTCGGCATCCATTTTGGCGAAGAGCGGGTGGTCATTTATATTGAGCCTTGCAACCCGGAACTGGTTGATTCGCACCCCTCGCGCACCCGCTTGATGCACAAGATGCGGGATTTGAACGCCACCGACTTTGGCGAACAATTCTCCCATAACATGCCAAAAGAATTGGATATTTTCCAAAAAAGATTTTTTATCAATGACACCAGCAGCGACAAAATTGAAGGCATAAAAAACAATCTGGCTATTCTGGGCGTACATAAAGGCGCGAAAATGCGCCAATATGCCACCGCACTTATCAATAGGGGCAAAACCAAAGTGGTATCGGCACCCCAAACAGTAACCGGCGATACTGTTGAAGTATTGATACCGGGCAGTATCTGGCGGGAATTTGACCCGGAAACCCAGCTGTTTGCCGCTGAGTGGGACAACAAAGGTTATGTGATCAAATTTAATTTGGCTTGGCCCCAATACCAAAAAACATTGGCTACCTTAATAGCCGAAACGAGGGCGGCGCACACCAACTACCCATTTGATTTTATTAAAAAAGAATGTGAGAACCAATTACGCTTTGAGTATTTGAAAATAGTGGTTGAGATTTTGTTCAGCAGTTATTCAATGATGGAATATTCCAATTGGACAGACCGCATGATAGAAAGCCAACTGCTTACCCCTGCCGCGTTGACTGCCGCTTTGCAATATAACTCCAGTATGCATACCAATGTGAAAATGGCTTTGTCCAGCAGCTTGTAACGTTAGCTGTGCTGTAGCCGCCAGCCAAAGGCGGCAAGTTGCCAATGGCGGGCATGTCCCGCGCTTACCGGCGACAAGCCAGCACCATTTTCTGAGCCGGTCAATGCCCTAGCAGCTGCCCCCATAGCCGCATCACGGCACACTTATGGTGTGCCACTTCTGCCTCATCCAGCACTGCTTGGCTACCTTGCAAAACCCGTTTATGGCCTAGATCACGATAACTGCAATAAGCATGGGACAGTGCTTCGGCATCGGCTTCGGGTAACAATCCATAGTCCGCCAAACTTGTCAAAATGCGGATATTATCGGTGTAGGCAGTCAGTGCCGGAAAATGGGCGGCATGGGCCAGCACCATGAATTGCACCAAGAACTCTATATCGGTTATGCCGCCTTGACTATGTTTTAGGTCGAATTGGTTGGCCTGACCGCCCGCCCCCTTTGCATCATGCATTTTGGCACGCATAGCAAGGACTTCCGCCTGCAAAGTTGGCAGGTCTCTGGGCTGTGCCAACACTTGCTGGCGGATATTATGGAACGCTTGCCGCAAATGGGCATCACCGGCAATAAACCGCCCCCTGACCAGGGCTTGGTGTTCCCATGTCCAAGCCTGGTTTTGCAGATAGTCTTGATAGCTATTGAAAGTAGGTACCAGCAATCCGGAATCGCCACGAGGGCGTAAGCGCATGTCAACATCGTACAATTTGCCGGACAGCAATTGGGTGTCTAGAATATGGCGGACTTTTAAGCCCAAACGCCCGTAAAATTGGGCGCAGCCCAGCGGCTTTTCGCCATCGGTCAGGGTGTCACCGTTGATGGAAGCGTAATCCGCTATAAACACCAAATCAAGGTCGGAGCCATACCCCAGTTCATAACCACCCAGTTTGCCAAAACCCAATACGGCAAAGCCCATTGCTTGCGCGGACATGCCTGGCGGGCTACCGTGTTTTTCAGTGACCATGCGCCACGCACATTGCAAAACGTGTTTGATGATACTTTCGGCGATACAAGTCAGGTAATCACTGACCACCTTGACGGGGATAAGCCCCATAATGTCCGCCGCCGCCACTTTTAGCACATGGCTATGTTTGAACTGCCTTAACGCAAAGAGCATGGCCTCGGTGTCCTGGCTGGTGTAAGAGGCCAGCAAAACGCTAAGTTGCCTGTCCAAATCGTCGCTGTGCAGCGGTTGGTAAAGTGCTTGGGGGTCCAGCAGTTCGTCAAACAACACCGGATATAACGCCAGATACCCGCTCAGCCAAGGGCTGGCAGCACATAAGCGTATCAGCTGTGCCAGCGCCCCGGCATTTTCCGACAACAAGGCCAAATAGACATTACGGCCCGCAACGGCTTCAAACAAAGCAAGGATACGTTGTAATGTCTCGTCGGGATTACCAACGTGTTGCAAGGCGGCAAACAACTGCGGCATCAGCCGGTCCATCAGTGCCGCACCTTTCGCGGTCAAGCGCCTGATAGCGGGCGAACGCTTATATTGGCGGATGGCATTCAGGCTGGCAGCAGGGTGGTTGAAGCCAAGCTGTTGCAAAGTGTGCAGCAGTTCTTGCCCTTCGCCCACCCCCATCCACAAATGCTGGCAAGCGGGGTCTTGTTGTGCCGGACCAGACACCGAAAAAACGTGCCCGAACAAGTCATGCACCTGTACCCTGATTGCATCGAGCTTTGCCTTAAACGCGGGCCAGCTTTGATAACCCATTGACCACGCCAAACGCTGCCGCACCAACGGGTCAATGGGCAAATCATGGCTTTGTTGGTCTTGGTGTTGCTGGATATGGTTTTCGACGTGGCGTAAAAAGCCGTAAGCCTGCTGGAGGGTTTCGGCATCGTGTACACTCATTAGCCCTAGTGCGGGCAGACGTGCCAACACAGCCAAGATACCGCGTATTTGCAGCGATTTTTCGCGTCCGCCACGGATTAATTGAAATACTTGGCCGATAAATTCAACTTCGCGGATACCGCCCTGCCCCAGCTTAATATTATCGAGCCTATCTTTACGGCGCAGCTCTTGGTTTATTTGCGCTTTTAGGTTGCGTAATTCTTCCACCGCACCATAATCCACATAACGCCGATAAACGAAGGCGTGCAGCATCGCCATCAACTGCCCACCAGCGTTAAAATCACCAGCCACTTGGCGGGCCTTGATCATGGCATACCTTTCCCACTCGCGTGCTTGGGTTTGGTAATAGGTTTCCATGCCCTCAAAGCTCATGATCACCGCGCCACTGTCCCCATAAGGCCGCAGGCGAATATCAGTGCGGAACACAAAGCCATCTACAGTGATTTCATCAAGCGCCTTAATCAGGCTTTGGCATAATCGGGTGAAAAACTCACCGTAGCTGGTTGCCTTGCGGTCTGGCAACACGCCATTCTCGGGGTAGGCAAATATCAGGTCGATATCCGATGAGAAATTGAGTTCATAGGCCCCTAGCTTGCCCATAGCCAACACCACCATTTGTTGTGGGTTACCGTCGGACAATAAAGGCGTGCCTTTCTTGGCACAAGCTTGCTGATACAAAAAAGCCAACGCATATTGGATGCAAGCCTCGGCAAGCATAGACAAATCGAGCAATGTTTCAGCCAATGAGGCCCAGCCGGCCAAATCACGCCAAGCAATCCTGACCATTTCCCTTTGCCTGAAGCGCCGAAGCCCAGCCATTAGCTGCGTTTCGCTATTGATCTGCAATAAGGCCAGTTGCTGGATATAGGTCAATGGGGTGTAACTGCTTGTGAGATCGCCGGAGCTATGCAAAGCGGATAATAAAGCGGGGTTGCGTTGGCAGTGATCGGCAACAAATGGGCTACATGCCCAGACTTTGACCATGGCGGCGGCAAATTCTGCCGTAGCAGCAAAACCGGGGTTTTGCCCGCACCAACAGCGCAATGCATCTTCTGTGTTGCTGCCTAAAGGGTCGGGTAAAGCACGGCATTCCCGTTCGATGACGCGCATAAATGACATAAGCCGCTGCCCTGCCGCATTATTTACTGGCTGTAAGGGTTGGGGGCATTATTGGCCATCGACAGGATCGTCAAAGCTATAGCAGTCCGTGTGTGATGCGTTAGGATCAACGGCGTCGCCTTGAGCGGCATAAGCCAATAATTCCATCCGCAGATTGGCCAGCGCCTCATTTAAGGTGATGCAGCTTTCGCTGTCCAAGTTGGGTTGCAAACTGGCGGCATCCTGATGCTGCAAAACCTGATACAACAATTGCGCCTGTGCACTGGTATAGCGGGGTTTGAAGCTAATCAGCAGGGAATCGTCTTCAAGCTGGTCCAGCAAATCGGAAACGTTTTGGCATAAACTATGCAGTCGGGACTGGGTGTGTACAGAATCGCAATAGGCGGCATGATCACGTGCCATTTCAAGGTGGCTGAGCGATTCGGCGAGATATTCTTCAATAATTTGTTTGTTCATGCGCTATTCCTTTTTGGCTCTTATTATCGGCCTGCTGTACTGACAACACCAAGTGATTTTTGAAGATTGTAGCTGTTTATTGGAGTTATATCGCCATAAAAATCATCAAGCATGGCAGGATATGCAAACAGGCGTTCAATGATGGAGGGGCATATAGCCTGGCAGAGTAAACCGAGCATTGTAGGCTATTGGCGACGTATTAGCCACTATTGGAACAAAGTGGCAAGGGAGGTTGGGGAGGAAATCCTTTTCCGAATGTAATCCTTAGCCCTCTCAAAGGTTTTCGCCATTGCAGCGTAATGCAGAAAAAAATGCTGGACTAAAGACTTGCTAGTTGTCCAGCACTGGGTAGGATAGCGTAAAATTCAGCTTATTTCAATTGCAAAGCCAGCCCGCCGCTTGAATTAGGGTTGGCAACAGGGACAATATCAGTATGGGTTGAACCGCCATTTTTGTGGGTCAACGGCACTACAGGGCTAGCACTGTTGAATGGGATGCTGGCAGTAAAGCCACGTGGGTCAGCAGTAGTGGCAAAAATACCTGTTGCACCCCAAGCTTGGTTGGTATTGACTTCGTTGGCAACTGTAGGGCTTCCCAATGCATTAGCCAAGGCTGTGAACAGATTGACTTTGTTGGCCCATTGTTTGTCGCTTGCTTTGGCGGTACGGAAAATAAAGGTGCCTTCTGCCCAAAGTGGGTAATCAGCAGATGCAACGTTTGCAATAGTAGGGGCATAGTCATCAATCTTGATATAACGCCAAGGGTCACCACCAGTGCCTGCGGCAGTCACCTTAGTGTTGCCGCCCGCATTGTTAATGGCGATACCCCAACGGTTTGCATAGCCAGAACCACTTTTAACATTGTTATAACCGGTCAAGTTAGTGCCGTTTTGCCAGTCTTTTAACAAGTTACCGGTATCGGTTGTGCCGTTGGGTTGTTTAACGATAGGCAAGCTGGCATCTTCATCCGGCTGGTCATTAGGCACAGCGGTGGCAGGTGCAAATGAATTGGCAACGCTAGGGTAGTTGAGCAATGCCGCATAAGCCACTGCGCCAACGGCTGCGCCGTTGTTGCGGTTACCCACAGCAATAGGGGTTTTGCCGGTAGTCTGTGATACAAAAGGTGCAGTTACGCCCGCATCGCTCAAAATGCTAGGATCCAGCAAAGTCTTGACAGTATTGCCGGCAGTGGTGTCAACAATTTTAATCTGATCCCATGCGCCCACCTTACCTGAAATTATCGAGGCCAAGATGTTGCGGCTAAGACTGGGCAAGCTGGCTTCGTCGTAAGCCCCAATAGTGACGGTGCTAGGCAATTTGCCTGCCCGCTTTTCTGCCGCTTGCAACACTTTATATAAATCTTGGGTGACAGCAACGCCATAAACCAGACCACCGGTTGACAATACGGTAAAGGCGGCGTTGCCAGTTGAAGGCACTGCAGTCAAGTTAGTTGGCCAAGTCACACTGCCGGTACTGCCATCAGGTGTGCCAGTTGAAACCTGGTTAACTGGAGTCGGGTAATTGATAGTGCCTGGTTTCAGCAGAATGCTAGGATCGACACCTAAGAAACCGGCATCAGAAACCACATGGGTCAGATAAGTGGTGGCATTCGTGCTAGAAATGGTTTGTTTCCAGCTTTGTGTGCCATTGGCCACCCACTGGGCTGCCGTTGTGCCAGCCACAAGCAAATGCTCAATAGGCAAGCCAGCACTGCCGCTGCCAGCCAGCAGGGGCACTAAGCCATAGCCTGCCGCACCGTAAATACGTTTTTCCAGCAAGATTTTTTTGCCTGCCAAACCTGAAGGCAATGTTGAGCTACCGGTAAAATAATAAGCCGTCCAGCGGGCACCCACTGTTTGGGTTGGGTCAGCAGGGTCAACATCCGCAAAGACATCCACTGAACCGGATGTAGCCAAAACATCATTGATAACTTGTGCGTAAGCTTTATCTTGCGCCGCACCACCTGAGGTATAAACAACCAAGTCTGGAGTGCCGTTTGCCCAAGGAGTCAGTGCATAGGCACCTTGTGATCCGACCGCCAGTGCAACAGCCGCTGCGAGAGTATTTAATTTTTTCATGATAGGTACCTTTTGATGTTTGTAAAGTGCAGTAAAACTGAAAAATGCCGATTGAATCGGTCACTTCAGTTATTGCACTTCCTGTGCCAAAATATAACCACATGATTTATATATTACTTATTCACCGCCCTTTAAATTTTCTGCGTACCGGCAAACAATTGCTGTTGCTGCTGTGCTGCTATAACAACAGTAATGTCAAGGTTAAGCCCCCTGCCCCAGCCATAAAGCTAATTAATAGTTCATTTAAAAAATTTAAATCTATAAATTAGATAGCAGTATCAAAATATATCATTAATGTGTTGCCAAGCCGTCTGATAGACTTCTGGCAAAGACACAATCCCCCTTTAAAATGCGTGCTTCAGATTGTCATGTGTTTGCTGACAGCCTGTGTTGGACACGTCCCGTTTTTAAACCCGCTTGCCGCCTAGTGGCAAGGGTTTTTACAACTACATTCACAAATGATTGATAACCATAATTTGACCAGTGCCGGACTCAGCTCTAATTTTCAGAGCGAACCATTGATTACCTTACCTAATCTGAGTTCACATGCGCTTTCAATTAGAGCCACAGCATTGGTGTTCCATGATCCCGCCTCGTTGCGCCTGCTGGCTTATATAGAACGTATTGCCCCTAGCGATGCAACGGTATTGATTATTGGCGAGACTGGCACCGGCAAAGAACTGGTGGCCCGTCAGGTGCATAACTTGAGCCACCGCAAAGATGCACCATTTATTGCCGTCAACTGCGGCGCAATATCAGAATCATTAGTGGAAAGCGAGTTGTTCGGTCATGAAAAAGGCGCGTTCACAGGCGCTTTGAATGCGCGTAGTGGCTGGTTTGAAGCCGCTAATGGCGGCACTTTGTTTCTGGATGAAATTGGCGATTTGCCCTTGTCGGCACAAGTCAAAATACTTCGCGTCTTGCAGGAACAAGAAGTGGTGCGTTTGGGTGCCAGAACCACTATCCCTATTGATGTCAGGGTGGTTGCGGCAACCAATGTCAATTTGGCGGAAGCCGTGCAAGCGGGCCATTTCCGTGAAGATTTGTACTACCGGCTAAATGTGGCAGCACTCAGCTTGTTGCCGCTAAAAGAACGTGCCGGGGACATTCTGCCTTTGGCGAACCATTTTCTGAAACGCTATTGCGGCCGCATGAAACTGGACAGCATTCATTTAAGTGCAGAGGCGGAGCAAGCCCTATTGGGCTACGCCTGGCCCGGCAATATTAGGGAATTGGAAAATATCATCCATCATGCCTTACTCATTTGCAAAGGGGATGCAATTAAAGCGGATGATTTGCACTTAAACCCCAATTTCTTCGTGTCCTATTCCAAACACGCACAGCGCCCCTCATCAACCGCCGCTTCGCTGTGGAACTTGGAAAAGGCATTGACCGATTTATATGAACTCCCCCAAGACAATCTGTTTGACACACTGGAACAGGCCATCATTAGGACAGCTTATGAATACTGCGAAAAAAACCAAGTGCAAACAGGGCGCTTGCTCGGCATTAGCCGTAATATCCTAAGGCATCGGCTTAAACGCTATGGTTATTTGGTTTGAAGGCAGTGGCAATAGTCCTGCTGCCATTGTTCCAACGTTTTATTGGCTAACAATCCGCTAACAGTTTCAATCCACGCGCCCACGGGGGACGCGACTCTCAGAGCGCGACATCATCAATGCAAACGCGGTTTCAATCCACGCGCCCACGGGGGACGCGACAGCTTCTGGGCTAACAGCACCCATGCCGCACGGTTTCAATCCACGCGCCCACGGGGGACGCGACACTTGCAAATGCAGGCCGCCGCCCGTGCGAACTTGTTTCAATCCACGCGCCCACGGGGGACGCGACCGACACCGGGGGCTGCAATACGGCAGATTGACAGTTTCAATCCACGCGCCCACGGGGGACGCGACTTGGTGGCAGGTTTAAAAATCTGTTTCCAAGGTTTCAATCCACGCGCCCACGGGGGACGCGACCCACCGCCTCCCGAAACGCAATACGATGCACAGTTTCAATCCACGCGCCCACGGGGGACGCGACGCTTTGTGCGGGCGTTTTTTTAGGATTTTTATGGTTTCAATCCACGCGCCCACGGGGGACGCGACATGGTTTTCCCAAACCTGTTTATACGGGTAGGGGTTTCAATCCACGCGCCCACGGGGGACGCGACCTTATAGAAAAGCTATAAGGAAACAAGGCTAATGGTTTCAATCCACGCGCCCACGGGGGACGCGACGCGCGTTTCACAATTCAGATATTTAATATCGTGCGTTTCAATCCACGCGCCCACGGGGGACGCGACATCATAACCAATCTTTCACCCGCTGATGCAGTGTTTCAATCCACGCGCCCACGGGGGACGCGACACGCACAGAATCAGGCGGCGGTTTTGCTGACTGTTTCAATCCACGCGCCCACGGGGGACGCGACTAACCCGTTTTTGATGTGCAATTTTTGCACGGAGGTTTCAATCCACGCGCCCACGGGGGACGCGACCTGATTGTGTTTGATGAAGCGGCCAACATGCGGGTTTCAATCCACGCGCCCACGGGGGACGCGACTGGGCAATGAAGGATAGCGGCACGATTCAGGTAGTTTCAATCCACGCGCCCACGGGGGACGCGACATGACATACTCCGCAAAACCGAACTCCGCAATGTTTCAATCCACGCGCCCACGGGGGACGCGACAGCGCAGCAGCAGGTTTTGGGCGTAAATGTGTCTGTTTCAATCCACGCGCCCACGGGGGACGCGACTAGCGCGGAGGTGCTACATGAGCATTGCAAGCGTGTTTCAATCCACGCGCCCACGGGGGACGCGACACGTCACTGCACGGGCAGTGGCTTTGACTAAGGGTTTCAATCCACGCGCCCACGGGGGACGCGACGGCATAGCCCCTAAAGTCAACCCGCCGCTGCTGGTTTCAATCCACGCGCCCACGGGGGACGCGACAGCAACAAGCCAAATGAGCGTTTTGAAGTTCAAGTTTCAATCCACGCGCCCACGGGGGACGCGACGAGCATCCGTTAACATATTTGCATATTGAGCAGATGTTTCAATCCACGCGCCCACGGGGGACGCGACCAAAAATTATTTTAATTTAATCGTTGACATCATGTTTCAATCCACGCGCCCACGGGGGACGCGACGTTGTCTGACACGCCAAGCACACCGACTTTCAGGTTTCAATCCACGCGCCCACGGGGGACGCGACATGCGCTAGAAACCGAGCTGGAAAATTACAGTGTTTCAATCCACGCGCCCACGGGGGACGCGACGAGCGTGGCAGCAATACGAGGCGGGTGACAGGGTTTCAATCCACGCGCCCACGGGGGACGCGACTTTCAGTTTGGTTTAATGGTGCTCCCGCACTTGTTTCAATCCACGCGCCCACGGGGGACGCGACGCTATTACGATGCTTCAGCATGGTGGACGCTATCGTTTCAATCCACGCGCCCACGGGGGACGCGACCATTATATAAAGCCGTGATTGCTGGGGTAAACGTTTCAATCCACGCGCCCACGGGGGACGCGACCCTGTTCTTTTAACCGTTGTTCATGTTCGGCCTGTTTCAATCCACGCGCCCACGGGGGACGCGACTTGTGGATGCAGTTGATTTAACACTTTTGATTGTTTCAATCCACGCGCCCACGGGGGACGCGACGCTCAAACAGTGCCTCAAACTGCTGCACGACAAGTTTCAATCCACGCGCCCACGGGGGACGCGACCTGGGCCGTGGCTGTACCGGCAACGTTATAGCCGTTTCAATCCACGCGCCCACGGGGGACGCGACGATTTTTAATTTTTAGGTTGGACGGATTTTATGTTTCAATCCACGCGCCCACGGGGGACGCGACAACCTGATTATTGCCCGCCATCAACTAAACTCCGTTTCAATCCACGCGCCCACGGGGGACGCGACGCGCGGCAATGTATGGTATCTCGGCAATTGTTGGTTTCAATCCACGCGCCCACGGGGGACGCGACAGCATTAACTTAACATTTTGAATACAAAGCAGAAAAACGCTTTTATATGCGAATCTATTAAGGCAAATGCCTTTTTTATTATAATCCTGTAATCGACAAAAACAAAGCCCATATAAAATCAATGGGTTGCTAATGCTGCGAAAGCCTGCTTGTTTTCATGCTTGCTTAGGGTTCGCACTACATCAATAACAACCGATTTAAGTCCAATGGTTTTTTTGCGCCAATATGCTCCACTCGCCGTTCCCAATTATTGCCAAGGTAGTAAAACCGTAAACTATCTTCCTCTTCATCCATGTTTTTTATTAGCGCATCCTTCAATTGTGTCCATTGCGCCATATCCACCTCTACCTCAAACACCGAATATTGCACCCGCTGACCGTAAACCTGACAGAGTTTCGCTATTCGCCTCAAGCGTTTAGGGCCGGTTTCAGTTTTAAAACTGACATCGTAAGTCACTAAGATCATCATGGTGGTAAACTCACTTCCATAAAAATGGCACATAGCTATCACAGTCGCCCCTTAAATGGCGGGCAAGAATTTGCGCTTGCAACCAAGGCAACAAGCCGACCGGAACGTTTTCATCAAACCAGCGATGCAACAACGTGTCTTGTTTGCGGTCTTGCCAAGCAGCCAGCAAGGTGCGGCGGGCTTCTTCTTTTAGCATCACAGCACCGTTGCTATCGGTTTCAAAATCCTTGATAAGCAATTGGCGTTTGTTGATGAGTGACAGCACAAAGCGGTCCACCATAGGCCGGAACTCTTCAACCATATCTAACGCTAAAGAAGGTCTGCCGCTGCGGAGCTGGTGCAAAAAGCCGCTGGCGGGGTCAAGTCCGGTTGATTCCAGTGCAGAACGGCAATCATGGATGAGCAAGGTATAGCAAAATGATAGCAACGCGTTGACCGGATCAGTGGGTGGCCTACGTCGTCTGGCATCAAAACTAAAGTCGGGCTGGCGGATAAGTTGCTGGAACACGCCAAAATAGACTTGTGCGGCCTCGCCCTCGCGCCCCATCAGCGTATCAATGCTATGACATTCGTTAAGCTGCTCCATACACCGTGCCAAGCGTTTTTCAGCAGTTTCCAAGTCTTTTAGTGCGTGGTTGTCCGTTTTATCACCGTAATCGCGCAGATAACGCCTTAGCACATAGCGTTGGTTATAAAGCTTACCGGTCAGCATCAGTCGGGCAATAGGGATGCTTCTGGCGGGGTCGTGTCCGGTCAGGTGCTGGGTGCGGCGCAACAAAACATTACCGCTGATTGGTCCCTCGACCCGCGCCAAAAACTTACCGAACATATTAAGATAAGTGATAGTGATGCCGTTTTCGGCGCAATGTGCCATAAGATAAGGCGATATTGTGACTTGCCCAAAGCAAATTAAGCCTTGCAGTTTATGGATAGGGATACGTGCCTTGGTCTCATCCCCCACCTTCATGACCAGATTGTCGTTATCTTTATGTACCCAAGCATTTTGGGTTTGGATGTAAATGACATTGCGTAAAGGGCGCATCAGTTTTCTGCCAGTTGGGTTGCCAGCCATTGGCTGGCTGATTTAGTAAAATCTTGTGGGTGACAAGCGTCAATCAACGAGCAATTGCGGCATTTTTTGGCTTGGTAAACCGCTTTGGGCGTGGTTTGGCTGGCAATGATGGCACGGCAGGCCAAAATGGTTTGCTGTGTTAATGCCCGTAGCTCTGCATCAAATGGCACATTATGGCGACGGCGGACTTCGCCGTAAAACAATGCACCTTCGGGTACGTTGGTTTGCAACATGGCTTCCAAACACAAGGCTTGGGCGCACAATTGCACCTCATCGGCACGGTGGGTTTTGGGTTTGCCGCGCTTATACTCGATAGGGTAAGGTATCTCTGAGCCATCGGCTTGGCGGTGATATTCAACCACGTCCGCCACGCCTTCAATGCCCAATTCCTCTTCAGATAACCGCAGCGCCCGCACCGTGCGGATAGCCCCGCGTGATTGCTGGCCCGCTTGGTTGACGTGCTGGTGCAGCACTTGGCCTTCGGCGGTAAACTGGTTTTCTTCCCACACGGCCTCCAGTTCAATCAGGCTGAATTGGCGCGGGCAGTACAGGTAATGTTGCAGACGCGACAGATAAACGGCTTCGGACATGGCGGCTCAACCACTAGGGTTACAAGTGTCGTTTAAAGGTTTCATACGGTATGCCCGAATCACGGATAATGTTGCCCATGGTGATGGCATTGACCGGATTATGGCGGGGAATGGTGATAATCCGGTTGCCATCGGTCATCACAATGTGCTTGCCTTGGCGAGCCACCCAAAAGCCATTTTTTTCTAATGCCTTAACGGCTTGTAAGTGATT
>CAJAWH010000153.1 GCA_903945605.1 uncultured Methylococcaceae bacterium | reverse complement strand
GAATTGGCTAGTACGCATGGGTTTTCTGCTGAAGTTTAAAAATCAGGCATTTTACAGGATTTTAGGGCTTGCCAAACCTTGTTTGCCAAACAATGTCTTGGGTTACCTGGGTAAGGCCAGATGAATTTTGATGGCATCTTCTTCTGGCATGACCGCCTAATTCCTGCGCTTGCTTAATGGCCTGTTGGTTTTTGCAAAAAGTGCAGTAAAAATACTATATATAGTAATTATTTTTTAATAATATACAAAATATTGATTTGTGATATGGATTTTGATATGCTGTAATTAGCATAAATTAACGGCAAAACCCTATGAGCAAAAATGAAAATGAACAACAAAAACCACTGTTTTGGGTTGGCAGTAGCCTAGCTGATCTGAAAGACTTCCCCGATGAAGTTCAAAATGTCATCGGCTATGCGCTCGATAAGGCGCAACAAGGCGGTAAATCACCTATAGCAAAGCCCTTACAGGGATTTAGTGGCGCAGGTGTGCTTGAAGTTGTAGACGATTTCGACGGCGACACTTTCCGCACCGTATACACTGTGCGATTTTCTCATGTTGTGTACGTTTTACACGCCTTCCAAAAGAAATCACATAGAGGGATTGCTACGCCGAAGCATGACATTGAATTGGTCAAAACCCGACTAAAAAGGGCTGAATCCGATTATCAGGATTGGCTGATATCCAATAAGCAGGGCTAGGTATCGTGAACAAAGCCAAGACAAGCAATATTCAAGTTAGAGGGCTTAGTGCCATAGCATTGGACATATTAGTCAATCTAATTAGCTGGTAGTGGCAAAAAATAGGAGTTTTCTCTTTCTTGATATACTTGGGTACTGTTTCGTGTACCTAAAAAATATTTTTCAAACTTAACAAAATTCCCCTTTTCCGCTGTACAATCAGCAAAAAATGCCATAAATAGCATGTTGTGGATAATGAAATTACAATGAAAGCATGGAATGCTATAACACAGCGGAGATTGCCATGAGCAACACAGAATACAGAGAAATACCCGTTCAAGCCAGTAGTGGCAATATTTTTGCCGATTTGGGGCGGCCTGATGCTGAAGAAGCCCTTGCGCGTGTCCGCCTAGCCCAACAAATTGCAGAACTCATTGATCGGAAAGGATTAAAGCAATCAGAAGCAGCCGAACTCATGGGGCTCGATCAACCTAAGGTATCTGCGTTGGTGCGAGGGCGGCTATCTGGCTTTTCAACGGATCGCCTACTAAGATGCTTAATGTCGCTAGGCCAAGATGTCGAAATTGTTGTCAGAGATAAACCACTTGAACATTCAAAAGCGCATATCAGTGTAATTGTGGCTTAACGCTTGGGCATTTGTTTTTTAGCAGCAGAGGTCACTCCGGTTTAAAGCGAATGAACCGTTAAAAATACCAATTCGGGCATGTTCTTCCATGCTCCCTTTAAGTGTGCCTATACTTGATGACGGGTATCATTTTATCGCCTCATATTGGCGCACGTTGTCTGCTGCCAGTCTGTTTCAATCATGAAATTAGCCTTATCAATCTTATTATTATTTATCTTTTCCACCGCTTGCACACCTGTTATAAAGCCCATGCCTCCTGCTGCTATGGCTAAACAGGCCGCTGCACAGCCTGCTTTACTCAGGGAAAGCTATTACCAAACAGTCGATGGTGCGGTGTTGCCGTTACGCCGCTGGTTGCCGGTAAGCCAAACCAAGGCGGTGTTGATTGCCTTGCATGGTTTTAACGACTACAGCCATTTTTTTGAGCAGCCCGCCCGCTACCTTAGCAACCAAGGTATTGCCTGTTTTGCTTATGACCAACGCGGTTTTGGCATGGCCCCCTTGCGTGGGCAATGGGCGGGTGCTGAGGTGTACGGTGACGATTTGCGCGGCTTGGTCAGGTTGATAAAACAGCAATACCCCCACACGCCGCTTTATTTGCTCGGGGAAAGCATGGGCGGGGCGGTGATTATCAGCGCAACCGCCCAGGCCCCGTTACCGGAAGTGCAGGGCAGCATCTTGTCAGCACCGGCGGTTTGGGCGCGTAGCACTATGCCGTGGTATCAAAGCGGCTTGTTATGGTTATTGGATAACACCGCCCCTAAGCTGAGGTTGACGGGGCGCGGTGTGCGGGTCAAGCCTTCCGATAACATCGCTATGCTGCGCGCCTTGGGGCGCGACCCTTTGGTGATTAAAGCCACCCGCGTGGATGCGCTGTCAGGTTTGTCTGATTTGATGGACAAGGCGTTTGCCAATAGCCAAAATTTACCCGGCAAAAGCTTGCTGTTATATGGCGAAAAAGATGATCTGATACCTAAAAAGCCAATGCATCAGTTTTTGCAGGGCTATTTGTCCTCTGATAAAACCACTGGGGCAACAGCGGATAGGACAGCCGCCATCTATGCCAATGGTTACCACATGCTGCTCAGGGATTTGCAAGCCCCTACGGTGTGGCAGGATATTGCCGCGTGGATAGCCCAACCGGATAGGGCATTGCCATCCGCCGCCGATACCAGGGCAAGGGCTGTTTTAACCCGCTAAGCCAACCATCACCGCAAAAACCGTCCGCCGCTAATATCAAGCAACGCCCCGTTAATATGTGAGGACATATCGCTGGCTAAAAACAGCACCGAACTGGCCACTTCTTCGGCAAAGGTGTTGCGGCCTAATGGGGTCTGTTTACGGTAGTTTTCCATCATTTCCGGGGTGGAATGGATTTCGTGATGCTGGGTTTCCACCGTGCCGGGCATGACTGAATTGGTGCGCACATAAGGGGCCAGTTCTTTTGCCAAGGTGTGGGTAAACACCATCAGGCCCCCCTTAGCCGCTGCATAAGAACCGCCGCCATTGGCACCGCCGGTTTGCACAGATAAAGACAGAATATTGATAATACGGCCACTTTCCGTGGCGCGAAGAGAGGGAATGGCGTGTTTGGTCAACAAAAACGCACTGGTCAGATTGATGTCCAGTGATTTGTTCCAGTCCGCTAAGGTGCAGTCTTCAATTTTTGCCCGTTTCACCAGACCGCCGCTGTTATTGACCAGAATATCCAGACGGCCGGTTTCGGCAAGCAGCTTGTCCACTACGGCATTGGCTTGTGCCTCGTTGCTCAAGTCCGCCTGTAACAGTACAGCCTTGATGCCCAATGCGGACAGTTCCGCCAATAACGTTTCAGCCGCTTGGGCGCTGGAATAATAATGCAAGCCAAGGGTGGCCCCCGCTTTGCCTAAAGCCAAAGCGCAAGCACGGCCGATGCCAACGGCGGCACCACTGATTAAGGCGACCTTGCCGGTCAGGTTAAGCGATTGCTCGGGTATCATAACGGTAACTCTGCTGGGTGGCGGGTTTCTCACCCGGAAAATTTAGCTCCACTTTAACGCCGACCGGATCCAACAGAAAAACTTGGGTCATTTCGGGTGGGGAGCGATAGTCAATTTCATAAGGGATATTGCGTTCGGCTAATGCGGCAAGCAATCCATCAAGCCCAGAGCAGCCCAAGGCAACATGGTTAAAATGGGTGTCGCCACCCCTGTGCAGCTCTTCTTCAACAACAGACAAATGGATGATCGGTTGGTCATCACAATATAACCACGCGCCGTTTCGTCGCGAAGGCGCACGCAATCCTTGGGTCAAACCGATAACCTGTTCATAAAACGCCACTTCGCTAGCCAGTTGCGCTTCTGTGACAACGATATTGATATGGTTAATTCCTGATATTTTCATGGTTACTCTGTGGTGTTGCAATCAAGTGTGGCAGGGGCGGCACATCCCTTGCCTATTCGGGCTGTTCTTGTCCGGGCAGTTCTTCAGTCGCCGGTTCTGGGTTGACCATTTGTTTGACTAACGCCAGCACGGCTTCGGCATGGCCTTCATGGTTGACGCCATAACAAACTTCCGCCAGCACGCCCGCTTTGTCAATAATAAATGTTGAACGTAATATGGCCATGCTTTTGATGCCATTTTTTTCGCGCTCGCGCCACACGCCATAACTTTCGCATAATGCGCCGCTGCTGTCGGCAAGCAGGTTAAGCTTTAGGCCGTATTTGCTGATAAAGTCGGCATGGCTGGCGCAACTGTCTTTGCTTACGCCAATAACGACGGTGTCTAAAGCGGCAAAGTCATCAGCCAGACGGGTGAAGTCATTGGCTTCTATTGTACAGCCTGGGGTGTCATCTTTAGGGTAAAAATACAGGACGATATTGTTTTCCCCGGCATAGTCAGCCAAACTGACCATCTCGTTGTTTTGGTTGAAGGCTCTGAACATGGGTGCATATTGTTGTTTTTCTAGCATAAAATCTCCTCATAAATGGCCAAATCGTGGCAGGTGGACGCAGTGCCCTGCGCAAGCGTCATTGGGCATAATAGTGAGCTGGCCGGTAATTGTCCAGTTAATAAATAATAGCCACAACTTGCTAAGAAATAAAGCAAAAATAGTAGGGTAATGGCTGTAAAAGGCTTGCTTCAGGACTAAGGTAAAGACAGGTTCAAGCGGGTAGGGCGGCAGAGGACGGGCTAAAACTGTGTGATATGACACACTACTGTGTCATATCACACAGTTTTAATAAACCACATTGATTTAAAAGGGTTTTATAATCATTAAAAATTAGGCTTATAGGCCATATCACACACTTTTTGGCTAATGCCTGGCGTAACACGGGGTTAAAGGGTGGTTTTTTCTGGCGGGGCGGGTAACAATGCGGCACTGTCGGGGCAATTTAATGGCAAATGCCAAACATTTGGGCATGGCCAGCCAATTGTTATTGGCATACATAATGCATGATCCTGAAGGCAATTAAGGCCAACCCTATTGCAAAGATGCCGTTCATTGATGCCAATGTTGCCAAAAACGTGTTGAAAACCCCGTATCCGATCATAACAGCCCTAATTTGGCCGTTGTTGTCACCTTGCCTGTTGTGGGCGGGTCAATTGCAACCTCAGCTTAAAATTACCGAACAAGCCACTGGCATTCACATCCAAGCCGAGCAAGTGCCTTTGGCCAGTGTCATGAAACGTTTGGCGACCACCAGCGGTATCAGTCTGCATTACCTCAGCGGTTCCGCAAACCTATTGGTCTCTGGCGATTGCGAAGGGGCGGCACTCAATGCGTTGCTCAGTTGCCTGCTCAGGTCACCAGTCAATATGGTGGCGCGTTATAGCGCACAGGGTAAGGCGGCAGAAGTCTGGTTGCTGGATATTAATGGTGGCGAGCCAAGCGTGGCGGGCAGTTCATTAGTCGATATTGAGCCGTCGGATGTGGGCGGCTATGAAGAAGGCGAAGATTTATTGGAACTGGCACAATCCAAAGACCCGCTCCAGCGTAGCCAGGCCATAGCCAATATGGCGGTGTCGGAACTTAAAGACCCGGTGTTGGCAAAAAAAGTGCTTGCGGAAGCGCTCAACGATGGCAATCCCGAGATACGCGCCAAAGCCGTTGCTAGCTTAAGTCGCGTGGATAGTGCCAATGCCAGGCCGCAGCTGTTACAAATGTTGGCGGACAAAGAGGCGTCGGTCAGATTGTCCACAGTGGTTGCCGCCTACAATGATCCGGTTGTGCTGCAGCAGGCACAAAATGACAGTGATGCACAAGTGCGGATGTTGGCTGAAATTAGCCTGAACAAATTGAACAACAGCAACAACAAAAATTGAGGAAATAATCTCGAGTAGAGTTATATTTTCTTGTTTCATTTCACCTAACCAAACCTATTAAACTATGAAAAAAATTAAATTAGCCCAAGCCATTACTGTTTCTTTGTTGACAATGGGTGCAGCGGGCACCGCTTCTGCACATGATTTGCTGGGCGGTTCTTTGGGCGCCAGCCAAAATGCCGTGGATGTGTTCCGCACCACTTGCTTTCAATGGGGCGCCACTGTTCCCAACACCACCCATGTCTATGGCCCAACACCTAAAGGCGAAGCGACTACCGGTGCCCGTGGCTTTAAAGCGGCCATCAGCTTGACGGCCGGTTCTACAGTGACTGCAACCATTGGCTTTACCCCTAAAGGTAACGTTAATGGCAACAATGTAGGCAACAACGTGTTGCCTGCCTCCCCCGCTCCTATGACACTGACTATCAGTGACACTACCGTTGGTCCGGCTTGGAATGTAAACGGCACCAGCCCGGAGTTCAACACGTCTGGTACTTCCCCTATCCCATTCGGCACATCAGGTTATTTGGATAGCACTACAGCCGGTGCTGGCAACGGCGAATATGTGATTGTCGTTAGCCATGCCTCTACTGTGGCAACCAACTATGACTTCATAGGCCATTGCACCAACGCCCCTTCTGGTGCCACCAATGCTATCCACACGGGTCAAGGTGCTGATTTCGTGTTGACCAAAAATTATATTGCGCCAAGCTTCGACTACGATCAATTGATCGATCAGTAAGGATCAGTAAGTTCGGCTGGAAAAGGATTTTCTGTGTTTTGGCGGGTGTGGTAATGTGCGATGGCTTGCCACGCCCGCTTAAGCAATGATTAAATAACGGACAACATCATGAAAAACAGTGCTTACTTATCAATGCCACTACTGCTGTTGAGTTTGGCTACGGCACAAGCAAGCCCGTTCAAGCTGGACAATGACGAGCGCAAATCAAGTTACGCGTTGGGTGTTGACTATATGAATGGCTTGCAGCAAGACCAGTTGGCATTGGATAATGAGGCGTTTTTGCAAGGCATCCGCGATGTGCAGGCCGGGCATGACAACCGTTTAGGTGCCGAAGGGCAAAGGAAGGCCTTGGATTATTTTGTCGTTAAACGGCTCAGGCAACGGCAGCATCTCAATGAACAAGCCTTGATTGAAAGCAAGGCGTTTTTATCGGACAATAAGTCCCGCTTCGGCATTACCCAGCTACCGAGTGGTTTGCAATACAAGGTACTGAAAATGGCATCTACCGGACGTAAACCCCGCATCACCGATGGGGTGGCTGTCCGCTACCGTTTGACCGATAGCAAGGGCAAGGCATTAATGGCTTCGCCCGCCGATGCCAGCACCCAAAAATTGCTCTTGAACGCTATTTTTCCGGG
>CAJAWH010000152.1 GCA_903945605.1 uncultured Methylococcaceae bacterium | reverse complement strand
GGAAAACCGCCGTGTCAGGATTATTGGCAATTTCGGGGTGGGCTACAATAATATCGATATTCAAGCGGCAAAAGCCCAAGGTATCGTGGTCACTAACACGCCACACGTGCTGACGGATTGCACGGCAGATATTGCTATGCTGCTATTGCTGATGTCAGCCCGCCGCGCCGCTGAAGGGGAACGCATGATATTGCAAGGTCAATGGCAAGGCTGGTCGCCTACCCAATTGTTGGGCCAAAAGGTGACCGGCAAAACCTTGGGACTGATAGGTTTTGGACGTATTGCCCAAGCCATGGCCTATAAGGCTCATTTTGGTTTTGGCATGAAAATCGTTTTTTTTGTGCCCTCTTCCCCCGAACAAGCGATTGTTGACAGCTTACAGGCCACTCGTTATAACAGTGTTGAAGAAGTGTTGTCCAATGCAGATTTTATTTCCTTGCATTGCCCGGGCGGGGCCACCACCCATCATTTGATCAACGAACAACGCCTACAATTAATGCGCCCGTCCGCCCATTTGATCAATACGGCACGCGGTGATGTAGTGGACAGCAATGCCTTAATAAAAGCCCTTAAGGCGGGTTGGATTGCCGGTGCAGGCCTTGATGTTTATGAAGGTGAACCGCATATCAGCCCGAGCCTTATAGGATTGGACAATGTCACCCTGCTGCCTCATTTAGGCAGTGCCAGTGAAGAAACACGCACTGCGATGGGTGAACGGGTGCTACACAATATCGGTGCTTTTTTCACTGGCACCGAGCCGGAAGACCGGGTGGTTTAGGCTGCCCTGCTGTGCCACAGCAAGCGCATAACCACGCCCCTTCAAGCCAATAATGCTTTGCGTAACATCAGCCAATTATTTTTATTGTTCATGGAGACATTATGTTTAAGAAATTAAGCGGCGCAGTATTTCTAGCCGCCTGCCTATTTATGCAAACGGTGTCGGCTCAGTTGCCCGATTTCACCGAAATGGTAAAAACCAATGGCATTGCCGTAGTCAACATAAGCACTACGCAAAAAGAATCCAAGCCCCCACAAAGTGCCCCCAAAGAACCCCAAATTCCAGAAGGTGTGCCACCTGAAATGGAGGAACTGTTCAAACATTTTTTTAATAATCCGAATGGCGGCGGGGGGGGTGGCGAAGGGGGAGCTGAGCAGCAATCCCTGGGGTCTGGTTTTGTCATATCCCAAGATGGCTACGTACTCACTAATCATCACGTGGTCAAAGATGCCGATGAAATTATCGTCAAGTTTTCTGACCGCCGCGAACTGCTGGCCAAGCTGATAGGTTCTGATGCCCGCACTGATGTTGCTTTGTTAAAAGTTGATGCCCATGACCTACCCACCGTCAGCATTGGTGACCCCAACCAGCTGCAAGTAGGCGAGTGGGTGCTGGCGATTGGCTCGCCGTTTGGTTTTGAGCAATCGGTCACTGCTGGTATTGTCAGTGCCAAAGGACGTAGTCTGCCGGGCGGCAATTATGTGCCTTTTATCCAAACGGATGTAGCCATCAATCCCGGCAACTCTGGCGGGCCGCTGTTTAATATGGATGGCAAAGTTATCGGTATCAATTCACAAATTTATAGCCGCACCGGAGGCTTTATGGGGCTATCCTTTGCCATTCCTATGGATGTGGTGATGAATGTGGTCGAACAGCTCAAGACCAAAGGGAAAGCAGCCCATGGTTGGTTAGGCGTACAAATCCAGGATGTCACCCGGGAACTGGCGGAATCGTTTGGGATGCAAAAACCACAGGGTGCGCTGGTTTCCAAGATAATCCCCGGTAGCCCTGCCGAACAGGCGCAATTGAAAATTGGCGATATCATTATTGAATTTAATGGACAACCTATTGACCACTCAGGTGACCTTCCTCCCATGGTGGGGATGACACCGATCAATGAAAAAGCAACGCTAAAAATTATCCGCCAAGGCGAAACCAAAACCCTAGACTTTAAAATTGGCCTACTGCCTGAACAAGTGGACAAAATTGCCGAAGTCAAACCAGAAAGCAAGCCCGACAATAAGCTGGGGGTCAAGGTGGTTGATTTGACCAACGAACAGCGCGAGTCTATGCAGCTGGCTAGCGGTGGGGTGCTGGTCCAAGAGGTAGGCACCGGGGCGGCACTGGATGCAGGCATCCAACGCGGCGATCTTATTTTGCGCATCCAGAACCAGGCCATTAATAGCCTGGCGGAGTTCAACAAGGTTGTCAAAGCGTTGCCAACCGGAAAATCCATTGCGGTACTGATCCAACGTCAGGGCAGCCCCGCCTTTTTGGCCTTAAAAATCGCCAAATAAGCCGGTTTCGGTATTAACCACAACAGCCGGTTTCCTTGCGGAAACCGGCTGTTGTGGTGCCGATTCTGTTTGGCGTAAGCTTGCGTCTATTTAAGTTGCCGGTATCGCCCGATCAAACCGTTGGTGGAATTGTCATGCGCCAATGCCAGGTCAGGGTGCTGCATCTCGTTGAAGATACGCTGTGCCGATACCTTGCCCAACTCAACCCCCCATTGGTCAAAAGAATTGATATTCCAAACCGCGCCTTGGGTAAATACGCTATGCTCATAAAGTGCCAGCAGTTGGCCTAATGTTGCAGGGGTCAGGCATTTGACCAGCAGGGTATTGGATGGGCGGTTGCCCGGAAACACATGTGCAGCCACCAAGTCGCCCTGCACACCATCTGCCTTGACTTCCTGCTCCGTTTTACCGAATGCCAAGGCTTCCGATTGGGCGAAAAAATTGGCCATTAACAAGTCATGGTGTTTTCCGAGCGGATTAAGGGACTGGCAAAAGCCTATGAAGTCGCAGGGCACCAGTTTGGTGCCTTGATGAATCAGTTGGAAAAATGAATGTTGCCCATTGGTGCCGGGTTCGCCCCAATAAATGGGCGAAGTCTGGTAATTGACTGGCGAACCCTCGACCGTGACCCCCTTACCGTTACTTTCCATGGACAGTTGCTGTATATAAGCGGGAAAGCGCTTCAGATACTGGTCATACGGGAGCACCGCCAAGGTCTGTGCACCAAAAAAATTGTTGTACCAGATAGTCAGCAGACCCAATATGACCGGCAAGTTTTCCGCCAGCGGAGCCGTGCGGAAATGTTCGTCCATGGTATGAAGACCCGCCAACAACGCGTAAAAATGCTCAGGGCCGATAGCTATCATGGTTGACAAACCGATAGCGGATGCCAATGAATAGCGGCCGCCGACCCAATCCCAAAATTCAAACATGTTATCGGGGGCTATGCCAAATTGTGCGACCGCTTCGGCATGAGTGGACACTGCGACAAAATGTTTCGCCACAGCCGTTTCATCATTGCCCATCTTTTCCACCAACCATTGCCGGGCACTTTGGGCATTGGTCATCGTCTCCAAGGTACTGAAACTTTTGGAACAAACCACAAACAACGTTTCGTCGGCCAACAATCGGCTGACAACCTCCTGAAAATCGGTGCCATCAACATTTGAGATGAAATAAAATGCCAAATCGCGCTGGCTATAATGGCGTAAAGCCTCGAATGCCATTACAGGCCCCAAATCAGAACCGCCAATGCCGATATTGACCACATTGCGGACGCGCTTACCTGTATGCCCACGCCATCCCCCCTGCCTCACTTGCTCCGAAAACACCGCCATACGCCGCAATACGGCATGGACTGCGGGGATGATATTAATGCCGTCCAACTTAAGCTCGGCATTTTCAGGCATCCGCAAAGCGGTGTGCAATGCCGCCCGTTGTTCCGTGACATTGACCACATCGCCGTTGAACATGGCGGTCACCTTTTGCTTAAGATGACAGCCCTCTGCCAAGCGCACTAGCAATGCCATGGTTTCTGATGTGATAATGTTTTTTGAATAGTCCAGGAAGATATCCCCGGCCTCAGCCGTAAACCGCTGCCCCCGTAAAGGGTCATCTGCGAACAAACCCCGTAAATGCACCTGCCGCATCTGCTGGTGATGTGACTCTAGTGCCTGCCACGCTTGGGATACAGCAGTAGGATGCGGTTTTTGGGTAAGATTTGTATTCAATGGCTGACACTCTCTTGGTTAATAAAATGACTTGCTTGCCGATAAATTTTGCTTTGCCACACCGAGCCACATTGGACAGCACCTTTCCAAAAGGTGTCCAATATTGCTGTTTTCTGCAGTTACATGATAGTATCTAGAATGCCTTATTTGCGGCAAATAGCGGGTTTTTTTGCCGCAGGGGGATTGCCAATCTTTTTCGGACTTGATGCCTCCCTGCTGCGACCACTTCGTATCTAACAACAACCATCGGTATTTGCTTTTGATGCACACCAACCAGGCCCGGCCCATGAATAACGCAAAAGGTTTCCGATCACCCTTAATGATCACTGTCACCACTTGGAAAGCCCTATTCCTTCGCGAAGCCGTGGCACGGCTCGCTGCCGGAAGAAGCGCGTGGGTTTGGTTATTGCTTGAACCCGTTTTTCAAATTGTGTTCCTTCTTGTCATTATGACCCAAATGAGAGTGAACACCATAGGTGGGATTGATACGGTGGTTTGGCTGGTGATAGGCCTAATATTTGCCAATTTGTTTAAGCGCACCTCATCACAAGCGCAACATGCTATCAATGCCAACCAAGCCTTGTATACCTATCGGCAAGTCAAACCGGTTGACACAGTCTTGGTCAGGGCGGCATTGGAAGGTTTTTTAATGACTGTGATCGGCCTCATCTTGGTGGCGGGGGCCAGTCTTTTGGGCTATGACTTCGCACCCACTGAGGCATGGGTTTTATTGGGCGCATTTTTAAATATTTGGTTTTTAGCCCTCGGTTTAGGGCTTATCGCATCAATTGGCGTCCTTTTGATCCCCGAACTGGAAAAAATAATTTCTTTTGTCAATATTCCTATCTATATGTTGTCAGGTGTCGCCATACCCATTTCCGCCGTACCTGAGCCTTACCAGCAATGGCTTATGTATAATCCCATTGTACATTCGATTGAGTCCGCACGGAAAGCCATGTCCGGCTATTACCACACCAACCCTAACTTGGACTTATTTTATACCACTGAAGCAGCCCTGTTCACTGTTTTTATAGGTCTGTCACTGCATAGCCGCTTCGTGGCCAAGGTATATAAGAAATGATTATCATTGATGATGTCCACAAGCGTTACCAAACCGATCATGGCTACGGCCCTTGGGTGCTAAAAGGCATATCCATCACCATCCCAACCCGTCTCAGCGTAGGGATTATTGGTTGCAATGGTGCCGGCAAATCAACCTTGCTCCGGTTGATTGGCGGATCGGATTCACCCAGCAAAGGCCGTATTGAAAGACGCTGCCGGGTGTCTTGGCCCATGAACTATGGGGGGGGGTTACAAAACAACATGACGGGGCGGCAAAATTCCAAATTCCTCTGCCGTATCCATGGGCTTCGTGAACAAGACATCCCCGAACGCATTGACTTCATCCAAGACTTCACCGAGATAGGGCCAGCCTTTGACCAGCCGGTAAAAACCTACTCGTCCGGCATGAAGGGAAGGCTGCAATTCGGCTTAACCTTAGCTTTTGACTTTGATGTTTATATTTCTGACGAAGCCACTTCCGCTGGCGACGCGGCTTTCCGTAACAAAGCCCAAAAGGCGTTCAACAACCTGACCGACAGGGCCAGCATTATCATGACCTCGCATGGCGAAGGCACACTAAGGCAATTCTGCCAAGCGGGCATTTGGCTTCATAATGGCCAAGCCCATTGGTTTGATGATGTTAAAGATGCGTTTGCCGCTTACAAGGAAACCTTGCCCAAATAAGCTGATCGGGACGGAACCATCGGCTTCTCCCATCCGGCTTAGGAAAATGGCCCGGCAAACACAGGAATAGCGTGAAAGTGCGTTAAGTTGCCAGAAGCGGATATTATATCTGGACAAACCAATACAAATTGGGCAAAATTATCGGCTAACACGAATAATTCAAATTTGATGGCTGGGGCAATGGCACATATCGCTGTATTAAACGGGCCAAATTTAAATCTGCTGGGCATACGCGAACCCGGCCTTTATGGTAGCCAAAGCTTGGCTAATATCAGGCAGACGCTATCCACCCAATCAACACTATTGGGGCATCTGCTCACGTTCCACCAAAGCAATGCGGAACATGAAATTATTGAAGTTATCCACCAAAGCTACCATGATAAAGTTGATTTTATAATCATTAACCCGGCAGCGTTCACACACACCAGCATTGCCATACGTGATGCCCTACTGGCAACCAAAATACCTTTTATTGAGGTGCATTTGTCAAACGTTTATGCGCGTGAACCTTTTAGAAAACATTCCTATTTTTCAGATATAGCCAAAGGCGTCATCTGTGGATTTGGGGCAACCGGCTATGAGCTCGCCCTTCAGGCAGCTCATCTGTTACTAGGCGAGAGAAATGACAATGGAAATTAGAAAAATAAAAAAACTCATCGAAATGATCGAAGAATCCGGCATTGCCGAAATTGAAATCAAAGAAGGCGAAGAGTCTATCCGAATTAGCCGGTATTCTTCCACCCCGGCGCCGACTGCGTTTATCCCGCCAGTGCAAGCAGCTGCAGCGGCACCAGCCATAGTCGAGACAGTGGTGCCCGTCATTGAACCGCAAGTGACCGGACACATACTAAAATCACCTATGGTGGGGACTTTTTACCGCTCAGCATCGCCTGGTTCAAAATCATTTGTCGAAGTGGGACAAACTGTCCAAGCCGGTGAAACACTGTGCATCATCGAAGCCATGAAAATCCTGAACCAGATTGAAGCGGACAAAAGCGGCATCGTCAGCAAAATCTTGGTTGAGAATTCAGAACCAGTTGAATACGGACAACCTTTATTCATCATTGAATAGCAAGGACAGAAAAACCATGTTCGAAAAAATTGTCATCGCCAACCGTGGCGAAATAGCCTTACGCATATTGCGTGCTTGCCGGGAACTGGGCATTAAAGTGGTTGCCGTCCATTCCGAAGCCGACCGTGACCTTAAACATGTCCGTTTGGCGGATGAATCCGTATGCATTGGCCCGGCCGCTTCCAGTGAAAGCTATCTGAATATCCCGGCGATTATCAGTGCTGCGGAAGTCACCGATGCTGAAGCCATTCACCCAGGCTATGGTTTCTTATCAGAAAATGCTGATTTTGCAGAAAAAGTCAAACAAAGCGGTTTTGTGTTCATTGGCCCGAATGCCGACACCATCCGTATTATGGGCGATAAAATTTCCGCCAAAAATGCCATGATCGCAGCGGGCATACCTTGTGTGCCAGGCAATAATGACCCATTATCCGATGATGACAACACCAACCTGAAGTTGGCGAAGGAAATTGGCTACCCCGTCATTATCAAGGCGGCTGGTGGTGGTGGCGGTCGTGGGATGCGCACCGTGCATACCGAAGCGGCCTTAGTGAATGCCATAGCCATGACCAAAGCCGAAGCCAACAGCGCTTTTGGCAACCCGACCGTGTACATGGAAAAATTCTTGGAAGACCCAAGGCACATTGAATTCCAAGTCATGGCTGACTCCCATGGCAACGCCATCCATTTGGGGGAACGTGATTGCTCCATGCAACGGCGCCACCAAAAAGTCGTCGAAGAAGCGCCTGCACCGGGCATCAGCGAAGAAGTGCGCCAGTTTATTGGCCGACGCTGCGCCAAAGCCTGTATTGATATTGGTTATCTGGGGGCCGGCACTTTCGAGTTCTTATACGAAAAAGGCGAGTTTTATTTTATTGAAATGAACACCCGTGTACAGGTTGAACACCCTGTCACCGAAATGGTGACCGGCTTTGATATTGTCAAAGAACAACTGCGTATCGCTGCAGGAATGCCGTTGTCAATCACCCAAGAGCAAGTCGTCATGCGCGGCCATGCCATTGAATGCCGCTTGAATGCGGAAGACCCGCGCACCTTTATGCCTTGCCCCGGTAAAATTGACCAGTTCCACATGCCGGGCGGGCCAGGCATCCGCTGCGAAACACATATTTACAATGGCTATAAAGTACCGCCTTATTATGACTCCATGATCGGCAAACTGATTGCCCATGGGGAAGACCGTAAAAGTGCCATTGCCCGTATGAACACTGCACTGAGTGAAATTATCATCGACGGCATTAAAACCAATATCCCTTTGCAGCATGACATCATGAATGACAGTGCTTTTGCCGCAGGTGGGCAAAATATCCATTATTTGGAAAAGAAACTCGGCCTTTATTGACAAGCACCGTTACCTTCTGGCTGCTATGAAGTCCATATCAGCCTATGAAAGCCTAATGGTTTGGCGTATCTCTTTCCCATCCTTCAACAGGCTTTTGCTTCTGACCCAAGCTTAAAGCCTTCCTGAGCAAATATCACTATGGCGTGGCAGCAATTTTCCGTCATCACCAATGAAGACACAGCCCCCTTGCTGGCAGATTTTTTTAGTGATGCGGGAGCTGTTTCCGTCACTTACATGGATGCGGAAGACCAACCCATCTATGAACCCGCTATTGGTGAAACCGTCATCTGGCATAACACGGAGGTCATCGCCCTATTTGAGGCCGATACCGCGCCAACAAAGATTAAATCCCTTATCCATAGCCATTTTGATGCCAGCCTATTGCAAAACTGGCGGCACGAGCAAGTGGCCGACCAAGCGTGGGAACGGGCTTGGATGGAATTTTACCAACCCATGAAATTTGCCGACCGGCTGTGGGTTTGCCCTACCGGTCAAGAACACTATGAAGCCGATTGCGTCTGCCTGACATTAGACCCCGGCCTGGCGTTTGGTACGGGCACCCATCCCACCACGGCCCTCTGTTTGCAATGGCTAGCCAGCCAAGACTTAACCGGAAAAATAGTGGTTGATTACGGTTGTGGCTCCGGCATTTTGGCGGTTGCCGCTGTCCTGCTGGGGGCAAAAGCCGCACACGCTGTGGACATTGACCCACAAGCACTGACAGCCACCCGCGATAACGCCGCAAAAAATAAAGTGGCAGACACCATCCATTGTTACTTGCCCGAACACTTCATACCTATCCAAGCCGACGTAGTGATCGCCAATATTCTAGCAAAGCCATTGATCGAACTGTCATCTGCAATAAGCAGCTTGGTATCGGACGGCGGGCAATTAGTATTATCGGGCATTTTGGCGGAACAGGCCGATGCGGTGATGGCAGCGTATGCATCATCGGTCACTTTTGCACCTCCCATACAACAAGAAGACTGGGTTAGGCTGGACGGCAAGAAGCAATAACCACTCTCTTCTTTTCTGGTATTTTGGACGGTCATTAGCACCCGTAAAGTAATAACTGCCCGTCAAAAAAGATCATTTGGCACCAAACCTACAACCGACAGCACGCGCTTTTCAGTCTTTGTAACGATACCCGTTGAGCGCCCCCTAAAAAATTGCCGCCCCCCTATAACACCTTAGGTCACTTTAGCGGTTACAAACAACCCCTCAGTTATTGATATGGCACATCCCGAAATATACTTAAAAAAAAATGAAGACCGGCGCTTACGTAAAGGCCACAGTTGGGTGTTCAGCAACGAGATAGACACGCAACGCTCACCGCTTGACAACTACACCGCAGGAGATTTGGTGCAAGTCAACAGCCACGATGGTAAAGCCATAGGAACGGCTTATATCAATCCTCATGCGTTGATTTGCGCCCGCATATTGTCCAGAAAAACTAATCTGAAATGTGGTGTCAATTTTTTCAAGGAACGGCTCGCGACCGCATTGACGCTACGCAACAAACTGTTTGACAAACCCTATTACCGGCTCGTTTTTGGCGAAAGTGATGGCCTGCCGGGACTGGTGATAGACCGTTTTGGTGCGGTGCTATGCGTGCAAATCACCACAGTGGGCATGGATATCCGCAAAGCCAGCTTAATTGAAGCACTGGTCGAACTGCTGGCCCCCAGTGCAGTCATCTTAAAAAATGACACCCCTCAACGGCAACTGGAAGGCTTGGGGCAAGAACCGGAAATAGCCTACGGGGAACTCCCTGACAAGCTCATTATTGAAGAAAATGGCGCCCAATTTAGGATTGACATTCTGGGCGGACAAAAAACCGGCTGGTTTTACGACCATCGTGTCAGCCGCAGCCAACTCGCCAGCCTGGCGAAAAACCAGCGGGTACTGGATTTATTTTGTTATACCGGCGCATGGGGCATCCCAGCGGCGATCGCAGGTGCTGCAGAAGTGGTCTGTGTCGATGCATCGGAATCGGCCTTGGCTCTCGCCAAAGAAAATGCCGCGCTCAATAACGTCAGTGAAAAACTAAACCTTATCCATAGCGATGTTTTTGAATTCCTAAAAAATGCCCGTCTGGACAACCAGTTGTTTGACATTGTCGTGCTAGACCCGCCTGCCCTTGTCAAACGCAAAAAAGATTTTAAGGAAGGCTACGAAGCCTACCGGCGGCTGAACCATCTCGCCCTGCAAGTTTTGGCAAAAAATGGTATCTTGGTATCCGCATCCTGTTCACACCATTTAAGCAGAGAAAACTTACAAGAAATATTACGTTCCTCAGGACGCCATATTGACCGCCACTTGGTGTTCTTTGCCAGCGGTGGACAAGGCCCGGACCACCCTATAGACCCGGCGGCACCTGAAACCGAATACTTAAAGACTTATTTCTGCTCAGTATCCTCAAGCCTTTAAATCTTACTGGCAGTGATTTACGCCTAGCGAAAATCACCGAGAAACCTGCAAACTATGCAGACAAATAATACTGTTGAGGCTTTACCTTAGCTATGGGCTGAGCCAATTGCCTGTGCTTTTTCAAACGGCAGGATAGCAAAATACAACACCATAATTATCCACTCACTACAAACAAGGAGTCTTAGAAATGAAAGCCTGTGAAACCTGTTCCAACCGCGTAGATATTGGCAAAAATTATAAAAAAATTTCCTTTACCGTCCGCACTGCGGCTATGGTCTTGGTTTATTTGCCTATCCTGACGTTGCCTTTTGTGTTTATCAGCGCCTATTTGACTTATTACCACTTGCGCATGACCGGTGCCACAAATCTTAAAAAATATAAAGATTTCCTACCCGACCGCGCCAGCCACCGTTACACCTGGAAAAGCCAAATCACCATGCACCCCACTTTCCAACCCAGCGTGTCACAGTCTAAATTATTTTGGATATTAAACTGCACATGGTACTGCCCTTACAGCGTAGCCCTGTTTGAATGGCATACCTATTTGGTCAAGATCGTTGAAAACTGGTGGTGTCCGTTTGGTCATGACAAAAAAGAAAGTTACAGCAACGCCCCCATTGACCAGTCATTTTGGCATATCTATCCCCATGATGCAGCCAAACTGCATGAAGACGATTTTAACAACCCTATCTGGAATGAAAACACCGACACCAAACCCGAATAAATAGACTACACGGACATTACCCTGGCTTGCTTTCCCGATCACTTTAGCACCGCTTCCAAACAGCCAAAAGCATCATCATTAGCATTTTGTTGCTTTTGGCCCTACTGCCAATGAACCCCAGCGTTTTTACAAGAAACCCCTTATGCAAATAGGCACTTATCAACTGCCCAACAATGTGCTGCTGGCCCCCATGGCTGGCGTAAGCGACCGCCCGTTCAGGGAAATCTGCATCCGCCACGGGGCGGGGTTGGCGGTGTCTGAAATGGTCGCATCCAAACCCGCTTTGGCAGGACACAAAAAGACCCTATTAAAAGCAGACCATAATGGCGAAACTGGCTTGCGATCGGTGCAAATTGTAGGCACTGATCCGGCTGAAATGGCCCTTGCCGCCAAAATCAATAGCGAACGCGGCGCACAGATCATCGACATTAATATGGGCTGCCCGGCCAAAAAAGTCTGTTCAGTTGCGGCGGGTTCAGCCTTGCTAAAAAATGAACCCCTGGTCGGAGAAATATTGTCCGCAGTGGTCGGTGCCGTGGATGTGCCGGTGACCCTAAAAATCCGCACCGGCTGGGATTTGCAAAACCGCAATGCTGTGACCATTGCCCGCATTGCCGAACAAAGCGGCATTGCCGCTCTGACAGTACATGGCCGTACCCGTGCCTGCAAATTTGCCGGACAAGCCGAATATGACACCGTCAGGCAAATCAAGCAATCGGTCAGCATACCGATTATTGCCAATGGCGATATTGATTCGCCGGAAAAAGCCCGACACGTGCTTGCCACAACGGGGGTCGATGCCATCATGATAGGCCGCGCCGCACAAGGCAACCCATGGTTGTTCACGCAAATCCGGCATTTTTTGGACACCGGTGCAATACTGACGCCCCCTACACCCGCTGAAATCTACGCGACATTAGCAGGTCACCTACAAGCACTTTACAGCTTTTATGGCGATATAAGCGGTGTTAAAATAGCCAGGAAACATATTGCTTGGTATTTAAACCCATTGGCATCCGCCATTAGCCAAGACCGCAAAAACCACATCAATCAAGCAACCACACCCGCCCAACAAATTGCTCAGGTTAATGCCGTTTTTGACTATTTATAACTTAACACCGTTGTGGAGCATAAATGGACGATACTTTGACCTCAATCGTTGCAACCAATCAACAAATATGCCCGCTCTCCGTATTTGTCAAACAAACTATCGATGCCTATTTTAACCAATTGAACGGTGATGAAATCCAAGGGCTACATGCCATGGTCATCGGTGCAGTTGAAAAACCTCTATTGGAAGCGGCACTTGAGCATTCAGGCCATAACCAAAGCAAAGCAGCCAAAGCATTGGGCTTAAGCCGCAGCACCTTGCGGAAAAAAATTGACCATTACGGATTATCCTAGCCGTTAGAAACACATTCTTATGCCCCGCACCTTTTTATTTGCCATTTTCCTATTATGAACAAAAAAATCACCCGCGCCTTGATAAGCGTTTCCGACAAATCCGGTATTGTCGACTTTTGCCGTGAATTGGAGCAGTTGGGCATTGCCCTGCTCTCAACAGGGGGGACTGCCAAACTATTGGCGGACAACGCCATTCCTGTCACCGAAGTGTCTGACTATACTGGCTTTCCAGAAATGATGGACGGACGGGTAAAAACCCTGCACCCCAAAGTGCATGGCGGTATTTTGGGCCGTCGCGGTACCGATGATGCCGTCATGGCAGAAAATGGCATCCTGCCCATTGACATGGTCGTGGTCAATTTATACCCCTTTGCCCAAACCATAGCCCAGCCTGATTGCAGTTTTGACAACGCCATTGAAAATATCGACATCGGAGGCCCAACCATGCTCCGTGCCGCCGCCAAAAACCACGCCGATGTGGCTGTGGTGGTCAATCCTGATGATTATGGCTTTATTCTCGCCGAACTGAAAGGCAGCGAGCAGCAACTCAGCGGGCAAACCCGCTTTGCCTTGGCAGTCAAGTGTTTTGCCCATACGGCAAACTATGACACCCAAATAACCCGCTATTTAAGCGGGCTGAACGGCGTGCAATTCACTGAAACGCTGAATTTGCAATTTGTCCATCACCAAGCCTTGCGCTATGGTGAAAATCCCCACCAGAACGCCGCATTTTACCGAGACCCGACAACCACCCCGGGTACCGTGGCTGCCGCCCAGCAATTGCAAGGCAAAGAACTGTCTTACAATAATATTGCCGATGCCGATGCCGCCTTGGAATGCGTCAAATCATTCCCAGAGTTGCCGACCTGCGTTATCGTCAAACATGCCAACCCCTGTGGTGTGGCGCAAGCGGAAGATATTTTGGCGGCATACGACCGGGCTTACCAAACCGACCCCACTTCAGCTTTTGGCGGCATTATCGCCTTCAACCGCGAGTTGGATGCCGCCACGGTAGCCGAGATCATTGCCAGGCAATTTGTTGAAGTCATCATAGCCCCCACCGTGAGCGAAGCAGCGCAAACCCTGCTTGCCGCCAAGGCCAATATCCGTGTGTTAGCCTGTGGCGCATGGCCTGAGCAAGACCCTCCGGCACTCGACTATAAACGCGTTGCCGGTGGTTTGTTGGTGCAAGACAAAGACCAAGGCCAACTCAAGCCCGCCGATTTAAAAATTGTCAGCCAACGCACCCCAACCGCACAGGAAATGGCGGACATGCTGTTTGCTTGGAAAGTGGCCAAATTTGTCAAATCCAATGCCATTGTCTACTGCAAAAATAGCCAAACCATCGGCGTGGGTGCCGGGCAAATGAGCCGTGTCTACTCCGCCAAAATAGCCGGTATCAAGGCTAACGATGAAGGTTTGCAAGTGTCCGGTTCCGCCTTGGCTTCGGATGCTTTCTTCCCGTTCCGTGATGGTATCGATGCCGCTGCCGAAGCAGGCATCACCGCCATTATCCATCCCGGCGGTTCAATGCGCGATGCCGAAGTAATTGCAGCGGCGGATGAGCACGGTATTGCTATGGTGTTTACGGGGATGCGGCATTTTAGGCATTGATGGCT
>CAJAWH010000151.1 GCA_903945605.1 uncultured Methylococcaceae bacterium | reverse complement strand
TGCCCTATTGAGAACTTGTTCCAGTATTGCGGGTCTTTCTGCGCCCTCGCTTGATACAAGGGAGCGGATGAATATTCCTCGGCGAGCCGTTGCCTCACCTGCCCGAGCCGTTTTTGCTCTTCCAGCATACGCTGAACCTCTAAGGGCGTCCAAGGTCTCCCCGAGAACGGGTCGCCCGCTTCTATCCACGAATTGTCGGGTGTTGAAGTCATATCTGACATTGTTCAGCTCTGGGAATGCCTGTTCCAAATTTGAAAGAAAAGTATCAATCGAGGCCCGCACTTTGTCAGAGTCACCGCCGCACTTATCGGTTGTCCAGTGCGGACGATGGCGGGGATGTCAAATTGCCGTAGCGCAGTAACAGGCTGGGCAACAGCAGCAGGTTTAGCGTCGTTGACGAGGCCAAGCCGCCGATAATAATGGCCGCCATTGGCCCCATAATTTCCCGCCCGGGGTTGTCGCTGTTGATGGCAATGGGGAACATTGCCAGGGCAGTGACCAAGGCTGTCATTAAGATGGACGGTAGCCGTTCTTGGGCGCCTTGGGTGGCGGTTGCCAAATTCCAAGGCAATTTTTCAACTTCCAACAAATGCCGGTAATGTGATAATAACATAATGCTGTTGCGTACGGTGATGCCGAACAAGGTGACAAAACCCACCACCGAACCGACCGACAGGCTGGCGTTGGTCAGCCATACCGCCAATACCCCGCCCAACAAAGCAAACGGTAAATTGACCAAGGTCAGCAGCATGATGCGTAGGTTGCCGATAGCCATGTAAATCAGCATCAGCACACCAGCACCCGCCAATAAGGACTGTATGATGAGTTTTTTGCGCGCCTCGGCTTGTTCAATTGCCGCGCCGGTATACTCGGGATAACTGTCCGCCGGAAAGGTGATCTGCTTGGCAACCTGATGCCGCAGCGTCTGCATAAAATCATCCAGGTCTTGATTAGCCGCCACATTGCAAGTGACGGTCTGTAGCCGTTGTGCGCCTTGGTGCAGGATGTTGTAGCGGCCCGCGCCATAATGGATGTCCGCCACTTGGCCTAGTTTGATCAGGCCGCCGTTAGCTAAGCGGATGGGCAATTGGGCGATGGTTTCAGCCTGGCTTTTTAGTTCTGTCGGCAGGGTGACGGCAATGTCGAAAATTTTATTGCCTTGCAGGTTTTTACCGACAATATGGCTTTCGTAAGCCGTTTGTAAAGCAGCCGTGACTTGCCCCGGGGATACGCCCCAGAGTGCCAATTGGTCATAGTTTAAGCCAATTTGCACTAATGGCGTGGTCGGCAGCGAGCGTATCTGCACGTCTTGCGCACCCGTCACCTCGCGCATAATAGCGGCAACCTGCCGGGCTTTTTGGTCAAGGTCGGTCAAGTCGTTGCCATAAATATTGACCACCACTGCGGTGGTGTAACCGGCAATGGTTTCATCGATGCGCTCGGTCAGAAAGGTATTGACTTCAAAGGTAATGCCCGGGAATTCGGCTAGCGTGGCGCGGATTTGCTCTTTTACCGCTTGTTGGCGTTTGCCCGGCAAAGCTTTTAGCCGCACCTCATATTCACTGTAATGGCTGCCATAGGTGTCAGCGCCCCGTTCGGCCCGGCCAGCCCATTGCGAAACGGATTCCACACCATCAATCGCCATGATTTGCCCAGTGATCTTGTTGCCGATACGCAGCGATTCTTGTAAGGATGTACCGGGCAAATTACTGGTGTGTATCATGTAATGGCCCTCCCGCAGCTCCGGCAAAAACTGGCTGTTCAGATAGCCAAAACTGCTGATGCCCGCAATGCACAGCGTGGCGATAACCACTAGCAGGGCGTTTGAATGCCGGAAACAGCTTTGCAACAGCACTGTGTAGCGGGGTTTTAGCCAGCGGATCAGTGGTGGTTCTTGGTTATTTGTGGCTACAGTGCCGCCCAATAATAGCAAACATAACGCGGGGGTCACCGTTAAAGCCACCAGCAGTGAGGCTAAAATGGCCAAAATATAAGACAGGCCCAGCGGGGCAAACAACCGCCCTGCCACACCACCCAAGGTCAGTAACGGCACAAACACTAAGGCCACGATAAAGCTGGCATAGACGACGGAACTGCGTACTTCCAGTGAAGCATTAAAAACCACTTGTCGGCGTGGTAAAGGTTGGGGCAGGAAATGGTTTTCGCGTAGGCGGCGGAAAATGTTTTCGGTATCGATAATGGCATCGTCAACCACCTCGCCCAGTGCAATGGTCAGGCCGCCCAGCACCATAATGTTGAGGTTGGCACCGGTTTCCAATAGCACGAGGGCCGCCCCCATCAGTGAAATAGGGATGGCCAGTGCGGAAATAAACGCGGTACGGATATTGAATAAAAAAAAGCATAACACCAGTAGCACAAACAGGCTGCCCAGCAACAAATGCTCGCTGAGGTTTTCCACGGAACGCTCGATATAATCCGCCGGGCGGAACAAATGCGGGTGGAATTGGATGTGGGCATTGTCAAAAATGGGGGCAAATGCCTGAAGCACACCTTCAACTTGTTTTGACACCGTCAAGGTATTGGCGCCAAACTGACCAATCACCATCATGACAATCCCAGGCTTACCCATTATTTGCGCGGCGCTAATGGGCGGTTCTGGTGCATAGCGCAGGGTAGCCACTTCGCCTAAGGTGGGGGGACGTACGTTTTGGCTGGTTGGTGTGTTGACCACCAGTTGGCTGAACTGCTCCGGGGTGGCGGGTAAGTCAGTCACTTGTACGGTGAACCGCTGGTTACTGTTTTCGATAAATCCGCCGCCCGGGTGGCTAGCCGCTTGTGTCGCGGTGTTGATGAGGTCATCCAGTGACAGGTTAAACCGCCGCAATTGCTGCGGGTTGGCCTGAATCTGCAATTGCGCTGTCTCGCCACCAAACACATTGACATCGGCAACGCCCGGCACCGCCAATAGGCGCGGGCTGATAGTCCAATCCACCAGGCTGCGTAACTCCATCAGGCTTTTGCTGTCGGAATTTAGGCCAATGGTCAGCACCGTGGCTGATGAGGATGATAAGGGGATGGCAACCGGTGTCATGCCCGGTGGCAAGTGGCTTGCCACCCTGACCAGCCTTTCACTGACCAATTGCCGGTTGCGGTAGACATCGCTAATTTCCTGGAAGCTGGCGGTAATGACCGATAAACCTTGGATTGATTCCGAATGTACCGAACGCAGGCCTACCAAGCCACTGATGGCGGATTCAATTTGTTTGGAAACTAAGATTTCCACCTGCGTGGGGGATAGGCCCGGTGCTTCGGTTTGGATTATGACACGCTTGGGCGAGAATTCTGGGAAAATGTCCAGGCCTGCTGTGCTTAAACGGTAGCTGCCATAGAGTAAAACCAATAAGGCAAGCCCTATGACAATCCCCGCATAGCGAATGGAAAAACGGACCAGGAGGGCGAGCATGGGGCGGATTGCAAGTCAATGATCAGACAAAATAGGGCGGTGGCTATAAACCCCGTGATTTGCCGGAAGGGGCAAAGCAAAAAGCCGCACCGGCAAACAATAGCGGCTGCTAGGGCTGTTTGACCAAAATTTCGCCGCGTCCCATTTCTGCCATATCACCTGCATAACGTCGGGCGCGGTTAAATACAGCGGAGCTGTCTGCAAACTTAGAATGCAAGGGTGCAAATGCCTTGAACAACATCGGCAAGAAAGCCAAAGTGTGCGTACCGCAATCATTGAAGCTGGCGGATAATGGCGGCGTGTGCCACAGCAACAAAGTGCCACGGCGCATGGCGTAGCCTACATAACGCCCTGTTTGGCCCATCACGGCAATAGTCCCGGCAATCATACGGGAGCCGCAATAATCCCCGGCATTGCCTTCGATTAAAATAGTGCCGCGCCGCAAGCAATCCCCGGCACGTTCGCCAGCGTTACCTTTGACCAAGATCAGGCCACCTTTCATGCCCATTTTGTTACCGGGCAAAGTGCCGCCCAAAAAGTCGCCGGTGTTGCCAGCGATTTCCAAATAGCCTTTTTTCATTTCGCAACCGGCATACAAGCCAGCATTGCCAGAAACGGTGATTGCCCCTGCAGCCATGCCCATTGCCAGATAAGCCCCGGCATCGCCTTCTACAGTAATGCTGCCACCGTTTAACTCTTTGCCGATAAAGTCCAGTTTGTCAAAACTGTTTTTGATGATGATATGTTGTGCATCTGAACCGGAAATGGCGAACAATTCATCAGCCCGCAGCTTGCGGTTGCCGCTTTGCAGTTCGATGGCGGCAATGTCGCTAGGGTCTTTTCCTTGCAGCTGTTGGCAGACCAACGGTGACATATCAACACGCTGGGCAGGGCGGATTTTTAAGGTGAAAGTTAATGCGCTCATGCCATAATCTCCTGTAAATGAAAGTGGAACGGCCCCAGTTTACCGCCATAATTGCCCGCACTGACGCGTTTGATGCCCGCAGCCGCACCCAAACCACAAACTGCTTGAATGCCGACACGCATAGCTTGATCAATATCTTCTTTGCTTAAACCATCGATGACAATTTCCATGACCGATTCAATCTCGGGGGACAAATCAGTGGCGGTCATGCCTTTTAAGGTCGGGCAGAAGGCATCGTTGGTGGAGGCGTTCAGGCTTTTATATTTGGAACCCACTTTGGAGCCGGAACGCACTACCCCGCCTGGGAAGGGCATAATGACATTAGGGATTTTCCGCATGGCAGTAATAGCCGCTTCACAAGCCGCGAGTGCTTGCGGTTGCGATTCTGCCAACACCAAAAAGTTGCCGCCACCGACTGCATCGACTTGCCCTGTGGTGGCCTCGGCTAAAAACTCACCGTCCATCACCGGAATACGCCAGTAACGTTTGCCGCCTATCACTTTGGCTATTTGGAAGCCGTCGCCGAAATAGCGCAAGTTTTTGCCCAAAGGGATTTTAATGTCGCTGTAAATACCGGCAAACAGTGCTGAGGTAGGAGAAGTCAGCACGCATTGTCCGGCACGGGTTTCCAGTTGCTTGGCTAATCCCTTGCCACCCATAGCAAAAATCAACACCGCCACGCCAGGTCGCCCGTCCGGTGTTTGTTCAGGGCTTAATGTCCGTTCAATACCCGCCTCGCAGCCACAAGCGATAACGGAAGTGGCAAAACCAGTCATCGCTTGCGCGGCAATCAGTGCCCATTGTTCGTTATGCGCCGTAATAATGGCACGGGTAGCCTTCATCGGAAAAGCTTCCGCAAAGGTTGCGTCGATAGTTACACCGTTAATAATCATGGTTGCTCTCTTTTTGAAATAGGTTAAATTCTGCTATTACTCAAACAGTTCGGTTAGCCATCGCGCAAAAGTTTTGGCAAGTTCATGGTCAGGATTCAAGGTTCTTGCCGTTATCGCTTGACCTAGCGGCTTTCCCGGCTCATTCTGCCAAGCTAAAAATGTATGGATAACCGCTTTGGTTTTATGTGTTTCTATAAAAGTAGTGCAATTGTTATCTTTTGCATCATTGACACATTTTTCAGCAAAACTAAGTGCTTCGGGGGTTGCCAATTGGCTACAGAAATCTTCCAGCATCCCATCCAATTGATTGTCGGGCATCAGCCAAATACCCACTCTGGCACGTCCGTTGCTGGCAGGGATAATAGTGCCTGATTGTTGCGGTACTTTTGGAATGGCTATGCCATATTTTTGTAGCCTGTCTGTAACAGCTTGCCATTTTGCAGTTAAATTAGGGTTATCTGCGTCAATTACAATACCGATGATTTCTTGTTCAGACCGTTTAAGTAGCGACGATAGTGTTGATAATGCCATTTCATCAGAACCGCATTCGCGTAAACCAAATTTTTCAGGAAGTTCGTGATGCTGACAAAGTGCTAAAATAACGCGGCAATCATTGCTGCCTTCGGTGAGCAGGACTTTAGGGCCCTTATGGTTAAAAGCCATAGACGGTCTACCGGACTTCGACATCAGTTTCTAAAGAATCCGAGAGTTCTTCAATATCATATTCTTCAGCAAAAATAGTTTGATTACGGTTGTACAATCTGAAAAAAGCCCCTGTTTGCGGGTATTGGCCCCAAACTTTGCCAAATCCGGCAATGCAATCACGGCTATGTGTGGTGCAAAACACTTGTACATCAAGTGTTTCTGCCAATTGAAATAAAACTTCCCAGACAAATTGCTGTACAGTCCAGTGTAGGCCGTTTTCAAACTCATCAATTAACAACACCCCGCCTTTGGCATTGACCAAGGCAAGGATAATGTGGAACACTCGGGTTACGCCATCACCTAGGCTTTTAAGCGGTATGCGCTCATCATAGTTGGCTAGCTTAACTTCGGGTATCCGCTCCCCTGTCCTGTCATCTGCTACAACGAATGCGACCCCTTCAATAGTTTTTTCAACCAATTTAAGTGAATCTAGCACATGTTTTTCTAACGGTGTTAAACGAATGTCATCCAATAATTTAGCGGCTATTTTGTCGTTAAGCCCTTGTGTCGAGACAAACAAGCAAGGTTTACTTGGTAGTTCTATTTTAAAGCTATTTCGTACCGCTCCAAGAAGAAAACCGCGATTTTCAGAAAAATACCTTTGGGTTACATTATTTTTTTCAGATACAACAAATATCTCAGCACCGTCAAAATAGCTAGTATTAGAATTTTGCAGCTCTTCTGGCTCTATTTTTCGTATGGTTTTTTTATCAATAGATTCTTCAACTATAAATGCCGCCGTTTTAACAGTTAATTCAGCTTCATTTTTTTTAATGGCAATGGTGAAGCCTTGGCTAGTTAAATCAGGTATTTTATGTGCCTTAAAAAAATGCCTAACAGGATTCGCTGCGAGCAAATTTGGATAGTTTCGAGAATCCGAGCCATAGTTTTCTTGCCGCGCTATGATAATATCTTCAATCGCACTTAGCGAAGCATTGGAAACATAAAGCCAAACCGCTTCCAAAAACGCGCTTTTGCCCGCATTATTCCGACCCACAATCAGGTTGACCCTGCCCAACCGCTTGATCGTGAGTGTGTCGAAAAGCCGGAAGTTTTCAATATATAATGAAGGCAGCATCAAGTTTCCTTAAGTGATAACCACTGCAATAACTGGCTTATACTGTCGGATGTACCGTGACACTGCCCCGCCCATCTTCAGTAATCTCATCATCACTGATCTTAAAATTGTCCATTTTCATAGTCAGGTAACGGTCAAAATAGTCTTTTAAGCCTTTTTCCACCGACGGGTCAAAATCCGGTTTTACCGTATGGGTGGTGCCCCATTTGGTGGCGACAATTTTCCCGTCCACCACCACCAACTCGCCGTCTTTAAACACATAATCCGGTTTTTCAAACATTTGTTCACGGTTGGGGTTGTCCGTGTAAACGGTGATGTCCGCCCAATTGCCCGCCCCCAAACCGCCACGGTCTTTCAGGCCAATCAATTTGGCTGCACCGGCACGGGTCATAATGGCAATTTCCTGCAAACTATACTCGCGCTCTATGGAGCCCAGCGTGGTCATTTTTTGCGCTTCGGGGTGGATGGTCGCCAACATGTCATTACGGAACGACTTGTCCATCAGCAACCGGATCAAATGTGGGTAGCTGGTGAAGGGTGCACCATTGGGATGGTCAGTGGTCAAGAAAATGCGCCACGGGTCATCGACCAGCAAGAATGTTTCCAAACCAATGGCCCACTGCAAGGCATTGACAAAATTCTGGTCACGGTAGCGGAACGGCACCACCCCACAACCCGCATCACACTCAATATCCATCGTCACCCATTTGTTCGGGTTGGCATGTTTATGGTTGGCATGTTGGCGCATACTGTCGCCGGAGGCTGTCACCGTTTGCCCAAATAATATTTGCCCGACATCAATGGTGATGTTTTTGTTGTTATTGACCGCTTCGGCAATCTGTGCAGCACCGGAGGAGAATTTAAAATCACCTTCCGTGCCATAGCTATGGAATTGGATATGGGTCAAATGCATAGGCAAGCCGCCAATGCCTTGGATAGTGTCCAAAGTGGTCTGCACATTGCCCGGCACACCCAAATTGCAGCCGTGCACATGCAGCGGGTGGCTAACCCCAAGCTGTTTGACCGCTGTTGCCAGTGTCCGTAATATGTCGCGCGGGGTCACGCCGTAATGGCAGTTTTGTTCATCCAAATCAAGCTTGCGTTGGTTGAATTTAAAGGCATTGATACCGCCGGGATTGACCACTTTTACGCCAATGGCTTTGGCTGAATTGATCGTCCACGCCACATAATCATTAATGGCCTGTTGGTCTTTTTTGGCGGTCAGCATCCTAAGCAAATAATCATCACTGCCCAACATGACATAACCGCCTTTATCCAAAATGGGGATGTCGCCCATTTCCATGTGCGCTTGGCGGGCGTTAATGGGCAACAAAGCCGGTTCAAAACCCGCTGTATAGCCCATTTCCGCATAACGGTAGCCAGTAACAAAAGTGCTGGGCATGGCATGACCGCAACCGGAACGGCACAAGGCGGTGCGGGCGACCGGGTCGGAACGGTGGTCTTCGGGCAGCAAGGTACGGGCAATATTACCCTTGCCGCCGCCAATATGGGTATGCATATCAATAGCACCTGACATCACCACCTTGCCGTTAAGATTATATTCTTTCTCGGGTGCAGCTTCAGTAGGGGCATTGATGATGCGCCCGTCTTGGATGAAAATGTCCTGCTGTTGGCCGGCAACGCCGCTGGCAGGGTCGTACACCGTGCCGCCAGTAAGTTTGATTAACATAAGGTATCCTCTAATGCTTGGTGCAGATTGGGCGGGTGGCGTGGTTAGTCCGGGCGGCAGCGTTGTTCAATGGCGTTTAGCACCTCCGCCGTGCTGGGCAGGCCAGAATCGCGTAATTTTTTAAGCCGTATCGCCACCACGTTGTCCATACGGAAAGCGTGTCCAGCATGGTCAATGCCGGGTGTGCCTACGGGTATATAAACATCCGGTTCTTTGCCAAATTTCATGCCCGAGCGGCCGACCACGATGGTGGGTATATCGGTCACGGGCGGTACAGATAGGGCATTAAAGGCTTGCACCCAAACCAGCACATCGGCTTCGCCATCCGCCAGTAGCAAACGGGAGTCGTTCAGGAACGGGTCATATTCGGGATAGCCACGGCTAAAGCGTGTCCTGGCCGGATAACCGGTGGTCCAGCCACACACTTGGTTAGCCGTTTGTTCGCCTTCCTTACCCGCCAAAGGCAGGCCGGAACAGCGGGTGTTCTGCATGTTGATGTCTTTTACCATTTCAGACAAGGTTTGCACGGTCAGTTCGGCTTGGCTATAGGCCAATGCCCCCGCCGCCCAGGTCACCACGCTGTATTGGGCGGCGCGTAACTGCTCGGCAACCGCTTGTAAATCGGCAACAGCAATACCGCCGACACTGTCCACCCGCACCGGCTGGTTTTTAACCAATGCCCGCAACACTGCCATCACGTCAGGCAGTTCCGTCAATGGGCATTCCAACACGGTCGCTTGAGTGCCATTGGGCGAGGTGGAGCTGTCACCGGATGGCGCACGGCCCAGATAGATCACTTGCCGTTGGCTAGGGTCTTGCAAAAACATTGCCTCAGTCCACAAATAACGCTCAAAAAAGCGCGGCGCAAAGGCTTCCACGTCAGTGCCGACCACCAGCAACAGATCGCAACGGTTTTTCACTTCCGCCAGCGTGGTGTTCATCCAGCCATTGGCTTGCATGGACAAAAAATTATTGCGGGCACCGACAAAATTCATGTTATCAACCACCGCACCGCAGCGGTCAGCCAAGGCCAATAAGCCGCGCATACCATTCACATCCGTGGCGCAGCCACCTATCACCGGTAGCCATGCGCCCTGCAATAGCTTTGCCGCTTGGCTAATGGCTGTATCCAAATCAACCTCTTGGCCCGCCACGCGTGCGCGGGTGTCAATAATGGGCTGTTCAAACAGCGGTGTGTTGACCGCGCAACCATTGGCCGTCACTTTTAGTGATAAACCGTCCACGCCAATGCACAAGTCATCGGTGCCGATACCACAAAAAGGACTGGGTACTTCAGTTATTTCAGTCATTGAACTGTCCTTACTCGGTTGATAGTGTCTAAAAGGGTAGCATTAAAGCCAGCCATTGGCGATATTTTAGCCTGAAATGCCAAGCTTGTCTTGGATATGCGGATGGGTGGCGTGTGGGTATTAGGGTGGGGCTTTGGGTTGCGCTTTACTAGGCGGCGCAATAGGTTGGTGCTGGGCTGGTTTGCTGGCGTGAAAGCACTGCTTGCCGGCTTACGCTTTGCTAACCCTACATGGCTTTTATGCCCTTCAGGGTAAACCCGACGGTATCTACAAGGCTAAAAAAACGCATTAATTACAATCGACATAACGCCAGCAATCAGGATTCCCATCAGCCAATTAAGCAACGCAAATTGCCCGTCTATGCGTTCAAAGCGGACTTCCAACGCTTGGGAAAGCTCCTTTAGGTCTTGTCTGGTGGCAAGTTCATTTTGTGCTTCGGCTGTGACGCGGACAATGGACTCGGCCTGATCGGCAAGTAAGCCTGCGGTCTTGAGTTTGTCCACCAGTTCAAGCGTGTCAAAAGTGAACGTAGTCATGGTGTCGGGTTCTGTGTTGGTTAGCGGCAGTTTAGCAAAATTAGGCGATGTTTGATTGCCTAATCCGCATCATCAAGCTTTACTATAGCCTCAAAAAGCTTAAAAAGAGCGGAAATACCGCACTAACCCGCAAGACATGTTAAAAGTAGGGTAGGGTGGTTTGCTATCGAGAAACCACACTATGGGCTGTGACGACAAACTGGCAAGCCGTCACAGCACCAGGGCAAAAAAATCGCCCGCT
>CAJAWH010000150.1 GCA_903945605.1 uncultured Methylococcaceae bacterium | reverse complement strand
TGACAGCCGCAAAATCCAATGCGCCCCAGTATTTGCCTGCTTTTAGTTTGCCCGATCTGGACGGTCGCCCACATAGTTGGGCGGAATGGCAAGGAAAAATACGCGTCATCAATTTTTGGGCGACATGGTGCCCGCCTTGCCGCCGGGAAATTCCGGACTTTGTTGCCTTGCAAGCACGTTACGCTAGCCGTGGTTTACAGGTCATTGGCATTGCCATAGACGATCAGGAAGCTGTCGGCACTTACCTTAAGGAAGTGACCGTCAACTACCCGGTGTTGGTTGGTGGCAACGAGGCCATTGAACTGGGTGAGCAAATGGGCAACAAGGTAGGTGCGATCCCGTTCACCGTCATTGCCGATGCGGACGGGCATATCATTTTTAGCCAGTTGGGTGAAATGGACAAAAATAAAATTGAACAAGCTATTATGCCTTTCATAAAAAATTAACAAGCGCGTTGTATAGTTGACTGGCCTTTAATTATGTAATAATGTCAGACATCACTTAATTAAGGGGCCACTATACCCAAATAGTGGGTAATCGCTAAGCCAATGAGCGGCTTAGTGACCCAAATCCCCTCCAAAGACAACAAAAATCGCCTAAATGAGCCAGCTTACTCCCCTTTCCGGCTACCCTTGGTTACTTCGTAACAAGGAATTTAGCTTTATAATCATTGCATCACTGTTGGCTATTTTATATTGGAGCTTTATAGCGTCTGACCGCTATATCTCTGAAGCCCACGTGCTGATCCAAAGCACCGACTCAAGTTCCAGCAGCTCCCCCGACATTGCCAGCATGATGAAATCGGGCAGTGGCGCATCGCCAGACCAAATGTTGCTGCGTGATTACCTGTTGTCGACAGATATGCTCAAGTTGTTGGATGTCAAGTTAAAACTGCGTGAACATTATACCGATCACCGCCGCGACCCGCTGTCACGGATGTGGTATCGCAGTGACACCTTTGAGGGTTTCCATGATTACTACCTTAAGCATGTCAGCATAGAATTTGATACCTATGCGGGTGTGTTAGTTATTCGTGCCCAAGGTTTTGACCCCAATACCGCCCAAGCCATTACCCGTGAACTGGTTAGTGCCGGTGAGGCGTTCATGAATGGTCTGGCCCGCGATTTGGCGCACGAACAGGTTGGTTTCTTGGAAACCGACATCAAACGTATAGGTAAAGATGCCCAAATTGCCCGCCAAGCCATGATTGAGTTTCAAAATGCACATAGCTTGGTGTCGCCGGAATCCACCACGGAAAACGTCAACACCATTATTAACCGCCTTGAATCCCAATTGACCGACCTGCAGACCACCCGCGCGGGGATGCTAGGCTACTTGATGCCAGATAGTGCCAACATCCGCGAGCTTGACTTGCAAATTGTCGCCACTGAAAAACAGATTGCCCGTGAAAAAACCAAACTCACCTCGCCGTCCAGCAAGGCGCTCAACCGCACGGTGGAGGAATATCAGCGCCTAGTCATGCTGGCTGACTTTTCCCAGGAAATTTATAAGGCAGCCATGACATCATTGGAACAAGGCCGCTATCAAGCGGCACGTACCCTTAAAAAAATGGCTGTCTTACAAACGCCCACATTGCCGGAATACCCAATTGAGCCGCGCCGTGTATACAATATCAGCGTATTTATACTGACCATCCTGCTGGTGGCGGGCATATTGCATCTTGTCGCCGCCATCATCCGCGACCATAAGGATTGACCATGAGACCGTTTAACCCGATTATTGCCGTATTCCTGTTGTTAAATTTGCTGTTCAGTTCTGCCCATGCGGGTTCCAGCACCGACCCGTTCGGTGTTGTTCAGGCCTTGGGTCTCAGCTCACCTGCTACTTATGGCGGCTATACCCCCTCCACACCGGTTAAGCCGCCTGCAAGCCCTGCTGCCCCAGCTGCTGCTACATCCACAACGGGGGCGAGTGCATCAGGCATCACTAACACAGGCCCAAATATTGCCCCGTCAGTGCCCCCACCGGCAGACACATCAACATCTAGTGCCATTGTCACACCTGATACCCCGCAGCAATCGGGCAACAACAGCAATGGAAATAATGGCAATAACAATGTGTTTGGTGCCAATCTATTCACCGGTGCATTCGCCCATTCCGGCCCCACCCAATTTAACCCTGACTATGCCATAGCCATTGGCGACCAAATTCAAGTGCGTTTCTGGGGGGCTTTCGATTATGATGCGCCAGTGACCGTCGACCCAAAAGGCAATATCTTTTTGCCCCATGTTGGCCCCGTGCCGGTGCGCGGCGTGCGTAACCAAGACTTGCAACGCTTGGTTGATGCCTCGGTACGCAAGGTTTTCCTGTCCAATGTCTACAGTTACGCCAGCTTGGCAGCTGCCCAGCCGGTGCGGGTATTCGTCGGCGGTTTTGTCAATAGGCCTGGCTTATACGCCGGCACCAGTATGGATAGCTTATTGCATTACCTTGATCAGGCAGGCGGTATTGACTTAAGCCGAGGCAGTTTCATCAATGTCCAGGTGAAGCGTGGCGACCTCGTGCGGATCACCGTGAACCTTTATGATTTTATGCTGAAAGGCCGTATGCCTTTGGTGCAGCTTGCTGATGGTGACATTATTTTTGTGCAACCACTAGAACCCACTGTCACCGTCACGGGTCTTGCCCATAACACTTACCAGTTTGAAATTGACAGCAGGTTGCATACCATAGGTGATATTTTCCCGATGGCCCAACCACTTGTCGAGGCCACCCATTTTCGCGTCACCCGCAATACGGGTTCTGTTAAAAACATCGAATATTACCCATTGACTGAGGCGAACAAAATACGCCTTGATGATGGTGATGAAGTGGAGTTCACCGCAGACAAAAAACCTGGCACCATCACTGTACGTGTTGAAGGTGAACATCTCAACCCACAAGAATATGTCCTGCCTTATGGGACTAGGTTGGGCGAGCTGATGCATAAAATTCATCTAAACGACCGTGCCGACAAGTCCAGTTTGCAGCTGTTCAGGGAAAGTGTGCAAGACCGTCAAAAATCTATGATGGATGCAACCTTACGCAAACTTGAAGCGAGTGTGCTTACTGCCAGGTCAGGCACCACCGATGAATCCCAGCTGCGTACATCAGAGGCTGCGATGTTCCTGCAATGGGTCGATCGAGCCAAAACCTTACAGCCATCTGGGCAGGTGCTGCTCAGCCATGCCGACAATCTTGAAGGTTTGTTGCTGGAAGAAGGTGACCGTATCAATATCCCCGCCGTTGACAGTCTGGTGCTGGTTAGTGGTGAGGTGCTGTTCCCTAATACCATTGCTTTGGACAGTTCCAAAAACATTGAAGATTATGTCCAAGCGGCTGGTGGCTTTACCCAAAATGCCGATTCATCGCGTATCATTATTGCCCACATGGATGGCAGTTATGAAAATATTGAAGAGACAGAAAGTTGGTTTGGCGGCGCAGAAATACGCACGGGTGACCAGATACTGGTTCTACCTAAAGTGGATGCCAAATATCGCCAGCTATTTAAAGAGTTGTTGACCATGGCTTATCAAATGGGTCTGGGCGCCAAAGTATTCGTAAAATAACGCCCCTATAGCAGCGGTAAAAGCCAACAGACTGATGCCTGCTTATGCAGTAGCCGTCTGTTGGCTTTTGCCGCGCTTCAGCAAAAGCCAAATTATGGCCGCGCGATCCTATTGCTTGTGTGGCGTATTTTCACCGTATTCTTACTAGCTTAATCATAGGGCATTATATGCAGGTTATTGAAACGAAGTTGCCGGGTGTGCTGATTGTTGAACCTAAAGTGTTTGGCGATGACCGGGGGTTTTTTATGGAAACTTGGAATCAGGAGCGATATGCCGATAAGGTCACTAGCGAAATCTTTGTCCAAGATAACGTATCTTTTTCCAGAAAAGGGGTGCTGCGCGGCCTACATTTCCAAAAAATAAACCCACAAGGTAAGTTAGTTTATGTCCTGCAAGGTGAAGTGTTCGACGTTGCCGTAGACATCCGGGTCGGCTCGCCGCACTTTGGACAATGGACTAGCGTTGTCTTGTCGTCGGACAACAAGCGCCAATTTTTCATTCCGGCAGGATTTGCCCACGGTTTTGTAGTGACATCAGAAACCGCGCTGTTTGTTTACAAATGTACCGACAAATATAACCCGCAATCCGAAGGCAGCGTGCTATGGAATGATCCTGCACTGAATATCCCTTGGCCAGTTGCCACCCCAGAGCTATCGGCTAAAGATACGGTAGGTACCGTATTGGCTGATTTTCCAAAAGACTTGCTCCCCCTTTACTAAAAAAACAGAAAAATGAATAAGGCGATTATTGTCACCGGCGGAGCCGGGTTCATAGGGTCAAATTTTGTAAACGAATGGCTGGCGCAGTCTGATGTGCAGGTCATTAACCTTGATTGTCTGACTTATGCGGGCAATATGGAGAATCTGTCCGCATTAAAGGAGGACCCAAGACATGTTTTTGTCAAAGGGGGCATTGGTGATTCCGCATTGGTCAGCCGCTTGCTCAACCAATACCAGCCGTATGCGGTGATCAATTTTGCGGCTGAATCCCATGTCGACCGTTCCATCCATGCGCCGGAAGATTTTATACAAACCAATATTGTGGGTACATTCCGCTTGTTGGAGGCCGCACGCATTTACTGGAACGGGTTGTCTAGCGAAGATAAAGCCAACTTCCGTTTTTTGCATGTGTCCACTGATGAAGTCTACGGCTCTTTAAAAAAAGATGATCCGGCCTTTGCCGAAACTAACCGTTACGAACCTAACAGCCCCTATTCAGCCAGTAAAGCGGCTAGTGACCATTTGGTGCGGGCTTACCATCACACTTACGGTTTGCCGGTGTTGACCACCAACTGTTCCAATAACTACGGGCCTTATCATTTTCCCGAAAAACTGATTCCGTTAATAATAGCCAATGCTTTGGCGGATAAAGGGTTGCCGGTATATGGGGATGGTCAACAGATACGCGACTGGCTGTATGTCGCCGACCATTGTTCTGGTATCCGTTGTGTGTTGGAAGCCGGTAGGATAGGTGAAACCTACAACATCGGCGGTTGGAATGAAATGGCCAACATTGATATTGTCCATACGGTATGTGCTTTATTGGACGAGGCGCGTCCGCGCCAAGATGGCAAATCATACCGGGAACAAATTGTGTTTGTGACCGACCGGCCCGGGCATGACCGCCGTTATGCCATTGATGCCAGCAAGATTGAAAAAGAATTGGGCTGGCGGCCCGCCGAAACTTTTGCAACGGGCATCCGTAAGACTGTGCAATGGTATCTTGCTAATCCAGAATGGGTTGCCAATGTGCAATCAGGCGCTTACCGCGACTGGGTGGAAACGAATTATGCCGGAAGAAACCAATGAGAATACTGCTGCTTGGTAAAAATGGTCAAGTGGGCTGGGAACTGCAACGCTCCCTTGCCCCGCTCGGCGAATTAATGGCCTTGGACAGGCAAGGCCATGAAGGGTTCTGTGGCGACTTAAGTGATTTGGATGGCTTGGCACGCACCATACGCCAATTCAAACCCGATGTGCTGGTCAATGCGGCTGCTTATACGGCGGTTGATAAGGCTGAAAGCGAAGCGGAACAGGCACACCTTATCAACGCATTGGCGACTGGGTTGCTCGCTGAAGAGGCCAAAGCGTTGGATGCTTGGCTGATACACTATTCAACGGATTATGTATTCGATGGCAGTGGCGGAAAGCCTTGGCAAGAAACCGATGTCACCGGGCCATTGGGTGTTTATGGGGCAACAAAATTACAGGGCGAACAGCTCATCCAGGCAAGCCACTGCAAGCATTTAATTTTCCGCACCAGTTGGGTGTTTGGTGCACGCGGCAATAATTTTGCCAAAACCATGCTGCGCTTGGCTAAAGAACGTGATTCACTCAATGTCATTAATGACCAGATAGGCTCCCCAACAGGGGCGGATTTGCTTGCCGATGTCACTGCCCATGCGCTAAGAGCCGCAATACGGCAGCCTGATGTATCAGGACTTTATCATCTGGTTGCCAAAGGGACTGTCTCATGGTTTGATTATGCCCGACTGGTGTTGGACTTTGCTGAAAAATCAGGTGTTTCCTTAAAAGTTTCAGCCAATGCCGTCAATCCCATCCCCACCAGCCAATTCCCCACTCCAGCCCAACGACCGCTCAATTCAAGGATGAGTGTCGACAAACTGGAAAGCACATTTAATCTAAACTTACCAAGCTGGCAGTCGGGATTGTTACGGATGCTCAATGAAATTACCCTCTAGCCGACATAAGCATAGGCGGGCTCCTAACCCTAAAAAATCACTTCAATGCCCTTTATTATATGGTTTAATCAGTATAATATTGGTGTAATTTAAAATTAACATGGAAACTAAATGACAAACGCAGTTGCTGATATTGATGACAAGCTGAATACTGGATCACATTCACCAAGAAAAGGAATCATACTGGCAGGCGGTTCAGGCACCCGGCTCTATCCAGTCACCAAAGTGGTTTCTAAGCAATTGCTGCCTGTCTATGACAAGCCTATGATTTACTACCCATTGTCAACATTAATGTTGGCAGGTATCCGGGACATTCTGATCATTTCAACCCCGCAAGACACGCCGCGTTTTGCCGAGTTGCTGGGGGACGGTAGCGATTGGGGATTAAACTTGCAATACGCAGTGCAGCCCAGTCCCGATGGTTTGGCTCAAGCTTTCATTATAGGCAAGGACTTTATCGGTAAAGATTGTTCGGCTCTGGTGTTGGGGGACAACATTTTTTATGGCCATGATTTGGAAACACACCTGAGCAGGGCATCGGCTAGGTCGGAAGGGGCCAGCGTATTTGCCTACCATGTGCACGATCCGGAGCGCTACGGCGTAGTTGCTTTCGATAGCCAAGGCCACGCCACCTCGCTGGAAGAAAAGCCCAAAAAGCCTAAATCAAATTATGCAGTGACCGGTTTGTATTTCTATGACAACCAAATTATCGACATTGCCGCAAACTTGAAGCCTTCCGCGCGTGGCGAGTTGGAGATCACTGATGTTAACCGCATCTATCTGGAACGCAACCAGCTAGCTGTGGAAATGTTAAGCCGGGGCTTTGCCTGGCTGGACACCGGCACCCATGAAAGTTTAATAGAAGCCAGTAATTTCATTGAAACGATTGAACACCGGCAAGGTTGGAAAATTGCCTGTCCAGAAGAGATTGCTTGCCGTAAAGGTTATATTGATAGTGCCCAGCTACAAAAATTGGCAGACTCGCTAGCTAAAAGCAGCTATGGGCAATATTTGTACTCGCTATTAAAAGAGTGTTCATTTAAATGACAAAAGCAACCATCAACACTGTCAATCAACAAGCCCCTTCCCAGCAGCAACGTATTGTATTGGTAATTGGCACTGGCGGTATCGGTTCAAAGCTGACATGCAAAGGCCTTGAATTACTGGGAGTCGATTTTTTCCTACAGCCCCACGGCGAAGATGCGCAGTTGATTGCTGAGATAAATGCTCAGCTGGCGAAATGCTTGGATAAGAACTGGCGAAAAAGCCAAGAAGGCTCACTGTCCGCATTGATGCCAGAACCTTATGCCACGCTACAAGCGAATGTCGCCGAGCATATCCAGTCAGCTTATCAAAACAGCTGCTGCTTAGGGTTGATTATTTCCGAACCGTGCTTGCTGCCGTTTTGGATTAAGCTGCTGACAGACATGCAGTTTAGCCTGCTTTTTGTCATTCAGTACAGGCATCCTCTTAGCGCAGCTTTTTCGTTGGCGCAAAAGCACGCTATGCTACCTGAGAAAAGCCATTATTGTTGGTTGGAAACGCTTTGTGCCGGATTTCATTTTAGCCAAGGTTTTCCAAGGATAGTGCTGGATTATGATGCTTTGCTGGATAATCCGGATAGCCAAATTATTAAAATGATCAATTTGTTGGGCATGCATAGTGAGCAATTGCCTGCCATCTCCGAAAATTTTACACAACAGCTCATCAATCCATCCCTTAGGCATTCGCACCACACAGTTGAAGATGTTATGGCTGAACCCTTGGTGCCGATAGCCGTCAAACGTGCCGTGGCCATTATGAATGACATACTGGACGGTAAATTGGGTTGGGATTCCGAGGAAACCAGCCAAGCCATCAATGAATTGGCACAACAAGCCGAACCCTTGGCGGCAACGCTGCTTTATGCCCCCATTGACAACTTGACCGCACCCGTTACCGTTACCCCTCCCGATGATACTGCCGCACAAACCTACATCAGTACACAGCGAAACCTTTATATTGGCTTGTTGCACCACGCCATAGCGGAAAATCACGAGACACTTGCCACACTTAAAAGCATATCGGAACTACAGGCGACTGATTTGGCCAGCCTTAACCAGCACATCAATGCTATGGCACAGCAGATAGACCAGCTGATGCAACAAATCATTGATAAAAATGCAGCCTTAATCCATTCCCATAGAAAAGCTATGGCATTGGCTGATGACATAAAAGATGCTAAGGATTCTGCCGTGTGGAATATTCTCAAACCTTTCGCCCGCAAAAAAGCCATGCCATCGCCCACTCACAGTAATAGTTTCCAAGTCGATGCCATCCCCATGCACCAAATAACGGCTGGCGCCACCGCCCTAGACTGGTTGTCCAATGGTGAAGACCCGCAGTTTGCCTTGGTGGCGGGCAAGGAATGGGTGCAGCACATAGGCTGGCATTGGTTGGCTATTGACTTGCAGGCCGAGCAACCTGTCAATGGCCAATTATTTTTTAACATCGGCCCGGGTTATACCCCAGAGTTGATGCTGACAGTCGTGCTGCAAGGCACAGGGCCACAAAAAATTCCCGTTTTTATCCCCAAAGACTGCTGTGCCATCCGCTTTGACCCTTGTGAAACACCGCTTAGTTTTAAATTGTTGCCGATGCAAATGGCACCGGTTCGGGTCGCCCCCGAGCTGCCTACTGAATTTCGTAACCAATTTAGGGTTTATGAGGCATTGGGTGCCCGCGAGGGTAACGTCAGCGTGCTTGAACCTATCAATACGCTAGTGGCAAACAACCAAGGTGGTCATTCTTGGAAGTCCGAAGGTAGTGACCCATGGTTTCTTTTGCAAGTTGCCAAGGGGCCATTGCAACCGGGTTGGTATCTGATAGAGCTATGCATCCACTCCAGCATCAGCAGGGATAATGCCAAATTGTATTTTGACTACGGTGAGGGCTATAACGAAGCCAATGCCGTTGAGCTGCCTTTTGCCAGTGGCAAAACACTCAAACGTTTGTATCAGCTTCCCGCCACGCCCTTGCAAATACGTTTCGATCCGCTTGAATCCGAGGCACGTTTTTCTTTCCAAAGGCTAAATATCCAGCCAGTGGCCCAAGAAGCGGTGCATGGTTTGCTGCTGGAACGGTTACAAACCCATGACCGAAAATTTAAAAACAAATCGGTGGCTGACATAGAAAAACGCTTAAGTCGGCAGGCCAGCAAAGAAAACAGCGATGTAAAGGCACTGCTTTGGCAAAAATACAATAAAACCTTCCTCAGCAATGGGGCAGGTGGCGCATTGACCTATCACGAGTGGATTGAACTCAATGAAAGTCCAGAAGTTGAGGATACCGAAACCTTACAGGCCAAGCAAAACAGTTTCAAGTATCGGCCAGTCATTTCAATCGTTGTGCCGGTTTACAATACCGGCGAAGTGTATTTGCGCAGTGCCATAGAGTCTGTCCTAAAACAAAGTTACCCCACTTGGGAATTGTGCATTGCCGATGATGCCTCGCCTGACAGCAGGGTAAGGGAAGTGTTGGCAGAATATGCCAATCGTGACCCGCGCATTAAAGTGGCTTACCGCGAAAAAAATGGTCATATTTCTGCAGCATCTAACAGTGCCTTGGAACTGGCGACTGGGGATTTTGTGGCATTACTGGATCATGATGACGAGCTAAGCAGCCACGCGCTGCATTTTGTCGTGCAAGCCATTAACCAACACCCGTCTGCCAACATTTTATACAGTGATGAAGATAAGATCGATGAGCAAGGCAACCGTACCGAGCCACATTTTAAATCTGACTGGAATCCCGACCTGTTCTTTTCCCAAAACTATGTCTCCCATTTAGGGGTGTACCGAAGGGAGTTGCTCACCCGTATAGGCGGCTTCAGGTTAGGTGTCGAAGGCAGCCAAGACCAAGATTTATTGCTGCGCTGCCTGCCGTTCATCAAATCTGATGAAGTGATCCACATACCTAAGGTGCTGTATCACTGGCGTATATTGGAAGGTTCCACGGCACTTGATTCCGGAGAAAAAACCTATACCTTGGATGCCGGTATTAAAGCGCTGCAAGATTATTTCACCAGTTTGGATAAAACCGGTGTCAGCGTTGAGCCGGGCTTGGTGCCCAACACCTACCGCGTCCGTTATCCGATACCCGAGCCGCAACCGCTGGTCAGCCTGCTGATTCCGACACGCGATATGCTTTCCGTACTTAAGCCGTGTATTGATAGCATCATTGAAAAAACCAGTTACCGTAATTACGAAATAATAATTTTAGATAACGGTAGCGTCGAACCGGCAACCTTGGCTTATTTCGAAACCGTTAAGGCACAAGACCCGCGCGTTAAGATAGTGCCTTATGATTTCCCGTTCAATTATTCAGCTATCAACAACTACGGTGCAAAATTTGCCCAAGGCGAGCTGGTTGGTTTGGTCAACAACGATGTGGAAGTCATTAGCCCGGAATGGTTGACCGAAATGGTCAGCCAAGCGTTAAGGCCAGAGATTGGTTGTGTAGGCGCCAAACTTTACTATGATGACAATACTATCCAACATGCTGGCGTCATTATTGGTTTGGGCGGTGTGGCAGGGCATTCCCATAAACATTTCCCCAGAAATGCCTCCGGCTATTTTCACCGCTTAAAAGTTATCCAAAACTTATCTTCAGTGACCGCCGCTTGCTTGATTTTGCGTAAATCGGTTTACGATCAAGTCGGCGGTTTGGAAGAAGACGGCTTAAAAGTTGCCTTCAACGATGTGGATTTTTGCTTAAAAGTTAGGGAAGCGGGTTACCGTAACCTATGGACTCCCTATGCTGAACTCTACCATTATGAATCCAAATCGCGGGGCTACGAAGACACCCCAGAAAAGATTGCCCGTTTTAACACCGAAATTGACTTCATAAAAAACAAATGGGGTGAACTTTTGCAGCGTGACCCTTTTTATAGCCAAAACCTAACCACGGCAAGGGAAGATTTTTCGTTATGAAAACCATCATAACGAAAACAATTGCCTTATTGTTGGCAAGTGGTTTGGCGATGTCCGCCCATAATTCAGCTGCCGCCACCGAGCTATGGTATGAAGACAACAATATGGGTAAGGCGGGCGGTATACCGGCAGATTTTTTTGATAAATTTGATAAGCCGGAGAGTTTTGCCAAGGCTTCGCAATATATTAAAGTCTACATGTTGAGCGGTATTATCCTTAAAGAAAAAGCGATGGATAAT
>CAJAWH010000149.1 GCA_903945605.1 uncultured Methylococcaceae bacterium | reverse complement strand
AGTTAGCCGCAGCACGGATGGCGAGGAAGGAAAGACGGCTAAATAATGTGGAATTGGCGGTGTGTCAGCCCCTGGCTAACGCCGCATAATTCCATTGTTCGTGGAGGGGCGAAGTCCAAGTTCATCTGAAGCATTACAGGTGGGCTATAGTCCCTTGTGTCCCGCACTAACCCACCCGCTTTCAGCAGGTGGTTGTTAAGTCTACGCTGCATAAGCAAAAATACTCGTTCTTATCCAGCACTCACCGTAAGTGCAAAATATACAGGCATATTAATGTTTTTGCAAACCATGTCGCCACTAGATAGTTAAGCTTTGTTGCCACTGTAAAACGCCCGCTAGTGCATTTCTCGGTATAATTGCAGCTTTTCCAGCTGACCCATACCCTACCATGACCAACATCAATACCGACAAACTTTCCAGCGCCCGTTTTGCCCAAGCCACCGATGCTTTTGTCGAAGTGTTCACTGCTTCGGTCGATTTTGATAAGCGCATGGCGGCACAGGACATACAAGGTTCCATTGCCCATGCCACTATGTTGTGCGCTTGCGGCATCCTCACCGAAGCGGAACGGGATGCGATTATGGGTGGCTTGACACACATCGGCGCAGAAATAGCCAACGGCACATTTGTCTGGTCGGTCAAGCAAGAAGACGTGCACATGAACATCGAAGCACGGTTAACCGATATGATTGGCCTTGCCGGAAAAAAACTGCACACCGGACGTTCCCGCAATGACCAAGTGGCGACCGACATACGCCTGTATCTGCGTGACGAAATTGCCCATATCACTGCCGAACTGGCCCGCCTACAAGCCGCTATTCTGGACTTGGCGGAACAACATGCCGACACCATCATGCCTGGCTTCACCCATTTGCAAGTTGCCCAGCCGATCACTTTTGGGCATCACCTGATGGCATGGTTTGAAATGCTCAGCCGCGACCGCGAACGTCTGCAAGATTGCTGTAAACGTTTGAATGTCATGCCCTTAGGGGCAGCGGCTTTGGCGGGCACCAGTTACCCGATAGACCGGCACATGACCGCTAGTTTGTTAGGCTTCAGCCGCCCGTCCGCCAATTCGTTGGATTCGGTCAGTGACCGCGATTTTGCCATTGAATTTGCCGCTGCTGGCAGCCTTATCATGATGCATTTGTCGCGCTTTTCTGAAGAACTGGTGTTGTGGGCCAGCGCCCAATTTGATTTTATTGATATACCGGATGCTTTTTGCACCGGCTCATCCATTATGCCGCAAAAGAAAAACCCCGATGTGCCGGAACTGGTGCGCGGCAAATCGGGGCGGGTCACCGGCCATTTGGTGTCATTGCTGATGTTGATGAAAAGTCAGCCGCTGGCGTACAACAAAGACAACCAAGAAGACAAAGAACCGCTGTTTGACACTGCCGACACGCTCATCAACTGTCTGCGGGCTTTTGCCGACATGGTGCCGCATTTGGTGGCCAAAAAGGCTAATATGTACCAATCCGCCAAACGCGGCTTTGCCACCGCAACAGACTTGGCGGATTACTTGGTACGCAAAGGCATGGCTTTCCGCGATGCCCATGAAGTGGTCGGGCTGGCGGTGCGTTTGGGGTTGGCAACCAACCGTGACCTGTCGGAACTGTCACTGGCAGAATTGCAAAGCTTTTCCGACTTAATTGACGCGGACGTGTTCGGCTTTTTAACACTGGAAGGCTCAGTGGCTTCGCGTCAGCATATTGGCGGCACCGCACCTGAAACGGTAAAAAAAGCCATTGCCGCAGCCAGGACACAATGGCAAGCAGCACCATAAACACCAAAAAAGCAACAGGGTAGGGTGGTTTCGCATCAGCAGGCCAGCCCCCTCAGCTAATCAACAATAGCAGCCGTGCAAGTGTTGTAATTGGCTAACGGTGCTTTTGCGACCGTGGTCAGCGCATTGCTTTTCTGCGTTGGCACAGCAAAATCATGATAAGCGGCAAAAGGGTCGGCTGTGCTGCCTTGCAGTTCAAAGAACATAAACAAAGCATTGCCGCAGCCCAGGGCATCAGCCAAATAATTCTGCACAAGGTATTTCATCCGCAGGTCATTATTGGCCTTCTCGTTAATGGCAGTATTTGTTCCGGCACTGACATCCGGCCCGCCTTCGTAACTGACATTCTTCACGTGATAATAATCAGCTAGGCTTTGGTAACTAATGCCGGTATAAGTGGGAAAACTACCCGTATAGGCCGGAGTACCCGAAAAACCAGGCACTATTTGATTCGCCCCGGCTTGTAACGAAAGGAAAAAACTATCTAACGTGGTGTAACTGAGCGGCAAGCTAAAATACGGGGCACTGCCAATGGCATAAATATATTTGCTGGGGGCGCCAAAATTTTGTTGCAAATAATGCAGGCCATCTTCCGCCAAATAAGGTTGCACATATTGGTTGGCATACACCGGCCTGATAGTGGTGTTAATGGCGGATGGGCCATAAACAGCCGCAAACAATTGGCTAATCCTGAGGGTTTGATGGGCAATACGGCGATAGCCCCAATACCATATATTATTGATATTGTCATAGTTTAGGGTTTTGTCCGCACCCGAGCTGACCTCTTGCTGCGCTTGACTGAAATTGTTGCTGGTTTGAGAGAAAGCCGTGTTCCAAAGCTCATTGCTGTACTCAACATAAACATGGATATTAGGGCTTAAATTCGCCTTGAACAACGTCGCCAACTGGGTCACATAATTATTGCTGCTCGGGTCGGTCAAATCGACCCCCTGCGGGATATTGACCCAAATGTCCTTACCGCTTTGGTTAGCCAGCTGAATGACATACTCCCAAGCCACGCCAGAATAAATGGCCCGGTTGCCCACGCCATTCACCGTGTTCAGTTGCTGGGAAGGCATGTTTTTTGGTGTCCGTGCCGCCCAATTGGTCACAACGCTGTCATTAGTGTCCAGCATAGCCATAAAGCGCAAGGTGCTGAAAGGTGCCAATGCAGTCAGAAACTGGCTGGTGAACACCTGTGTAGTGCCCAAGGCATAGCCCGGGCGCAATAACTGGATGTTTTGCAAGCCAGTATTGATGCCACTGCTGGCAGTGCGTTGGGTATTGCTGAACTCAATATCAATTTGCCCCGTGTGGCTGTCCACTACCAGTTGCGCGGTGGTGGTGTTCGAAGCAGGGTTGTATTTTTGGTTAATGATGTTTTTGCTGCCACTTGAACTTAACGTGGCCTGACCGGTAAAACTAAGCGTATAAGTGCCGAAAAAGCTGGGGTTTGTTTGGGTCAGCGGGCGCTTTAACGGGTCTGAAGCAAAGCTGGTGAAATACACGCCAAAATCTTGGCTAGGCCAACCATTGCTGTCAACCGGAACGGGATTGTTGACCGGATCCCACGGCTTGGTCAAGTCGGCAAAACCCCGTGCCTGCTTCATGATGTCAACAAAGGTAAAATCATCACACCAATCACAAACACTATTAAGGTTGACACCCAGTCTGGCACCCGCTTTGACCACGGGGGCAGCACTCGCCAAGGAAACGGTAGTCTGTCCGGCAGTTAAGGTATCCGTTGCCAAAAGCAGAGCCAATGTACCCAACGCAAGGGTGAATGGAGCGGTTAGCTTAGTTTTCATTTTTCCGTCCTGATGCTGTTTTATAAGGAAGATACTGGATTATGATATTGCATAACCAAGAAAATCAATTATGTCAATTTGACGTTCACCATTCCCATTGCAGGTCTATCAAAATGACTGGTCTTACAGGTTAACGGCCTTCCCATCGGGGAGGCAAATCCATATCTTCCCTTACCTGCCAAAAGGGTGAAAATCCATCGCCTCTTGATAGCTCAATGCAGCGATCAATAGAGAAATAAGAAAGCTTGCTGCCGGGATGCGGTAAACATGCAAAAAAATTTGGATTATAAAAAGCCAATTTGTTGCTATGACTTATTCCGGCTATCAAAATGACATGAAGACCCATACCGACTCTACTCCAGCCATACAAACCTGATGCTAAAACGGGCCCTCTTCTTAGGGCATTCTGCCAAACCCCAGCATCCTTGCAATCTTGCAAGTTTTTATTCTCAGCTAAATTATAGCTTTTATCATGCCAATAAATGTTGCTTCCTTTATTTTCACGGTATTCCTGTAAAGCAAAATCGCTGTGCTTTATCTGATCTTTTCCGTAGATATTGCCATATTTACACTGCATTAACATTTCTATGGATGTCAGCCAACAGCAACTTTGTAAACCTTGCCATCGCCAGGCAACATGGTGACCAGTTTTAATTCCCATGGACCGAACTCCTCATTCCTAAATATCTCCGGCAAAACCGCAGCTTGTAGATGTGGACAGGTTAAAAGTACCTCTGTGAATCATACAACGTCAGCAAACCTCATGCAATTACAACGCGTCATAAACCTTCTGGTATTGCTTGGCACTTTCTGACCAAGAATAATCTTTTTTCATGCCGTTGACCTGCACTTGCCGCCATAACTTCGGCTGGCTGTAAATCAGCAGGGCCCGTTTGACCGTTTCCAGCAACGTGCCGGGCGTGGCATCATCAAACACAAATCCCGTAGCGGTATGGTCAGCCAAGGTATCGGGCAGGGCATCGGTGACCGTGTCCGCCAAGCCACCGGTTTTCCTGACAATCGGCACCGTGCCATAACGTTGGCTATAAATTTGGTTCAAACCACACGGCTCAAACCGTGATGGCATCAAAAACACATCCGCACCCGCTTCAATCAAATGCGACAAACCTTCATCATAGCCCAAAAACACGGCCATTTTGTCAGGGTAACGCTGTGCAAAAGCCAACAATTGCTGTTCAAAGCCTTTATCACCGCTACCGAGCAGAACAAATTGCAGCGGTTGCGCCAACATTTCCTCCAGCCCTTCCAAAATAAGATCAATGCCTTTTTGTTCCACCAAACGGCTAATCAGCGCGAACAACGGCACCTTTTTGTTGATAGGCAAAGCAAATTTTGCTTGCAGTGCGGCCTTGTTGGCGGCTTTTTTGCCTAAAGATTTGGCATTAAAAAACTGGGCAATATACGGGTCGGTTTCAGGGTCCCATTGCTCGGCATCAATGCCGTTGATAATGCCGGTCAACACCGCCTTGCGGTGGCTCAGCAAACCTTCCAAGCCATAGCCGAATGCTGGTGTTTGGATTTCCTCGGCATAGCTGGGGCTGACCGTGGTGATGTGGTCGGCGTAAGCAAGGCCACCTTTTAAAAACGACAACAGGCCGTTGAACTCAACCCCGTGCATACCCCATAGCGATTTGGGCAAGCCCAACGTGGTGAACACGGTTTTTTCAAACAAGCCTTGGTAAGCCATATTATGGATAGTGAACACGGTGGCAGGGTGCGGCTGCTCCAAAGACAACAACGCAGGCACCAAACCGCTTTGCCAATCGTTACAATGGACAATGTCCGGTTGCCAGCCCAGATACCCCCTATCCATGGCAAGCTCTACCGCCACGCGGCAAAACAGGGCAAACCGGGCCGCGTTGTTGGGCCACGCCACGCCGCTGGCATCCACATAAGGGTTGCCCGGCAAGCCGAAATAGTCGGCAAAATCCACCAGCCACACCGTCACCGCAGTACCCGGCAAACGCGTTTCCAGAATATTCGCCGCCACCATGCCACCCGCTTCGGCAATACTGAGGGTGCTTTTAAAAAAAATTGCTTCGTCGGTCTTGATGGCTTGGTAATTGGGCAGCAAAATACGCACCTCTTCACCTTGCTCAGCCAGTGCCTTGGGCAAACTACCCGACACATCCGCCAAGCCCCCTGTTTTGATCAGCGGATAGGCTTCGGAAGTGACAAACAATATTTTTTTCATAAGCTCATTTCAGTTTACAGGCCGGAGACACAGGCCAAGGGTAAAGCCGTTAGTTCTGTAGCGGGGGCTTCGACTACGCTCAGCCAACGGGCTGTGTAACATCAGTGCTGTAATTTTAACACCATGCCCGCCAGCGGCGGCAAATGCAGCTCCAGCGAACAAGGCAGGTGCATCCAAGCGATTTCATCCGTCCATATCGCCCCGTTCAACACATCACTACCGCCATAACACTGGCTGTCCGAATTTAGCAACACCTCATAACAACCGGCTTGCGGCACACCAATCCGGTAATTGTGCCTGACCACTGGGGTAAAGTTCAGCACAATCACCAGCTCGTTGCCGTCACCGTCCTTGCGCCGATAACTGATCACCGATTGCTCCACATCGTGGCAATCTATCCATTCAAAACCTTGGCAATCAAAATCATGTTGGTATAACGGCGGATGGGCTTGGTACAGTCCATTCAAGTCTTTCAACAAAGTTTGTACACCCCGGTGCAGCGGGTAATCCAACACATACCAATCCAAGGCCTGGTTAAAATTCCATTGGTTGCCTTGACCAAACTCGCAACCCATGAACAACAGCTTTTTACCGGGATAAGTGAACATTAACGTATACAGCAAGCGCAAATTGGCAAAACGCTGCCATTCATCACCGGGCATTTTGTTAAGCAGAGAACCCTTGCCATGCACCACTTCATCATGGGAGAAGGGCAGGGCAAAGTTTTCGGTAAAGGCGTACAACATGCCAAAGGTCAGCCGGTCGTGATGATAGCGGCGATGGATAGGGTTTTCTTGCATATACGACAAAATGTCATGCATCCAGCCCATGTTCCATTTCATCGAAAAACCCAAGCCACCCAACCAAGTGGGGCGGGTCACTTGCGGCCAAGCCGTGGACTCTTCCGCCATCATCACCGTACCGGGGAATTGCTCATGGGTCACCGTGTTCAGCTCACGGAAAAAATCAATCGCCTCCAGATTTTCATTGCCGCCATAACGGTTAGGCAACCAATCGTCCTGTTCGCGGGAATAGTCCAAATACAGCATAGAAGCCACGGCATCCACGCGCAAACCATCCAGATGGAATTCCTGTAGCCAGAAAACGGCGCTGGCGAGCAAGAAATTACGCACCTCATTACGCCCGTAGTTATAGATCAATGTGCCCCAGTCACGGTGTTCACCCTTGCGTGGGTCTTCGTGTTCAAACAAGGCACTGCCATCAAACTTGGCCAATGCAAAAGCATCTTTGGGGAAATGGGCCGGTACCCAATCGAGGATAATGCCAATATTATGCTGGTGGCAGGTATCCACAAAATAACGGAAATCATCGGGTGTGCCAAAACGGCTGGTAGGGGCAAAATAGCCTGTGGTCTGATAGCCCCACGAGGCATCCAACGGGTGTTCAGTGACGGGCATCAATTCAATGTGGGTGAAGCCCAGCATTTTTACATAACCGACCAGTTCCCCCGCCAGCTCGCGGTAAGTTAAAAAACCACCCTGGGCATTACGCCGCCAAGACCCCAAATGCACCTCATAAATCGACATCGGTTCATGCAGCCAATCATGGCTGCTGCGTGCCTGCATCCAATTGGTGTCTTGCCAGGCATAATCAGAAGGGCCGACCACCACCGATGAGGTGCTGGGGCGTTGCTCAAATTGTTGGCCAAACGGGTCGGTTTTGACCATCAGTGCTTGGTTTTGCCGGTTGAGAATCTCAAACTTGTACAGGCAACCGGCTACCAAACCGGGCATGAACAACTCCCAAATCCCACTACCGCCAAGGCTACGCATCGGGTTACAGCGACCATCCCAGCGGTTGAAATCACCCACCACGCTAACCCGTCCGGCATTGGGCGCCCATACCGTGAACAACACGCCGCTGATGCCATCCACGGTATGCAAATGGGCGCCCAACTTTTCGTAGACATGCCAATGCTTGCCTTCAGCGAACAAATGCCGGTCAAATTCAGGCAGTTGCACGGCAAAATCATAAGGATCATAGCCGCTGAGAGTGTTACCTTCCTTATCCGTCCAAGACAAGCGGTAATGAGCCGGCAATTCATCAACGGCGGCAAGATACTCGAACACATCCGTGCCGGGAATGCGCGGGATAACCGTATCGGTATCGGCAAAAGCCAACGATTCCACATACGGCAAAAAAAACTTTACTTTTACGCCCTTACTACACGGGTGCCGGCCCAAGACCGCAAAAGGGTCATGGTGTTTGGCTTCAATAATTTTTAGGGTATCGCCATCGATCATTTCAAGAGCTTGATTTTTCATAACACGCGCACCTCGGTAGTGGACTGCAAGGGTTAACCAAACGGGCATAGTACCAAAATAAAACCAGCTTGTAATAAGGTATTGTAAATAATAGCTTAAGGATCAACCTAAGTGTTAGCGATCGGCTTCGGCCAGCAAGCACGGGAATACTCCGTTATAATGGTAAAATCAATCACTCATACGCCAATTATCCGTAATGCCTTTAATCCGTTTAACCAACACCTCCATCGCCTTTGGCACCCACGCACTGCTCAAAAATGCCGATTTCCAACTTGATGCCGGTGAACGTGTCGGTTTGTTAGGGCGCAATGGCGAAGGCAAATCCACCTTAATGAAAATTATCGCCGGTAACATTTATGCTGACCACGGCGATATTTGGCGGCAACCCGAATTGCGCCTGTCGTGGCTGGAACAAGCGCCAGAACTGCCTGATGAAGCCACCATCTACGATGCCGTAGCCAGCGGCTTGGGTAATTTGGGCGAACTGATCACCCGCTACCACGCCCTATCCATCCACATGGACTATGAAGACGAACAAGCCCTAAACGAACTGGGTGACTTGCAACACGCCTTGGAAGCCCAAAATGGCTGGCATTTCCAACAACGGGTGGAAACCACCCTCAGCAAACTGGCCTTGCCCGGCGACCTGAAAATCAGCAGCTTGTCGGGCGGCTGGAAACGGCGCGTGGCACTGGCTAAAGCACTGGTGATAGAACCCGAAGTGCTGTTGCTGGACGAACCCACCAACCATCTCGATTTTGCCAGCATTGCGTGGCTGGAAGAACAAATTCTTAGCTTTCAGGGGGCCGTGCTGTTTGTCACCCATGACCGCGCATTTTTGCAACGGCTGGCGACCCGCATTATCGACCTTGACCGTGGCAATCTGGTGTCATGGCAAGGCACTTATGAAGACTACTTGCGCCGCAAAGCCGCCGCACTGGAAGACGAAGCCAACCAAAACGCCGAATTTGACAAAAAACTGGCCGAAGAAGAAGTGTGGATAAGGCAAGGGGTCAAAGCCCGCCGCACCCGTAATGAAGGGCGGGTCAGGGCCTTGGAAAAACTGCGCGAAGAACGCGCCCAACGCCGCCTGCAACAAGGCACCGCCAGAATGGGTCTGCAAAAAGGCGCGGCATCCGGCAAAAAAGTCATTGAAGTCAAAAACATCAACTTCAGTTACGGTGACCGCACCATTATCAAAAACTTTTCCGCCCTGATACAACGCGGCGATAAAATTGGCCTGATTGGCGAAAACGGCGCTGGCAAATCCACCTTATTGAAATTACTGTTAAAGCAAATAGACCCCAACAGCGGCGAAGTGGAACAAGGCACCAACTTGGAAATCGCCTATTTTGACCAATTGCGTGACCAACTCGACCCGGAAATGAGCGTGGCTGACACTGTCGCCAATGGCAATGATTTTGTCGATATTGCTGGTCTCAAACGCCATGTCATGTCTTACTTGGGTGATTTTCTGTTCGCACCCGCGCGCGCCCGTTCACCGGTCAAAAGTCTGTCAGGTGGCGAAAAAAACCGCTTGTTGCTGGCACGTTTATTCACCAAGCCCGCCAATTTATTGGTCATGGACGAACCGACCAATGACCTGGACTTGGAAACGCTGGAAATGCTCGAAGAAAAACTAGCCAATTACGACGGCACACTACTATTGGTCAGCCATGACCGAGCCTTTTTGGACAACGTGGTCACCAGTGTGTTTGTCTTGGACGGTACGGGCGCAGTTGATGAATTCATTGGCGGCTACACCGATTGGCTCGCCTATCAGGCGCAACAAAAAAGCCAAGCCAGTGCAGCCAAAGCACAACTGGCCAACAAATCAGCCAAGCCCGACGCAATCCCAGCCGCTGCCAGCGCAGCCGTGCCAAAAAAGAAAAAACTCAGCTTTAAAGACCAGCAAGAACTGGACAGCTTGCCCAAGCTGATTGAAACATTGGAAAGCAAACTGCTGGAGCTGAACAAACAAGCCAGTGCCGCCGACTTTTACAAAAAAGACCAAGACCTGGTCGGCAAAACACTGGCGGAACTGCAACAAACCGAAGAACACCTAGAAGCCGTCTACCTACGTTGGGATGAACTGGAAGCGATGTGACTGTACTTACTGATGTGACACAAGGGCAAAGCCAAGTGTGCCCTGAGTGGAGCTGTTCGCTCACTCAGGGCATCGGTTCATTTCCAATGCACAGCTTACTCTACATCCTGAGCGCACTGCTAACCGTACCCTGAGCGTAGTCGAAGGGCAAAATCCACCCTTGGACGAAAATAACCAACCAAACCATTGCAACTAACGGCTGATTGTATTAATATGGTAGGCTATCCATAGCACAATGGACAAAGATTAGGAGAGATGGCCGAGTGGTCGATGGCGCACGCCTGGAAAGTGTGTATACGGCAACGTATCGAGGGTTCGAATCCCTCTCCCTCCGCCAAACAAGCCTTCAGCACAGCCCAAAGCAGTCCATAAACCCTTGATTATTAGCATAACAAGGGTTTTTTTATGCCCAACAGTGTCCAACAAGACACAGTAACAGCTTGCAAAATTTGCAGTAACATTT
>CAJAWH010000148.1 GCA_903945605.1 uncultured Methylococcaceae bacterium | reverse complement strand
TAGTTGGCACTTATTTGTCCAATAATCCACGCAGCTCTTTTGCAGAGTCCATCAGGACAATACGGACAGGCTTGGTGTTGTCCGCATTGGACAGTGACCACCATATCTGGATGGTCACATCATCTTTTCCTGGTGAAGGCAAGACAACCACTGCAATGAATTTGGCTGAATCTTTAGCTCAGCTGGATGAAGAAAACAGGGTATTGTTGATAGAGGTTGACTTACGCAGACCGACCTTTAAAAAACGTTTCAATTTGCCGGCCCGAAGCTTGGGGTTGACGCATTTGTTGGCCATGAACGCCAAATTGGAAGAGTGTGTTTACCCCGCGAACAATACGCGATTGGATATATTGCCTGCAGGTATGCCGCCACCCAATCCATTAGAGTTGTTGGCGTCCCGCGCTTTTGTCACCTTGCTGGATGATTTGGAAAAACGCTATAAATACATCATCTTGGATGCGCCACCTGTTAATGCTGTGAGTGACGCGCAATTATTGGCGCAACATGTCAGATCAGTCATTTATGCGGTCAAATCCGACTCGACACCGGTGAAGGATGTTATGAGCGGGTTGCGGACATTGGAACGCTTTGGCGCACCTCTGGCAGGCGTAGTATTGACGCAATTGGATGTTGAAAAAATAAACCGTTATGGTACTGGCAAGTATTCGGGGTATTATTATTACCAGTCAGCTTATGCAACTGATCAGGACGATGCCCAGAGCTGACATTATCACTAGGGACATCTAGGGTGAATTTCTCCTAACTGACAGATACGTTAAGATTAAACGGGTTCGTGAAAACCTTATGACAGGTGGTTAACAAAAAGATAGGGGGTAACATCGTATGATTGATCTACATTGCCATATGTTACCGGGCATTGATGATGGCCCAAAAAATATGGAGCAATCGCTGGCTATGGCACGCTACGCGGTTGATCATGGTATTGAACGTTGTGTGCTGACACCACACATACAGCCAGGCTGGTATGATAATGATTACAAGATCATTGCGGCAGTTTATGAAAATTTTAAAGCTGAATTGTCACGTGAGGGCATACCGTTACAAATAGGCATGGCGGCTGAAGTGCGTGTCTGCGGTGAACTTCCCATAATGATTAGCCAAAACAAGATTCCCTTTCTGGGTGAATGGCAAGGCAAGCGGGTCATATTGTTGGAATTTCCTCATGAAAATGTTCCAGTGGGTGTTGATAAGTTAGTTGACTGGTTGATTGCAAAAGATATTTTGCCGCTTATCGCCCATCCGGAACGTAATCAGGCAATTATGAAGCAACCCAATAAAATTGATCAGTTTTTGGACAAAGGCTGCTTGTTGCAGCTAACCGCAGATTCAATAACCGGTTTGTTTGGGGATGAAAGCCAGAAATGCGCTTTACGCTATATAAAACAAGATGTAGCCTTTATTATTGCTTCTGATGCCCATAATCTGCACAAACGTAAGCCTAATCTTCAAGAAGCAAAAGATTTTTTGTTGTCCATAACCAGCGCGGAACAGATCAATAAAATGATGGTGGATAATCCGGCGCAATTGATATCAGGGGTACATTAAACCCTATGAAACCGTTTGAGCGGATAAGGCATATTTTTGTTAATGCAGCATTGATTTTAATGACCATTGGTTTGACGACTGTCTGTTTCCGATGGTCATCAGCAGACATAACCACTAACCAAATCGACTATTTTTTAGATACTGCGTTTCTTAAATCAATATCTGGCACAGATGCCGATGCTGAGGTATGGCGTAAAAAAAGAATGCAGTTGGAAGACATATTGCAATCGCGGCCTGATAATTCACTTTATTATGCCCAGGCGGAGCGGTTCTACCAGAAGCTCGATACACTGGAAAGTTACGCCCCTGCCTTAATCAATAAACTGGCTTGGCAAGGCAATGAGCAAAAAGCCTTGGATTATGTCCGTACTGCTTTGCAGATCAGGCCATCCTCCGCTTTTCTTTGGAAAGAAGTGGCATTAAGTGATGTGGCTTTGAAACAATACGGTAAGGAACTGGATGGTGCTTTAGAACGGGCAGTCAGCTTGGATGGATGGAATAAAGAGCTGTTGTTCATGACCATCAAGCTGGGTTTGGATCATTGGGGTAATATTGACGAGTCCGCCCAGCGAGCCATTATGCAGGCAATGGAGCATTTATTGGCGATTGATGAGCAACTTACCGCGATTGATAAAAAGAAATCCATTAATGCCGCGTTAGTGCTGACCGCGCTTTCTGGAGTCAAAGCCTGCCTGATGGATAATCGGCTTAAGACAAGCTTGCCGAAGTTGGATGCGTTTTGTAACGCATATCTGCATTCCTAATTAGCGTTAGTTTTTTATAAAACAATTTCCTAACAGGCATACACAGTAGCTTCCGTATATTTCGCAAACACCATGACTAAAATCCCCGTCGGTATCAGTAGTTGCCTTATCGGCGAGCTTGTGCGCTTTGATGGTGGCCACAAACGTGATGCCTATATCATGGGTACGCTAAGCAAATATTTCGATTTCCGGCCTTTTTGTCCGGAAGTGGCGATAGGCTTAGGTACTCCCCGCCCCACTATCCACTTAGTTAAAATTGCCGGACAAATCCGCTGTGTAGGTGTCAAACACCCTGAATTGGAAGTGACCAGCCAGTTACGGGACTATGCACAACAAGTCACACCACAGCACAGTGAACTTTGTGGTTATATTGTCAAAAAAGACTCACCTAGTTGCGGCATGTCGCGTGTCAAGGTTTTTACCAACGGGCAACCGCACAAAGAAGGCGTGGGTATTTATACGGAAGTGTTGATCAATAATAACCCCTTGTTACCGGTAGAAGAAGAAGGTCGATTAGGCGATCCGGGGCTGCGGGAGAATTTTATCCAACGGGTTTATGTGTTGTACCGCTGGAAGGCGTTAATGGCAGAAGGACTGACACTTGACAAACTGATGCGCTTTCACGCCCGTCATAAGCTGATTATCATGAGCCACGGTGATTACCGCGAGCTAGGCCAGTTGTTGGCAAGCGCCAGTCATGCCAACCTTGTCGAGGTTGCGGAGCGTTATATTGCCCAGCTGATGCCGATGCTAAAAAAGGTCGCCAGCCGCTCCAGCCATGTCAACGTGCTGCAACATATCCAAGGTTATTTAAAGAAAGAATTGGACAGCGATGACAAGGCGGAATTATGCGAGGTCATTGAGCGTTACCGTAACGGAGAGCTGCCATTGATTGTCCCGTTGACCCTTTTAAAGCATCACTTCCGCCGGTCTCCCGATCCCTATATTGAAGATTCCTACTACCTGTCCCCTTATCCGCAACAACTGCAATTGAGCAACTATCTGTAATTGACACATGGCTAACATCCTCATTGTCGGTTGTGGTGCGGTTGGTGGGCAACTGGCGCATAATTTGGCGCAGCAAGGCCATACCGTGACGGGCATCAAACGCAGCCCGAGTGTCACTGCAGGCAGTTCTGTCCGAATGTTCGCCGCTGACATAAGCCAAGCCAGCACGTTAGCTAAAATAGACGATAATTTTGACCGGCTGGTGTTTGCCGTTTCCGCGGATGGGCGTACCGAAGCCAGCTACCGAAGCGTCTACCAAGCTGGATTGGACAATGTATTGGCTAAATTTCCTAGTATTCCTTGGTTATTTGTTTCGTCCACTAGCGTCTATGGACAAAATCAAGGGGAATGGGTTGATGAACACTCGCCCGCCGAACCGACCCAACGCAACAGCCAACTTATCCGCACGGCGGAAAAAAAAGTCACCGCTGCCAATCAGAACAATATTGTAGTGCGTTGTTCCGGTATTTATGGCGCGAATCGCCGTCATTTACTGGATAATGCCGCCCAGACCCCCGTCATTCAACAAACGCCAGCTTACTATACCAACCGTATCCATCAGGATGACTGTGTCGGTGTGTTGGCGTTTTTATTGCGGCAAAGCCTGGCGGGCGCTACGCTTGCGCAATGCTATCTGGCGAGTGATGATGATCCGGCTCCATTATGGGAGGTCATGGTATGGCTGGCTGAGCAGCAAGCTTATGCGCCGCCCATTGCCAAACCGGTTGAAATCCCTGCCGTGCAAAATAAACGCTGTGCCAACCAGCGGCTCAAGGCATTGGGTTATCAATTCATTTATCCTAGTTTCCGTGAAGGATACGGCACGTTAATAGCACGATGAGTAAAAAAGCGAAAACCGCTTATGTGTGTACGTTATGCGGTGCGGATTACCCGCGCTGGGGCGGCCAGTGCAGCAGTTGTGGGGAATGGAACTGTATTCAAGAAGTGCGATTGGCTGCCGTCAGCGATAAACATGGGCAACGTGCCGTGGGTTATGCGGGTGGCCAATCGGAGCTGAAGCGGCTTTCCGATGTCGACTTATTGAAAGCCGAACGGGTATTGACCGGAATCGGCGAGCTGGATCGGGTATTGGGTGGCGGCATAGTCAGTGGCAGTGTGGTGTTGATTGGCGGCGCACCGGGTGCCGGCAAAAGCACTTTGCTGTTGCAAGCCATTGCCCATATTGCTGAACGTGGCCTAGCGGTGTTGTATGTGTCCGGAGAAGAATCTTTACAGCAAATTGCCGAACGGGCACATCGGCTAAAACTCCCGGTCATTAATATAATGATGCTGGCAGAGACTTCGGTGCAACGGATATGTGATGTCTTGGACAGTATAAAGACCGAAGCTAAAGCACAAATTGTTGTGATTGACTCCATTCAGGTGATGCATACCCAAGATGCCGAATCCGCCCCAGGATCAGTGTCACAGGTGCGGGAGTCTGCCAGCTATCTGACCCAATACGCCAAAAAAAACCAAGTGTCCATGTTTATGGTAGGGCATGTCACTAAAGACCAATCTTTGGCAGGGCCAATGACCCTAAGCCATATTGTTGACACACAGATTATTTTAAGCTCCACCGATGATGCCCGCTATCGGGTGCTGAGGGCTGACAAAAACCGTTTTGGCAGTATCGGTGAGCTGGGCTTTTTTGCTATGGACAGCGGCGGCCTTAAAGAAGTCAAAAATCCTTCAGCCATGTTCCTGAACCGTGCCGAAAAACTGTCATCCGGCAGTGTGGTGACAGTTTTATGGGAAGGCACCCGACCCTTGCTAGTGGAAATACAAGCATTGGTGACCGATTGCCAATACGGCAATCCACGGCGCTTGGCAGTGGGGTTTGACCAGAACCGTTTGGCAATGCTGCTGGCGGTGTTGTCACGCCATGGCAATATCGCCACCGCGCAAGACGAAATCTATGCGAATGTGGTTGGCGGCATTAAAGTGAGCGAAACCAGCTCCGATTTGGCGATTGTCATTGGGGTGGTGTCCAGCCTGAAAAATAAAATCATCCCACACGACATGCTGTTTTTTGGCGAGATCGGTTTGGGTGGTGAAATTAGGCCGGTGGCAAATGGTTATGCCCGTTTGCAGGATGCCGCAAAACATGGCTTCAAAACTGCCGTCATTCCTAAAGGCAACGCCCCTAAAAAAGCTATTGATGGCCTTAAAGTGTTCCCCGTGTCCACATTGATGGACGCTTTGGACGTGTTGGCGGAAATATGACCCCAGCCATTGTTGGGCAATAGCCAATCCGGCCTATTCAACGGCTAAAAATTTCACCAGTTTAACCGTGTTGTTATCATGTTCGACAATTTCTAGGGGATGTCCGTGCAGCTTGATGCCAGTGCCGGTTTTGGGTATGGCTTCCATAAATTCAATAATCAGTCCATTCAGCGTTTTCGGGCCGTCCGTAGGCAGCGACCAATGGGTCAATCGGTTCAGTTCCCTGACCGAAATATTGGCATCAACCAGCAGGCAGCCGTCGCTCAATTTTTGGATGGCGTTTAAGTCGTCACTCATCAGGCCACTGGCTATTTCTTGCAACAGATCATCCAGCGTCACCAGGCCTTGCACGTCACCGTATTCATCAACCACTAAGCCGATACGGACTTTGTCATCCCTAAAACGCAACATTTGGGTGTAAACTGGCGTGTGTTCGGGTATGAACACAGGCTTGCTGGTCAGTGCAACGAGGGTCTTTTTGTCAAAATCGGCCTGCTTGATTAGCGTCAGCACATGCCTAAGGTGCAGAAAGCCGATAATGCTATCAATATCATTTTCATAGACGACCAGCTGCGTATGCGGGCTGTTTTTTAGTTCCTCAACAATGGTTTCTAACGGAGAATTAAGGTCGATGCCGACAATTTCATTGCGCGGTGTCATGATGTCTTCAACAGTGGCCGATTCCAGGTCAACAATGCTTTGCAGCAAATTCTGGTAGCGAACCGGCAATAAGTCCTCAGTGTCTTTAATAATACCCAGCAGTGCTTCCTTATCCAGAAATTCTTGCTGTTGTCCCCGACCACTTTTACAGAACAGCCGGAACAAAGCACTGACGAGACCATTGACCAGCCAAATCAATGGATAAAACAGCTTTAATAAAGGCGAATAAATCCATGCGGCAGGGAAGGCCAGTAACTCAGGTTTGGCACTAGCAACAGTCTTGGGAGTCGCTTCCGTAAACACCAGCATGACCAAGGTCAGGGCGGCAATGGCAGTGGCAATCATGGATTGGTCATCGTTATAAAGCTTGATGGCGATCAGGGTTGTGATTGCCGCCGCCAGATTATTGGCAAAATTGTTGCCTAGCAAAATCAAGCCTAACAGCCGGTCAGGTTTTTGTAGTATCAAATTGGCTTTAATAGCACCAGCGTGCTTGTTGTTGACCAAGTTTCTTAAGCGGTAACGGCTTAAGGTCATCAATGCCGATTCGGAACCCGAAAAAAACGCGGAAAAAAACAGCATGAGGGCGAGCAAGCCAAACAGCATACCGAGGGACAAATCGTTCAAAAAACTATTCCTTATGTTATGAAAACGCTAGTAGTTTCTATTATGCAGAATATTTGTCAAGCAGCAATTACAGCAAGCGGGCAAAACACTGGTTTTCGGTGGCTAACATTGCTTTGCTGGTTCGGGTAGAATAACCGCACGCCCACGCTAAGTATTACAGCCGATCAACCGGACTGGACTTTTGTAACCGCCATGCCATGCTAAGAATCACTGAACTTAAATTGCCCCTGGAACATTCCGAAACAGAATTGATTGATGCAATCATTAAACGATTGGCGATAAGGCCCGCTGACCTGATAAGCCACAGTATTTTCCGGCAAGGTTATGATGCCCGTAAAAAAACCGCCATTTTGGTGGTGTACACCGTAGATGTCCAAGTAACCGATGAGCAAGCCGTATTGGTCAAGTTTACCGATGATCGGTATATTTGCCTTGCCCCTGACCATCATTATCGCCATGTTGCCCATGCCCCGCAAAATTTGCCCGAACGCCCCGTGGTCATTGGCCTTGGCCCTTGCGGTTTGTTTGCAGGGCTAATTTTGGCAGAAATGGGCTTTAACCCCATTATCCTTGAACGCGGCAAAGCGGTGCGCGAACGCACCCAAGATACCTTTGGCTTGTGGCGCAAAAGCGTATTTAATGCCGAATCGAACGTACAGTTTGGCGAAGGCGGGGCCGGCACCTTTTCGGATGGCAAGTTGTACACCCGCATTACCGATCCGAAGCATCACGGGCGCAAGGTGCTGACCGAGTTTGTCAAGGCAGGGGCGCCGGAAGAAATCCTGTGGCTAAGCAAGCCACATATCGGTACTTTCCGATTAGTGTCAATGGTTGAACGTATGCGCGCCAACATTGAGGCGCTGGGCGGGGAAATCCGCTTCCAAAGCCGTGTTGACCAGCTAGAAATTTGTAATGGCCAAATCGAAGGATTGATGCTCGCCAATGGGGAGCAGATACGTACCCGTCATGTGGTGCTGGCGGTAGGCCATAGCGCCCGCGATACCTTCAACATGCTCTATGAAAACGGTGTCTATGTCGAAGCCAAACCATTTTCCGTAGGGTTTCGCATAGAACACCCACAGTCATTAATTGACCGTTGCCAGTATGGGGATTATGCCGGTCACCCGTTGTTGGGCGCAGCCGATTATAAACTGGTGCATCATTGCCAAAACGGCCGTTCAGTGTACAGTTTTTGCATGTGTCCAGGCGGGACTGTGGTGGCGGCAACCTCTGAGGCGGGGCATGTGGTCACTAACGGCATGAGCCAATATTCGCGTAACGAACGCAATGCCAACAGTGCCATAGTGGTGGGTATCACCCCCGAACAGGACTACCCTGGTCATCCGTTGGCAGGCATTGCCTACCAGCGCCAATGGGAGGCACTGGCTTATCAGTTGGGCGGTGGCAACTATAATGCCCCCGGGCAATTGGTGGGCGATTTTCTGGCGCAACAGCCGTCAACGGCATGGGGCAGTGTGCAGCCGTCTTACACGCCCGGAGTGCAATTGGGTGATTTAAGCACGGCTTTACCCGACTATGCGATAGCCGCAATTCGCGAGGCATTGCCTGTGTTCGACAAAAAAATAAAAGGTTTTGCCATGCACGATGCCCTTCTGACAGGCGTGGAAACCCGCACCTCGTCACCGTTACGCATTAAGCGTGATGAGGTGTCATGCCAAAGCATCAACACCCGAGGTTTATACCCGGCAGGTGAGGGGGCTGGTTATGCGGGTGGTATTCTGTCGGCAGCGGTTGATGGCATCAAAGTTGCCGAAGCTGTGGCTTTGGCAATGTGCCATGCTAATGGGTGACCCTCTACCCAAGCACTTTACAAACCGCCCAGCAGGTAGAAAAGGCCAAATAGCCGCTTACTTTGATCGTTTGCTGGTATTGTAAGTGAACGCAGACACAATGTTACGTTTGTCAAATTTAATGACCAAATCTTCACTGCTGCTTTCACCGATCATATTGTAGGTATAGTCGCCATAAGTCCAAGTTTTAAAGCCATTATCAAGACCTGTCCGCCAGGGTGTCCCAAAACTGGTATAAATATCGTTCTGGCTAGTTTCACCGATACGGATGACGGACACTTGACCAGACGGGAACGGGTGTCCGACCGTCATACAGCCGGAAAGCAGCAGGCAACCTGACAAGGCCAAGGCGGACAAGGCCGGTTGCAACTTAACAATGGGCGCTAATAAAGACATAAAGGTAGACTTTTGAGGTAAAGGTAAAAACATCATTTGCAACCAAGCAAATGTAGTTGAAGGCTATGGGGCCTATTTCTTGCAGATATAGAAAATCTGTGTGCTTTCTTGCCGTATGAAATTTAGCATCCTATGTCCCGCTTGATCAACATACACGCCAAAATCCAAATGCGCGGCCGGATCGGTGGCAATTATTTTCACCACATCACCGCTTTGTACTTCCATTAAAGCTTTTTTTAGCCGTAACAGTGGTAAAGGGCAATTTAGGCCGCTGGCATCGACTTCCAGCTTAAATTCAGTCATATTCTAATACCATCTTGTAGCAACTGATTATAATAATACCACCCATTATCATTTACGCCTTGTTTGAGTGATGCAATATTTTCCGATTTTTGTAAAACTGCAAGGCCAAGCTTGCCTCGTAGTCGGTGCAGGTGAAATTGCCGCCCGTAAAATAGACTTGTTGGCGCGGGCAGGTGCAGATATTACTGTGCTGGCAAAAACCGTAAAAGCGCCAGTTTTGAGCATCCAAACAACATTAGGTTTAAAAGTTGTACAAAAAAACTTTACGCCTAGCGATGTGGATGGCTTCAAACTGGTCATTTCAGCAACCGACAATCCCGCCACCAATGAGCTGGTGGCATCCAGTGCCAAGCAACAGGGCATTTTGGTCAACGTGGTCGATAGCCCTGAGCTATGCAGCTTTATTTTTCCGGCGATAGTCGACCGCTCCCCCATTATAGCCGCCATTAGTTCTGGTGGCGCGGCGCCAGTACTGGCCAGATTGCTGCGGGCTAAGCTGGAAAGCCTGATTCCGCCCGGCTATGGGCAGCTAGCCCAACTGGCAGAAAAATGCCGGGGATTGGTTAAAACGCGCATTCACCAACCGGCACAACGGCGTATCTTCTGGGAAGATATTTTACAAGGTTCAGTGGCAGAAAGTGTATTTTCAGGCCGTTTGCAACAAGCTGAGCAACAATTGTTGGACAAGCTAGACCAAAACCATAAAGTTGGTGGTGAAGTCTATTTGATTGGTGCCGGCCCGGGTGCTGCCGATTTGTTGACCTTTCGCGCGTTACGGTTGATGCAACAAGCTGATGTGGTTGTTTATGACCGCTTGGTGTCACCAGAAATTTTGGACTTGGTGCGCCGTGATGCCCAAAAAATATATGTTGGCAAACAGCGCCAAGACCATGCTTTGCCTCAGGAAGACATTAACGCGTTACTGGCTAAGCTTGCCAAAGCGGGTAAACGGGTGGCGCGGCTGAAAGGTGGCGATCCGTTCATTTTTGGACGGGGCGGCGAAGAAATTGAAACCCTCATGCAGCAAGGCATTGCCTTCCAAGTAGTGCCGGGCATCACCGCCGCATCAGGTTGCGCCAGCTATGCCGGCATTCCGTTGACACACCGTGACCACGCACAATCCTGCGTATTTGTCACGGGGCATCTTAAAGAGGGCGATATCAATTTAAACTGGACACAATTGGCATTGCCCAAGCAGACCGTAGTGGTTTACATGGGGCTGGTTGGGCTGGAAAAAATCTGCGCGGAATTGATGGCCCACGGCAGTCCAGCCGATTTACCCATTGCTTTAATCCAGCAAGGCACCACCCGCCAGCAGCGGGTCATTACCGGTACCTTGGCAACGCTGCCTGCGAAGGTGTCCGCCCAAGAAGTAAAAGCACCGACGCTGGTCATTATTGGCACAGTGGTTAGCCTGCATGACAAATTACGCTGGTTCCAGGATATTGCTACAGACAGCGGACGCTAATCGGTCAAGCCCGCGCAGCTGTTTGTAAACAAACCTGAGGCCATTTAGCTTTTGGTCAGCGTATAAACCAAATAATCAGGGTCTTGGTAAATTTCATGCAATAGCGTGCAGTTTTGGATAGGGTGGCTTGCAGGCCAAACCACATCGGTAATACTGTATTTTTTAGCAATATCAGTCAATGCATTGCAGGCATTATCCAGATGATTGGGTTCGTAGATATTTTTGCTAATGTTGATTCTGTCAAACCATTCAAGGAACTCAGTGTCCTTATAAGGGTGTGATTTATAATCGACAAACACCGGCACCCTTGCCGCCAACCGAAGTGTGCCCAACTCTATGGGTGTCAAGAAAGTATCTTGGCTTTGTGCAATGCCACTAATAAAAGTGGACACAGGGCTTACGCCAAACCTTGGCAAATTCATCAGTGCCATAAATTGGCGTATGCCAAAAACACCAATCAACAGCATCGGCACTACTATAAAAGCCATTTTGATAATATCGCCGTTTTTGGTTGTCATGCCGTCAAGGCGTTTAAAAATAAATGAGAGTGCGCCAGACAGCATAATAATACTGGCAATCGGCACTAATATAACTGAAATCCGCCAAGGAAACAGCAACGCCAAGCCGTAATTGTTGGTTGCCACTTGCGCCAGCGACAACCCTACAGCAGTCACAAAAGGCACTAATATAATCAAGAAAAGCTGGCTTTTCCTGACCAAAAAAAGTGCCATGACAATGATTGCTATTCTAAAAATAGACCATTTGTCAAACCACTGGGAAATTTTTGCATGATGGGGGATTCTGCTGTCAACAAGAATGCTTTGTGCCTGATGGCTAAGCTCCATGCTGGTTGGGCTAAAGTTGATAAGGTTATAGCCCACTATGGGCAAAACCAACAGTAAAGATAGGCCTGCCAAATATAAAGGTTTTTTATAATCTTTGGTTTTGTTATAGGTTATAAGGGCATAAGCAACAGTTATTGCAGCGGCACTCAGCAAGTAGGAGGAATGGAAAGAAGGGGCAATCACCAGGCAAATAACCGCCAAGATAGGTTTATCGCGCAGGAACAAGTAGATGGACAATAAAATAAACACGCCAAACGAAGAAGGCTGAAAATTTGAACTTAATACGCTTTGCATAGCCACGCCAGTAGTCAACGGCCCATCAGCAGAAAACAAATAATGGATTTTTGCGGCAAAGCCTGAATATAGTATTGTGGCTATTAAAAACAGCAACCAATACTGAAGGTCAGTTTTTTTAAACCCGTATGTTATTGCGGCAATGCCCACTACGCTGTATGCAAATATGCCTAAAATGATCAGATAAACAAAATGAAACCCGCTTTCTCCAACCGTCATCGCAACCAGCTTCACTAAACCGCTAAAGACAGGAAATGGATCCGTTGTGTTGATAAACCAATCATATTTCAATAATCCCGTGTCCGCCAAACCATGTGCAAAGTAAGTGTTTTGGTTATTAAAATATAACGGGTCTTGGAAATAAGATAGGGCGAAAAAAATAGGAAAAAACCAGAGAATTATTAGCTTGATGGTGTTTGATAATTTAATGTTCATAATATAAATATAATGGGGTCGCGGCTATTGGAAACTGTTGCATAGAGACCTGAATCCGTGACATTAAATCACAAGAATGCCTCTATACGCATGATTTAAAAGGCATAATTTAGTAAAATGGGCTCAATATCTTTTCACCCATTGAGTGAGCCATGAAACATTTTATCCTTGGACAATCCGAAACGGAAATTTATACCAGCCATTCCGGATTAGCCTTGGTGGGTTTATGCCTGAACCGATACGGCAACCTTAATCAAGCCC
>CAJAWH010000147.1 GCA_903945605.1 uncultured Methylococcaceae bacterium | reverse complement strand
TAACAATTCCAACGCAACACTCAAAAATCTTATAGGGCAAGCCCCATATCATTGCCATATGCAAATTGAAAATCCAGCTATTGATAGTCGTGCCAATAGCTTGTCCGGTCGGTATAGACACACCGCAGAATTTGCCGGTGGAGCCATCCAAAATCAGCCACGTACTACCAAATTTATCCCGTAAATCCCGGTCACTGCGGACAATATAAAAAAACACCCCTTTTTCCGCATCATATTGTAAGGATTCTTCTTCTAGCACTTTAAAACCGTTGCTACGGGCTTGCTCGGCCATTTGCTCCTGGGCCATCCGGTAGGCCTCCCGCCAGCCCAACGCTGGCTCTGGTTTTGGTGTCGCCAGTTTAGGCAATGCCTCGAAAGGGTCATGCATATCAAAAATGGCTTTCATTACGGGTTGGTATACCTGTTCGCCCAGATTAAAGCCGACACTCGACCAAGCCAGCACCAGCAACATCAACCACACCCACAAGCCGCCTGCACGATGCAGATCAAAATTGACCCTAAAAGTTGAACCCCGCCATTTCACCTGCCAAGAAGGCCACCAGCGCACCCACCACGCTTTTTGCCGCTTGCCTTCCTTTGGCTGGGTATGACGGACACTTAACGGAAAAGTCAGATAAGCGCTGACAAAACAATCTAACGTCCATACTAATGCGGCTATGCCAAACAACCAAGTCCCAATTGATCCGGGCAAAGCCAATTGATAATGCAGCCGGACAATCAGCGGTATAAAATTTTTGCGGGTGACCGGCCAAATCTCATCGGAAAAATTGTCCCTGGCAATCTCCTCTCCGCTATAAGGGTTGAGTGACAATCGGGTAAACGCCAATGGATAGGGCCCACCAGTCACGGGATCAATGCGCGGGACAAAATTGACGCTATACGCCTCGTCAGGTTTATTGTGGAAATTGACCGTATTAATTAGCCCTAATGGCTGAATGGTCAAGGCGCGTTCCCGCAAGGCAAACCCGTCCAGTTGGGGGGGCGTTTGCAGTGCTATTTTTTCCAGAGGGTTGAGCCAGCCATCAATTTCGCTGTAAAAAGCCAAAATACTGCCGGTAAGCCCGGCAACCAGCAGGAAAAAAGCCATATAAAGTCCGGCATAGCGGTGTACCAATACCCAAAAGTGGCGAGTCATGATTAGATTTCCATCATCAATAGTGAAATTTGGATTACGCCAATGAGACGTATGAAAAAACACAATCCCCACTATTATTTGGCGGATTGGCCCGGTACATATTGATGTGAAGGGGGGAATTACCGTAGTGCGCACAATTAGGTAGCACCCATGATGGCCATGTCACTAGGCGGATTACCTTACGACATATATTGCAGTTTGGGGCTTTTGTAGGCACCGCTTCATAGCCAACATTGCAGCCCAGCGGCAAAAATAGTGTAATCCACCTGCTAAAATTGGACATTAATCGAGGCCATAATGGTGCGCGGCATACCGTAAGACAAAAAGGTATAATTATAGCCGCTGACCGACTGAGGTACGGAACCAAGATAGTTGACACCACCCGTGTAATAATGCTTATCCAGCAGGTTTTCGACATTCAACTGCGCGGTTATTTTTGCCTTATCGGCCTTGAAAGAATAACCCGACATTAAAGATACTGTGGCATACCCGGCGATCGGTTCAGCTGAACCAGCGAAACCGCCAATCATATTGTCTTGCATAGTCACACCGCCGCCCAACTTAAAACCTTTGATATCACCTTCCTGAACCTCATAGGTGGTCCATACTTTACTCAAATTGCGCGGGACATTATAAAAACGGCTGCCGACATCGCCGTTATTGCTTTTAGCGACGATTGCATCGAGGTTAGTATAATTCGCAATGACATTCCAGCCCGGCAATACTTCGCCCATGATGTCCAGCTCAGGGCCGCGGCTGCGTGCCTCTCCCGTAACCGCAGAAAAGCCTTGTAACGCAAGTAGCGGATTCGGATAAGCAGTGGCAATATTGGTCTTGGTCAAGTCGAAATAGGCCAAAGTGGCCCGTAAGCGGCCATCGAAAAACTCGGTCTTTAGGCCGCCTTCATACTGTCTGGCACTGGTGGGTGGGACCGGATTGCCGCTTGGGTAAACCACCCCAGTATTGACACCGAAGCCTTCGGTATAATTTCCGTAAATGCTTAACCAAGATTGCGGTTGCCACAGCAACCCCGCTCTTGGCGTGGCTGCATCGGCAGTATTAACGGGGTTTAATGCCCCGTTAACACCTGCACTTGGGTCCTGAATATTAAATATTTCGTGGATATACTGATATCTCATGCCACCGAGCAAATGGACGTGGTAAGGCAGTTTAACCTGGTCTTGAAGATAAAACCCATAATTATCAATTCGGTTTTGGGCGGCATAATTTTGGCTAGGATCAGGGGCGGTGATGAACGAAGCGGGATAGACAGGATTTAACAGGCTTACGCCTACTGACCCGTTGTCCGTGAATGCCTGATCCATGGCATATCGGTAATAATCCCCGCCAAACAACAAGGTGTGCTTGAATACTCCGGTATTGAAATGTCCTGTCAAGTCAATGCCTGTGGAATAGGTATCGGTGGCATAGGTGCCGCCCTGGTTGTTCAGATGTAAAATCGGTGTCCCATTAATATCATCCACCACCGCGCCCGTCTGTTGGGTGTTCAATAAAGCCAAATCGTTTTTATTGATTTGGATGCGATGTTTGATGGACCAGCCGTCATTAAACTGGTGCGACCAATTAAAGCCAACGAAATAGGTGTCCTGCACGTTTAAACCATTGGGGTCAAAATAGTTCCGGTTGTAAGGGATATTGAGTAGTTGCCCATACCGACCGGGAACAAAACCGACATTCTGCACGGCCGTATCATGCTGATATTCCAGCTCCAGAGTGGCCTGGGTGCGCGGGGTGATAGTCCATTTGACGATCGGTGCCACAAAGAAATTTTCGTTGTTGACACCATCGCGGAAACTGCCCTGATTCTGAAAAGACATATTCACCCGGTACAGCAAGCTCTTGTTTTGTGTCACGGGACCCCCGGCATCTAGGGTGGTGCGGTAAGTATTATAATTGCCGAATTGTTGGTTTACGGAATAATAAGGTGTTGCCAGCGGTTGCTTGGTGATGACATTGACCATGCCGCCGGGTTCTACGCGACCGTACAATATCGCAGAAGAACCCTTCAAAACTTCAACGCTCTCCACATTGGCAAACTGACGATCGCTTAAGCCCAGGGTGGTGCTTGAAGGATTGTCTATACGGAAACCGTTCCGAAAAAAAGTGGTGGTTGCAAAACCACGTACATACAAGTTCGTACTTGTTCCGAAGCCACCATTAGCGCTATCGCGCGAATCGGTAAAGACACCACTGACATTCCGCACGGCTTGATCAAGCCCTATCACTTGCTGGTCCTTTAGTACCTGCTTGGAAATCACCTGCACGTTCAATGGTGTTGCCATAATCGCCGTGTCGGTCTTGGTGCCAGAAGTGGCGTTGGGCAATGCATAATCTTGATTGTAAGGGTCCAAAGCATGGTTGGGGTCGCTTAAGGCCTTGCCGGTCACTTTCATGGTTGGTAAAGTGACCCCCGCCTGCGGTTGCGCCGTTGGTTTGGATTCTTTTCGTTTAACCAGTGTCACTGCACCGATACCGGTGTCCTGGGAGGTCAAGCCGGTGCCAGCCAGTAATTGTTGCAAGCCTTGCGGTGGGGTATACCGGCCATTTAGGCTGTGGCAGCGGATATTCCGCGCCACTTCAGCACTAAAAAATACTTTAATGCCGCTGATCTGCGAAAATTCCAATATAGCGTCTGACAATGGTTGGGCGGGTATATTGAACAGAACAGATTGCTCTGCCGCCACCAATTGTGGTGTGGTAATCAAGGTAACGCCCAAGCAACAGACTTGGGTAACCGGTAGTAATTTGCGCATAAGGTCTCCAGGAAATGACAAGATAACAAGCTGGCTGATAATGTTGCAGCAAGTCATACCCAGTAAGACGATGGCGGTTCAGCGGTTTATAACCTTAATCGAGGAATTTTTTATTAAAGTGGATAGGTGGCGATATTACAAGGTATCCCAGCAATCGTTGCCATAAAAGCACACATCTATTCGCTAGCGTGCCAACAACACCAGCTTGTTCGTCAGACGATATTCCCTAAGTTGCAGGCTTTTTTCAATGGTGTGTAAGGTGGCCTCGGAATCCCCGCTATCAAACGCCCCTGTCACGTGGTGCTGCGCCAAAGTAGGGTCGGTAATCACGATAGCGCCGCCACGATATCGGGAAAGCTCGGCGGCGACCTGTTGCAGGGGCTGGTCTTTAAACACCAATCGTCGCTGCTGCCAAGCCATTGCCTGCCGGAGATTAACAGTTGTGATGGGGCTGACTTGCTGGCCGATTAGGCTGACCTGCTCACCTTCGCCCAAATGCCCGACCGTTGCGCCATGCCGGAAAGTTACCCGCACCGCATGTTGGTCAACGGTCACGGTCAAGTTGCCTTGCCATAGTTTGACATCAAATGCTGTACCCAAAGCGCGGACCGTGCCGCTTTCGGTGACCACCTCGAAAGGCCGAGGGTCTTGGGCAACCTTAAAATGCGCTTCGCCGCCGTGCAAGGTGACACTACGCCGTTGTGGTGAAAAATTGACCGACAATGCTGATGCAGTGTTCAGCAACACACTCGAACTATCACCCAACTGGATTAACCGCTGTTCACCCGTGGCAGTGCGGTAATCGGCAAAATAGCTTTGCCAGAAAGGCCCGGTAGAAACCAGCAATAACAGGCAACACGCCAAAGCCGGCATAACCCAGACATTGCCGAAAAAAGGCTTTGCTTTGGCTTGATGTGTTGGGGTCACCGTAGCCAAACGGTGTTCCAATAGTGCTATCTGGGCTGGATTAAGGGCGTCCATTTTTTGCCAAAATGCTTGGGATTTTTGCAAGGCAATCCGGTTTGCCGGATTTTCTGCAAGCCAGTGCCGTAAAGCCCGCCGTTGCCTCCGGTCAAATAACGGCGAATGGAGCATGGCAAACCAGTGATCGGCTTGCTTGGCTTGCTCATCAAGGCTGTTTTTTGAAAGCTTATTCTTATTCATGGGCTTGTCAGCAACATGTCAGTTCCAGTGATTATAAGGCGAATGATGGCTCCAATAATATCACTCAAGCTTCAATTTTCCGTTTCCATCCGCAGCCGGCAATGCGACAAAGCGCGGTTCAGGTATTTTAAAATCATGGTGCTGGATATGCCCAGCTCTTGTTCAACTTGGGCATAGCTGTAGTTTTTCAGGCGCAACATAACAAAAACATCGCGGCATTTGGGCGGTAACTCCAGCAAGGCCTGCATAAGCCGCTCAAGCTCCTGTTGGGAAATGGCAATTGTTTCAACTGAAGCCACAGGGTCTTCAAAATCAGCCAAGATATTATCATGTTCAGGCTGCTGAAAAGCGTGGTGAATCCGACTACGCAAATAATCAGTGGCCAAATTTGCAGCGATGCGGAAAAGAAACGCATGTGGGTTTTCGACAGTGTCTTTTTTGCGATAACCGTTATAACGGATAAAGGTTTCCTGAAAAATATCCTGTGCAGTGTCAGGACAGCTTACCCGTCGGGTTAAAAACCGTAACAATTCGCTACGGTGCTGCTGCATTAAACCAGCAAGCGTATTAGCAGTAAATTCGACCATAGACGGATTCGGCAATCAAAAATCAATTAATATAACAATTTTCGTGCCACACAACTTTTGGCCTTGACTAAAAGGTAATTTTTAGGGGCTTAGCCCTTATTGCGCGGAATATTAATAACAATCTATTGAACAATTAGCCATTTTTGTCCATTTTCCCCAATAGTTTTAATGCTGTGTCATTTGCCACACCACTAAGGTAAATGACATAGACCAAATGATTTTTTAAATTTACACAAGTCAAATTAAGGCAATGCATGGGCTCATTGGGCCAGACATGGGATGCCGTATGCCAGTCCTGCTAGACATCCATGCTTCGGTCTGGCTTGACCAAGACCATCCCTCCCCCAGGGCATCGGTTGCCACGCCTTATTGATTAACCCATTTAATCTGCAAAATTCGCCCCTCGTCCTTTCTTTTGTTGGGCTGTCTGCCGCTTCTTCCACCACAGATAAACGCCGGTGACCGATAGCAGGGTCACCACTAGCCCCGTCAAGCAGACCAATAACCGATACGGCAAGCCAAAGACGTGCGCCATGTGCAGGCTGGTCAGCCAATAGGCGATGGTGACGCCAATATTCCTGCCGGTTGGCAGGTCTTCGCCCACCAAAGTGCCCGTGTTTCCGTCAAAATAGATGGTAGTGATACCGCCTTCATCGACAAAATCGAGGTCACTTCTTACCGTATAGACAAACACGCCCCGCGTGGGGTCATACACTAAAAAATCTTCGTCAAGCACTGTAAAACCGGCTTGTAGCCCTTGCATCGCCATCAGCCGTTGGCCAGTGGCATGGGCAGTATACCAATCGAGCTTGGGATTGGTATTGGGCTGTGGCAAGGGTGGCCTAGGGATGTTTTGGAAATCGGGCATTCCAAACAAGCCATGCATCACCGGCAGGTAAACCGATTGGTGCATGTTAAAGCCAACCGATGACCAGGCGAATATAAACAACATGAGCCAAGTCCATAAGCCGCCGGCACGATGCAAATCAAAATTTAGCCGATAGCGGCAAGCGCGCCATTTTACCTTCCAGGCAATGGCCCAACGCTGCCAAAATCCGCGTTGCGACGTACTGCAAGAGGCGGCTGTAGGGTAAACATGGACAGATTGTTGTCGGATATCTCTGCTACGCACCCTCCAAGCGGGTAAGGTCAAATAAAATCCGACAAAACAATCCAGTGTCCAAATCACCGCAGCGACACCGAACAGCCACTGCCCTGTTTCACCCAAGGCCAGTTGGTAATGCAAGGCATAGATAAAACCCAGGAGATTCTTCCGGGTCAGCGGCCAATACCCGACACCCTCCTTTGACAATTCCAGCAATTCCCCCGTATAGGGGTTTAGCCGTATCATGTTGTAATCCAGCTCGAACGGCTGCTGGGTGGCGGGATTAGTGCGCGGCCCGAACATGACCGAGTACACGGCACCGGGTACGCGCCGGAAAGCCACCTCATTAATTTCGGCTTGGGGGACTAAAGCTTGTGCCTTGTCACGTAACACTAAGGGATCAAGCATTGCACGGGACTGGACTGGCAGCTGATGGTGTTCTGGGTTTAGCCAGCGGTCTAGCGGGTGATAGAAAGCCAGAATACTGCCGGTCAGCCCCGCCACAACCAGAAAGAATGCCAGGTACAAGCCGGCATAGCGGTGTATCAATACCAAGAAATGACGCCGCATCACTTAAAATTCAACCCTTATGGAACCCATCACCGTGCGTGGTGCGCCGAAACCGACATAACCCCCATCAAAACCGGTCATGACAGGTTGGGATGCAAAGGTCGCACCGGTCAGATAATATTTGTCCAACAGGTTATTGATATTCAACTGTGCAGTGACCTTGGACTTGCCGACTTTCATGCTATACGCGGCCAACAAGTTGACCGTCGCATAGCCGGGAATGTTAATATCGGGGCCGCCACCCGTCCAAGCCAATTGGCTATCACGCACGGTCACGCCACCGCCAATCTTGATGCCTTGCAATGCCGGTGTCTGGAAATCGTAAGTATTCCAGAAGCTGCCCATATTTCTGGGCACACGGGGATAACGGCTACCTTGGGCGGGGTATGTGTCATTGCTTTGTGTGACAATCATATCGGTATTGGTGTAGGTGGCTATCACATTCCAACCTGGCACTATTTCGCCCTGGATATCCAGCTCCGGCCCACGGCTACGGACTGCACCAGTCACTAGAGAAGAACCAAAATGCGCTGGATTGGGATCAGCCGTGGCAATATTGGTCTTGGTCAAATCATAATAAGCCAAGGTGGCGCGCAGACGGCCATTGAAGAACTCTGACTTGGTGCCGACTTCCCATTGCCGGGCATCCGAGGGCGGTACCGGTGTATTGGGATAAATCGTGCCGAGGTTAGGGCCAAAGCTTTCCACATAATTGCTGTACAGGCTTAACCAAGGCTGTGCCTGCCATAACAGGCCGAAGCGGGGCGTGACCTTATCCGCTGCTAGGGTTGTGGTAGGGAATACCACCGGGACACTATTGTCCTGTCCTCCGCTTTGTTGGTATAGGTTTTGGTAGCGCATCCCCCCGGTAAAATGGAAGTTATAAGGCAACTTGACCTGGTCTTGCAGATAAAGGCCGTACTGGTCGACATGTACGGATTCCGAATAATAAGAGTTCGGGTCAAGGCTCAAGCCTGTGGCGGCCAGAACTGGATTATAGATATTGACGAAGTTCAGGCCGACCGGGTAATTATTGTTATAACTGCTCAATCGGGTCAAAGCATAGTCCTTGCGATAATAATCACCGCCCAACAGCAGTGTGTGGCTTAGCCATGCCGTGCCAAAATGCCCAGTCATATCAATATTGGTGGCATAGGTATTGTAGGCGTTATCGTACTGGTACAACACTTGCGTCACCTGATTGGCGGTGGGTGAAAATTGTGGCGTGAAAGGCACAATGCCCCCCGGCCTGTCTACGGTGTTCTGGCTGATTGAAACGGTATGCTTAATAGACCAGTCATCATTAAATTGGTGCGACCAATTGACCCCCCCAAAAATATTATCGTTCTGGTTTGTGCCACCACCCGGCCCGCTATAATTGAGGTTACGGGGGATTTTGATGAATTGGCCGTTGTAAGTCGGGTTGAACTGGTAGTCCAAGCCAATAATTTCATGGCTGTATTCCAGTTCAGCAGTGACTTGGGTGCGCGGGTTGATAAGCCATTTCAGCACAGGTGCCACAAACAGCTTGTCGTTGTTGACGTAATCACGAAATGAGCCGCTGTTTTCATAGGACATGTTCATCCTATACAGCACATCCTTGTTGTTGTTCACCGGACCAGTGGCATCGACCGTGGTGCGGTATAAGTTGTAAGAGCCAAATTGCTGGTTCAAGGCATAATATGGCGTTGCCAACGGTTGTTTGGTGGTCACATTCACCATACCGCCCGGATCAACCTGCCCATATAAAATGGCGGCCGGCCCCTTCAGCACTTCAATACTTTCCACATTGGCCAGCTCACGCTGCCCCGCACCTTCTTGGAGACGGAAGCCATTACGCAGATAGGTTGAGGAAGCAAAGCCACGCAACGTGATGGATTGGTCGGTGCCACCCAAGCTATAATTTGAGAAGGAATCAGTAGTTACCCCACTGACATTATTCAAGGCTTGGTCAAGCCGGATCACCTGCTGGTCTTTCAGTACCTGCTTGGAAATCACTTGGATGTTCAGCGGTGTCTGCATAATTGGCGTGTCGGTCTTGGTGCCAGCCGTGGCATTGGGCAACACATAATCGGGGTTGTATGGGTCCAAGGCATGGTTGGGGTCGCTTAAGGCCTTGCCGGTCACCTTCATAGCCGGCAGGGTGATGGCATTGCTTGCCTGTCCGGGCGAAGCTTGGGCGGGCAAGGGTTTGATGGCAACTGCGTTGTTGCTGGTGTAAGCAAACCCCAAGCCACAGCCCGTCAGCAACCTTTGCAATGCCTGTTGCGCGGTATAGTGGCCTTTCAGTGCCGTGCTGCGTTTGCCCTGTACGCTGGGGCCGTCGTACAGCATTTGCAGGTGGCTTTGCCCGGCCAGTTGTTTTAACGCCAGCGGCAAGGGTTGTGCAGGAATGTCAAAGTCGGTGGTAGGCTCCAGTGCTTGTGCTGGGTTGGCCAACATAACCAGCAACAGGCTCAGGGCGGTTTTTTCAAAAGGCGGCATGGTCTACGCTCCAAAATTAGGGGAATGGCTGCGGCAAAGTGTTTGCCGCTTCCCATAAGACGCAGAACTAGAGGCTTAAAGGTCAACTTATTTATTGTCTAAATTGATCGCGATACGGGACAATGTCTTTTTCAGTGAACACGCTCACCTTGGGGCCGGACAAGATGGATGCGGGGCTGGTTTGTGGCATGCTTGCCACCAAAAGGATAGGTAGTGATCGGGTTAGTCCATAGGGGAAGTTTTGCCACCAACCCGACCACTAGCCAACTAACAATTATTTGTAGGTGGCGGTGAAGAAATAATTTTGCCCACCACAAGTTGCATTAGGCTCACCGGTGCAAGGCTGATCCGGCGCTTGGGAGTTACCCACCATAACACCCTTGTCATTGATACCTTGTATGGCGGTACTGCCCATATTGCCGGACTTGGGTTCAACAACATTAGCCACTAGGGTCATACCCTTGTTAGCATCGTATACAAATCCTGAACCGGTATATTGATTATTGGCTGGGCCTACTGCTGCATAAAAGGATTGCCAACCCACCAGCACCCCGTTGACATTGATGCCAGTCACCCAATTTTGCGACAGATTGGCATTGGCCGTGCTTTTATAAAATTGCTTAAATTTTTTGGTCATTGTGTTGTAGGTAAAAAGACCAAAGGTATTTTCTTTATTATAACTGTAATTTCCGGCTACCCACGTACCGTCCGAACTGACGGCGGTCGCCTGTACAACAAGATCGGCTGGGGCGAGGCTGCAATACGTTTTGGTGTACACTGAAGAGCCAATTATACTGCTGTC
>CAJAWH010000146.1 GCA_903945605.1 uncultured Methylococcaceae bacterium | reverse complement strand
TTCCGTTTCGGATTGTCCAAGGATAAAATGTTTCATGGCTCACTCAATGGGTGAAAAGATATTGAGCCTATTTTACTAAATTATGCCTTTTAAATCATGCGTATAGAGGCATTCTTGTGATTTAATGTCACGGATTCAGGTCGATGGTAAGACTTTTAATGCGGTTAGCTCAACTGAAGTTATTGGAATAATAGCTGATTACTACTATCAAGTATCTGAATATACAGATGCCCCCGAAATCGACGCCAACCTTGCTGGCCTTAGCATCGGCCTGTTATCCGGCATCCTGTTCCTGCTCGCCGAACGTCGCCGCGCCACAAAAATCTAAATCGGCTAGGGTGGATGCGCCGCCAGGCAGTCCACCATCAACCAAACCCATGCGGTAAAGGCTATCACAGCCACAAAAACAGCAAGGCTGCTCGGCTGTTTCGTTCGACAGAAAAAATAACTGGTAACGGACGGCCACAAATGGTATAAATAATTTGTGGTTTTTATAATCAACTCAGGTTGGGGTGACAAAATGAAAAAATTATTAATGATAGCAGCCTTGCTGTCCGCACAAGCTGCACAGGCGGGTACTAGTGGTTGGGTTATATCTGAAACGGCATTGCCGGGTGATGCCCAAACAGGTGTTTCACCTTCAATATCGCTGGTGGATTCGTATATCAAAGGCAATGATTACGCTTATGACATTGTCAAATCTGCTGATGGTAAAAGTATCACATCTGAAAAATGGGGATGGGGGCAAACGAATGTCTATGATTTTAGTGCCACTAATCTTGTTAAGGGTGACCAATATACAATAACCGAATCTGGTGGAAAACAACTCTCTACGCCTTTCTATCAATCGGTGAGTACCATCACCAACCCTGATGGAACAATAAAATCAACAGTATTCGGCACTGAAACAAAAGGTGTTCCCGTTGATACTTCAGTAAGCACTACTGCCAACGCAGATGGAACAACCACAACAACCTACAATGCTGTAACAAACGTCCCTGATTACATAGGCGGTAGGTCAGTTATAACTGACCTAACCACCGGTAGCGTTGTTGCCAGTGCCGCTTCAGGGCAAATATTTGGTGCAGGTGCTGGTTCAGTCACTTTCACCGCCACTAGCGCCAACGAAAAAATACAGCTGAAAGAAGCCCCCGAAATCGATGCCAACCTTGCTGGCCTCAGCATCGGCTTGTTGTCCGGCATCCTGTTCCTGCTCGCCGAACGCCGCCGCACCACAACGAACTAACATCCTCTCCAAATGGTTAAGGTGGACGCGCCGCTAGGCAATCCACCCCCAACCAAGCCCAGTAGGCTTGGGTTATTGCGCTTTATTAAGGGCAATCGGCACAAGGCTGGCTTGCCGTCGCCAAGCCAGCCCTCTAAGCCCAACTACTACCCAAACACCAACCCCACCCCAACAGGAAACTGCATGGTCATGCAATGCAAGCTGCCGTATTGATGCACCAAAGGGCGGCAAGGGGTGGCGATAATCTCATGGTCGGGGAAACAAGCCGCCAAGCGTGCTAACGCCACTGCGTCATGCTCATCTTCATAAACCGGCACCATCACAGCACCGTTGATAATCAGAAAATTGGCGTAATTGGCGGGCAATTGCCGGCCGTGTTCATCAAATATCGGTTTGGGCATGGGTAACGGCACCAGTTGGTAAGGCTCGCCCGCTGCGGTGCGTAAGGCCTGCAATTGTGCCGCCATGTTTTTCAGGCTGCTGTAGTGCGGGTCTGTGGTGTCGTCGCAACTGGTGTAAGCAAGGGTGTTGGCGGAACAAAACCGCGCCAGTGTGTCGATATGTGCATCGGTGTCGTCACCGCTCAAATTAGGCTGGTCAATCCAGAATATCCGCTCCGCACCGAGATGCTGCTGCAAGGCGTGTTCAATAGCAGCTTGATCCAACTGGCTGTTACGGTTGGGGTTGAGCAAGCATTGCTGAGTGGTCATCAGCGTACCTGAGCCATCACTCTCCACGCTGCCGCCTTCCAAAATAAAATCAACCGTCTGGCTAGGCAAGCCTTGGAAAGACGGGCTTTGCAATAGCTTGTCGTTTAAGGCATTGTCCGCCTCATGTGGGTATTTCTCGCCCCAGCCGTTAAAGGTGAAGTTGAGCAATTGCGCTTTGCCATCATTTTCAACACTGATAAAAACCGTGTCGCGCACCCATATATCGTTGACATCCGCTTGGATATAAGTAATGGCGGCATTGTCACCCACTATGGCCAAAATGTGTTGCTGGTGGCTATCGTCTTTGCAAACAATAATCAGTGCTTGGTGGCGGCTAATAGTTTGGGCAATAAAGCCATAGGATTGCTCGACCGCTGCCAGCCGGTTGCTAAAGTCGCCACTGTAGTGCGGCCAGGCGATCAAAACAGCAGATTGCTGTTCCCATTCGGCGGGGAAACGTTTCATGGTATGGATTATCCTTAAGTGTTGGATTGTTTAAATGGCTGGTGGTTTGTTATAGCCCGCAATAGGCAATATCAAGCGATCGGGCAGACTGGCAAAATTTGCACTATTATGGTGGCGGTGGCTTGTCCAGACAAGGTTTAATCCCGTCCAGCACCCGCATCAGCAAGCAATTCTATAGCTATCATTAACGCTAACGCTGGGTAGTTTACGGGGCAAGCTTCGCTTTAGCCCAGTTCATCAGGCACATCATGTGTAACGAGGGCAGCGAACCATTCGGTCAATGCCTCAGTTTTGCCTAGGCCAGCCAAGCGTCGGTCGATGCTGTCTTGGTTGCCCCAGACCACTGTGTGCCAATCGCCAGCCGCCACATGAGCCTCAATAGTCTGACAGTACAGGCCTTTATCACGCTGCACATAGAAGCCGTAAGTGCGGCAAGCGGTGGGGCGGTGGTCATACACGAGGCAAGCGCCTGCACCTTGGTCGAGCAATGGGCAGACCAGCGGGCGGGCGGTTTGCCGGGCCATGCTGGAGATATTTTGGCTGACTGTGGCAAACAGGCTTGCGGGCAGCGCCTCCAGCCCTGTTTTCAGGCGTTGCCATTCTGCCGCAGTCAAGGTGGGTATTTCAGCCAGTCGTCGGCAACAGCTATCGCAGCCCATACGGCATAACCAATCGGGATGGTTGGCCCGAATGGCACTGACACGCATTTCAATATCGTGGTCGAGTTGGGCGAGCGCGTCCTCGGCATTTACCTTGGCTGGTTTAGGCGGGTTCATGCAGGCGATAAATGAGTTTGCCCGCTTGTAGGGTATGGGTGACGCGGCCTTTTAAGGTGTGTTGCCAGTAGGGGGTGTTGCAGCCTTGGCTTTTCCATGTGCTAGGGTTGACTTGCCATTCCCGTTCAGGGTCAAACACGCAAATGTCGGCGGGCAAGCCTGGGGTTAATGCACCTTTGTTGAGGCGCAGGATGTCGGCAGGGTGTTGGCTGAGTGCGGCAATGGCTTGTTGCAGGTCTATGGCGTGTTGTTCGACCAGTTTTAGGGTTAGTGGCAGCAGGGTTTCCAATGACGAGATGCCCGGCTCGGTTTCTGGAAATGCGCCCAGTTTGGCATCGACATCGTGCGGCTGGTGGTCGGAGCAAATGCAGTTGATCGTGCCGCTGGCTAGCCCTTGGCGCAGGAATTGTTTGTCGGCTTCGGTGCGTAACGGCGGCAGCACATGGTAGGCACTGTCAAACGGGATCATATCGTTCTCGGTCAAGTGCAGTTGGTGGATAGCCACATCGGCACTGACCGCCAAGCCGTATTTTTGCGCTTGTTGTATTTTTATCACGGAACGTTTGCAACTGAGTTGCCCAAAATGGACACGGCAGCCGGTCAGTTCCGCCAATTCCAAGCAATGCGCCAAGGCAATGGTTTCCGCCGCATCGGGGATGCCGGGCAAACCATAGCGCGTGGCAATAGCCCCTTCATGGGCACAGCCTTTATTGCCTAGCCAATAGTCGTTAGGCCGGAAAATAAGCAGCAAATCGTGGCTGGCGGCATATTCCATGGCGCGGCGTAAGATCAGCAAGTTGGTGACTGGCGCACCGGCATTACTGACGGCAATGCAGCCTGCCTGTTTTAGGGCCAGCATGGAACTGAGTTCATTGCCTTCCAGTTTTCGGGTCAGCGCGGCTATGGGCAAGATTTGCCGATAACCGGCCTTATTCGCCAGTTCTTTAATCAGTTCGGCAACGGCGGGCGTGTCTATAACCGGACTGGTGTCGGGTTGCAGGCACAAGCTGGTGACCCCGCTGCTGGCAGCGGCAATGACTTCGCTTTTAAAGGTGGCCTTGCGGCTTTGTCCAGGTTCACGCAGGCGGGTGCTCAGGTCTATAAAACCGGGGCAGACAATTTGCCCGCTGGCATCTAAACGCATATCGGCTTGGAAACCGTCGGGCGGGTTAGTGACGGCGGCAATTTTGCCATCCGCCAAGTACAGATTAGCCACGCAATCCAGTTGGTTGGCAGGGTCGATAATCCGGCCATTTTCAATAATGACATGCATTAGGCCACCCTCCCTTGTTTTTGCATGGCCATAGCCATGATTGCCATACGCACGGCTATGCCGTTGCTGACTTGTTTGAGTATCACCGATTGGGCGCCATCAGCCACTTTGGAGTCAATTTCCACGCCTCGGTTAATGGGGCCAGGGTGCATGACCATAGCATCGGGCTTGGCGATTTTTAGTTTTTGTTCGGTGAGGCCAAAGCACCTGAAATACTCGCTTTCACTGGGCAGCAGCGCCGAAGTCATGCGCTCTTTTTGCAGCCGTAGCATGATGATCACATCAATATCTTGTAAGCCATTGGGCAAGTCATGGCAGACCGTGACGCCCAGTTTTTCAACATGGGCGGGCAATAGGGTTTTCGGGGCAATCACCCTGATTTCGGCGACCCCCAAGGTGTTCAGCGCTTGGATTTGTGAGCGGGCCACCCGGGAATGCAATATATCGCCAATGATGGCAACGCGCAGTGCGGCAAAGTCGCGTTTGACTTGCCGGATGGTGAACATGTCCAGCATCGCTTGGGTAGGATGTGCGTGCTGCCCGTCGCCCGCATTAATGACGCTGATATGCGGGGCGGTCTGTTGGGCAATAAAATGCGCCGCACCGCTGATGCCGTGGCGGACAACGAACATATCGACGTACATGGCTTCAAGGTTGCGGATGGTGTCGAGCAGGCTTTCACCCTTGGAGGTTGAAGAAGTGGCAATGCTCATGCTCAACACGTCGGCTGATAGCCGCTTGGCGGCGAGTTCAAAGGTGGTGCGGGTACGGGTGCTGTTTTCAAAGAATAGGTTGACGATGGTTTTGCCGCGTAGCAGCGGCACTTTCTTTATTTGTTGGTCATTCATGCCAATAAACGATTCGGCAGTGTCGAGAATTTCCGTCAATAAGGTTTTATCCAATCCTTCAATGCTCAGAAAGTGTTTAAGCTTGCCTTCCGCATTCAGTTGTAAATTTGTGGACATGATTTAGGGGGCTGGGCTGGACGTTTCAATGTGGATGGCCAGAGGGTCCGGGCCGGAAATCTTAAGCCGCTGGTTGGCATCTAAATTAATGCAAGTGCCGTAACAATCCGGTTGGATGGGGATTTGCTTGCCGTTGCGCTGGATCAGCACCGCCAAAAGCACTTGTTTGGGGCGCCCGTAATCAAAGATTTCATTGAGTGCGGCGCGGATGGTGCGACCGGTATAAAAAACATCGTCAACCAGAATAATGTCGCGGCCTTCAATATGGGGCGGCAATTGGCTGGGTTTGACATTGGGATGGACACCCATTTGCGAAAAATCATCGCGGTAAAAGGTGATGTCCAATAAGCCTAACGGTTCGCTGATGGCTAGCTGGCGGTGCAGGTGTTCGGCAATCCAAATGCCGCCAGTGCGGATACCGATCATTAAGGGGTTGTTGAGTCCGCGTTGGCTAACCTTCTGTTTCAAGTCGGTTTCCAAGTCGGTCAGTAGGGTGTCAATGGCTAAGGGGTTCATCATGCTCTTTCCTGTGGCTGACACCGTTCAGCCAGCTTTGTAATATCAGTTGGGCAGCAAGTTGGTCTTGTACGGCCCAGAGTTTGGTGGCGCTGGTCTGCATGTCGTCGAACAGCAATTGCTTGGCCTCAAAGGTTGTCAGCGTTTCGTCTTGCTGATGGACGGGCAGTCTAAAGCGGCCTTCCAGTTGGCGGCAAAATTTTAACATCAAGGGTGTCACGGGGTTGTCGGTGCCATCTTGCTGCCTGGAAATGCCCACAACAAGTCCGGCTGGTTGCCACTCTTGTATCAGTTTACCTATAGCCAGCCAATCCGGTTGTTGGTTGACGGCACGGATAGTCTGCAACGGGCTGGCGCTGGCGGTGGCGGTCTGTCCAACCGCCGCGCCAATTTTTTTTACGCCAAAGTCAAAGCCGAGGTAAGTGTCGGCAGTGGCTTTACCTTGTAAAGGATCAGGTTTGCCAAAGCGGTTTTTTGCCATAGTGGGGTTTAGCTGTGTCCGGCGGGTGCTGTGAGCTTGTTGATGTCGATGCCGATATGGTCAGCCGCTGCACTCCAGCGTTGGTTAATGGGCACATCAAACAACACTTGTTTTTCATAAGGCGTGTTTAACCAAGCGTTTTCCCTGATTTCCTTTTCCAGTTGGCCTTCGCCCCAACCGGCGTAACCCAGTGCGACCAAGTATTGCTCGGGGCCTTGGTCAACGGCAATGGCCTCCAGCACATCCCGTGAAGTGGTGAGGCAAATGTTATCGGAAATGACCATGGAAGCATTCCAGTTGCCTGCCGGGGTGTGCAATACAAAACCACGGTCTTGTTGCACCGGCCCTCCAGCGAAAACAATGGCTTCAGTGGCCGCCAATGAGGTGACTTGAATATCCATCTGTTTGAAAATTTCATCCAGTTTCATGCCGGTGGGGCGGTTGATGACGATGCCCAAGGCCCCTTCTTTGTTGTGTTGGCACAAGTAAGTGACCGTATGGGAGAAGATCGGGTCGGTCAGGTTGGGCATAGCAATTATAAACTGGTTGTTTAAGTAGTTGGCCTGTTTCATTACGATTTCTCCTTGATAACGTGGGGTCACCGCGCTGTCATGCCGGATTGTCCTGTAAAGTACCAAGTGATGGGAATGACCAGCACCCTGATTTCTTTAGACAGTTCCAACGGCAGTGGCGGGAACGGTGCGCTTATTTTTACAATCCGTTTTGCGGCATCGTCCAGTGCCGGGTTGCCGGATGATTTGCTGATACGGATGCTGTAAATGCCGCCATCGGTATTAATGCCAACATCCAAAGAAAGGGTTGCAGACGATTGTTGCTTGGCTATTTCTTTGAGCGAGCTGTTTTCAGCCGCTTGTTTCACTTTATTTTTCAATTCAGTTGCATATTGGGCGGCAACAAATTTATGGTTGCTGAGCTGGTCGGCAAATTTAATTTTCGCTTGCTCCGGGCTTTGTTGGTTAAGGCGGATTTCGCTGCCAAGTTGGGCTATTTGTTGCTGTAAGGTTTCGGCGGTGATGCGTGGCTTTGATTCCGTTGCTGTGGCTTTCAGTATAGCTGACTTGGCAGGGGTTGCAATTGCCTTTTCTGGGGTTTGTTGGCTGGGGGAGTTTTTTTTAGGATTGGCTGGGCGGATTTTATCCGTGGTCGGTTGGCTGTGGGCAGGCGGTTTTACGATAGGGCTTGGTTTGGCCAACGCCAATTGTGCCTTGGAAGGTTGTTGCGGGTTTTGTTGTGGCGTTGGCAAAGGCAGAGGCAACGGCTTTACTGGCGCTTTTTGGGTTAGCCATGCAATGGTGGTGATGCGTGCCGGGTGGTCAGTTTTTGTTGTGTGCGGCACACGCAGGCTGACCGATAGTAGGGTGGCACCATGAATCAACACCATGATAAATAGCGCGATCAGCCACCCTTCGATGTCGGAAAAATAGCGGTTGCTGTTAAGAGGGACGGTTTTTGCCATATTGTGTCAGTGTGTCGGCAATATGATCCATTAAAAGGCCGCTGATGTTCAGGCCAAATTGCTTGTCCAATTCTTGTACGCAAGTAGGGCTGGTGACATTGATTTCTGTCAAGGTGTCGCCGATAACATCCAGTCCGACAAAAACCAGGCCTTTGTCTTTTAGCGTGGGGCCCACTTGTTGGGCTATCCAGTGGTCGCGTTCGGAGAGCGGGCGGCCTTCGGCGCGTCCACCCGCCGCCAAATTGCCGCGTGATTCGCCTTGGGCAGGAATGCGGGCCAAGGCATAAGGCACCGCTTCGCCATTGACCATCAGAATGCGCTTGTCCCCATCTTTAATAGCGGGCAAGTATTTTTGCGCCATCACCTGGCGGCTATTGAATGCGGTCATGGTTTCAAGGATAACGCTGAAATTAGGGTCGCCCTGTTTGACGCGGAAGATTGATGCCCCGCCCATGCCGTCCAAGGGCTTCAAGATGATGTCTTGGTGTTCGTCCAGAAAATTTCTGATGCGTTGTGCTTCACGGGTCACTAAGGTTTCGGTGCAACATTGTGGAAACCACGCGGTGAACAGCTTTTCATTGGCATCGCGCAAGGATTGCGGTTTGTTGGCCACATAAGCCCCTAGGCTTTCGGCGCGTTCCAAAAGGTAGGTGGCGTAAATATACTCGGCATTGACCGGCGGGTCTTTGCGCATAATAATGGCATCCAATGTGTGCAGCGGCAATTCTTGCTCGCTGCCAAACTCATGCCAGCATTGGGTGTCACGGGTGACTTTTAGGGTGCGGGTGCGGGCGTAAGCAATACCGTTGCGCATGAACAGGTCATTCAGTTCCATGTAGTGCAATTCCCAATCGCGGCGTTGGGCTTCAAGTAACATGGCAAAGCTGGTGTCTTTTTTTATATTGATATGGCGGATGGGGTCCATAACCATGCCTAATTTAACACGCATAATGGTTCACTTTAAGGTTGGGTGGCGGGTCTGGGTGCAGCAAGCGGCGCTGGTTTTGCAATAAAACGGGCGGCTGCTTGCCCTGTTTAATAATCCGGGCGGGTGGCTTCAATGGCTATGATAAGGTTCATTTTATAGATTGTTATTTACCTAGAAAAGATTTTTTGGTATAAAGTTCGGCTAGCTTTTAAATTTAGGCACATTGTAGAGGTCAATCATGTCCAGAGTCTGTCAAGTCACCGGTAAGCGCCCGATTACGGGTAATAACGTATCACACGCCAACAACAAAACCAAAAGACGTTTTCTTCCTAATTTGCAACATCATCGTTTTTGGGTGGAAAGCGAAAACCGTTGGGTCCGTCTTCGCGTTTCCGCTAAAGGGATGCGTATCATCGATAAAAAAGGCATCGACGCAGTATTGGTCGATTTGCGTAAAAATGGCTTACAAGCTTAAGGAGATAAGGTCATGCGCGATAAAATAAAATTGGTTTCCAGCGAAGGCACTGGCCATTTTTACACCACCACCAAAAACAAACGCACTATGCCGGAAAAAATGGAGATCAAAAAATTTGACCCCGTTGTCCGTAAGCATGTGATGTACAAAGAAGCCAAAATAAAATAATTTTTGCCCGTCTTACGCATGACAGCCTAGGCCGCAGCCACAGGGCTGTGGTTTTGCCATAAGGGCAAATGCTTTCTTTAGGCGGGTCATGCCCGTGTCCAGCAGCGTGGCGCTGTTTGCGCCGTTCTTAACGCACACCCAACAAATGCACCAATATGGGCATATGTATTGCCAAAATGGTTCGCTTGCTGGGTGGTTGGCCTGCTTTGCCCCGCCCATCAAATGCCCGCCCATTTCCCTAAGGGATGCCCTTAAGTAGTGGTTGCCCATACCTTTTCAATTATTCCTCGCATAACTAAAGGTTTCTGTGATATTTTTACAGGTAAGTCATAACCTTCGCTTCCCATTTAAGATTTTCTAAATGGCATGTTTCCTGCTGTTATTAATGTGTATTCAATCAATAGTGAAATGCGATGAACTCTATCTGGGAAAATTATAAAACCGATGTGGCTTATGATGAGCTGATGTATTCCGAATACCAGCCGCGTCCGGTCAGCCACAGCTTATGCCAGTACCTGAACTCTCTCAACAAAGAAAACATCGACAAGCGTAAGATCGCGGCAGAGCTGGCCATTATGGAAATGGGCATTAGCTTTACGGTATACAGCGATGAAGGCAACATCGACCGCGCTTGGCCTTTTGATATCATTCCGCGCATTTTAGATGCCAGGGAATGGAAAATTATCGAGAAGGGGCTCAGGCAGCGGTTGACCGCGCTCAATTGCTTTATTAGCGATGTTTACGGCGAACAGACCTTTATTAAAGAAGGTAAGATGCCGGGCGAGATTGTCAACAGCTCCAAAAACTTCCGCAAAGAATGTGTCGGCATGAAGCCCCGCCATGGGGTGTGGGCCAATATTTGCGGCACAGATTTGGTGCGCGATAAAGACGGCATCATGTATGTGTTGGAAGACAACTTGCGGGTACCCTCCGGCGTGTCTTATATGCTGGAAAACCGTGTCATCACCAAACGTGTATTTCCCGAACTGTTTCAGGATATTAATATCTTGCCTATTGACGACTACCCGACGCAACTGTTGGAAATGTTGTCATCGATTGCCCCGCACCCAATTGGCAAGCCACAAATCGTGGTGTTGACACCGGGCATCTATAACTCGGCTTATTTTGAACATGCTTTCCTTGCCCAGCAAATGGGGGCGCAATTGGTCGAAGGCAGTGATTTGCTGGTCGATGATGACGATTGTGTGTATATGCGCACCATTGAGGGACTGACTAAGGTGGATGTCATTTATCGCCGCATTGATGATGATTTTCTTGACCCCGAAGTGTTCCGCAAAGATTCTGCACTGGGCGTGTCCGGCCTGATGCGTGCTTGGAAAGCCGGTAATGTCGGGTTGGCCAATGCCCCCGGCGCCGGTGTTGCCGATGATAAGGTGGTTTATGCCTATGTGCCGGAAATGATCCGTTACTTCCTGAATGAAGAACCTATCTTACCGAATGTACCGACCTATTTATGCAGTGACCCTGAGCATTTGGCGTATGTGTTGGCGCATCTGGCGGAGCTGGTCGTTAAGCCCGCCAATGAGTCGGGGGGGTATGGCATGTTGGTCGGCCCCCATGCCACTGCTGAAGAAGTGGAGACGTTCCGGCATATCATCCAGGAAAATCCCCGCAATTATATTGCCCAGCCGACGTTGTCCATTTCAACGGCACCAACATTGTGCAATGATAAGCTGGAGCCTCGGCATATTGACCTTAGGCCATTCATTCTTCAGGGGGAAAACACGTTTGTGACGGCCGGTGGCCTGACCCGTGTGGCGCTCAAAAAAGGCTCGCTAGTGGTGAATTCATCACAAGGCGGCGGCAGTAAAGACACTTGGATCATTAGTATGGAGGAGGGTTGATGTTATCCCGTTCAGCGGAACGCTTATATTGGTTGGCCCGTTACTTGGAGCGTACGGAAAATATCGCCCGCTTGGTGAGCGTCCACATGAACTTGTTGATGGACTTGCCCAAAGGCGTGGAAATGGGCTGGCAGCAGTTAATCAGCATTAATGGTGCCGAACAAGAATTTTTCAAAAAATACAATGTCGTTAATGAGCGTAACGTGACCCGATTTTTATTGGTAGATGCCAATTATGCCGGTTCGTTATTTTCGTCGCTCAGTGCGGCAAGGGAAAATATCCGCACTTCGCGCGACTTGTTGCCGGATGAGGCGTGGGAGCATGTCAATGAAATGTATCTGCACACCAAAACCAATTTGGACACGGTCTCTAGCCGTCACGGGCGGTCTTTGTTCCTGAACGAAATTCTGAAGGGCTGCCAGCGCTTCACCGGTCTGTTGTCCGGTTATATGAGCCACAATAACCCTTACCGTTTTATCCGCATAGGCAGAAATTTGGAACGGGCGGACATGACCAGCAGGATTCTCGATTTGGCCTCGCTGTTGTTATCGGAATCACGCAGTGATGAAGTGCGCCAGTACGAGACCATTTTATGGATGAATATCTTAAAAGCCCTGAATGGCCTATTGATGTACCGGCAAAATGTCCGTAGCCGTATCAATGGTGATGATGTGCTGTATTTCTTGTTACTAAACAATGACTTCCCGCGATCAATCGGTTGTTGCGTAGAGGAAATATCCCAAAGCATCCAGTTGTTGCCCAACCATGAAAGCCTGCCGGAAAAAATTGTCCAGTTAAAGGCTGATGTGCAATCCATTGACATCCAGCAAGTGACGCAATTGCAATTGCGCGGCATTTTGGACGATTTGCAAAACAAACTGGGCGATTTGCATGGACAGATTGCTGATAACTGGTTTTTGTCCGCCCCCGAAATATAAATGGCCGCAATTGACCACCCCAATGGGGCGGTCAATTGGCTAACAGCAGCAAACCCCACGCCCGCGATTCCCCGTGATCCAAACTTTACACCCGCACCCAAGCAGCTTGTATCCACACCGATTGTAATCTGATGGTGTGGCATGTCCGCGAGTTTTGCAGAACGATTTAATGACGGATTGCCATAACGCGCTGTAAAATAAATTTAGAGCGGATTCTCCTGAATGGGGGGATTGTGGTTATGACTTTTATTAGGTGGCGTATTCAAACTAAGGCCAACAACTGTTGGCAGGGATATTTTCAGCTGAAAACGAGGCGTAAATTGAGGTGCGACAAGCAAACTTTAGCCCGGTAAATTTAAGCGATATTAAAACAGCTTGAAACTCTGCACATATAGTGTACAGTGCGGTTTAAGGTTTTTTCAATGCGGCTTGGCGTGTTCTTTTTGGCTCGAACTATCCAAAATAGACCAGGTTTTGCTGAAATCCCATAAAAATTCATTTTTCAAAATGTCTGTTTATTGTACTGGTAGTTCAGGTTGGAAACCTGTGCGGGATTTATAGATATCCACTATCTTCAGAACATAGCATGACCTGGCAGTTTTTAAGCCGGTAATCCCTTCCCCACCCACATTATGCCCGCCGCCCACTTTTCCGCCTGCCCTGACTGTGATTTGCTGCTTAACCGCGCCCTGCCCCAAATAGGCAGCACCGCCCATTGCCCCCGTTGCGGTTGCCTGTTGCACCGCCCCCGCACCGATAGCGTGGAACGCACCCTAGCCTTGTCAATCGCCGGTTTGCTGCTGCTGTTCCCGGCCAATTTTCTGCCCTTGGTTGGCATTAAGGTGTTGGGGCACGAAAAAGACGGCACTTTATGGACGGGGGTCATGACTTTATTTAATGAACACCAATGGGCTGTGGCGATACTGGTGTTTTTGTCCAGCATTCTGTTACCGTTCATCAATATCGTTTTGTGTTTGCTGGTCAGCGGCCATTTGCACCATAATCGCCGACACCGCTATTTGACGCATTGGCTATACTGGTTACAACACCTTGAAGAATGGGCTATGCTGGAGGTCTACTGCTTAGGCATCATCGTCGCCTGTGTTAAACTGTCGGCAATGGCAGAATTGCAGTTTGGCTTGGGTCTGTATGCCTTTGTCGGGTTGTTGTTCACCAATGCCTTGCTCACCAGCAACTTGGACGGTCACCTGTTTTGGCAACGTATCGCACAGTTAAACGGGCAACACTATGAAAATTAACACGGCCTTGGCACAGGGATTGGTGCGTTGCCATAGCTGCGGCTTTTTGGGCAAACGGGACATCCGCCTAACAAAATGCCCGCTATGCGCCAGCCCATTGCACGGTCGGCAACCGCACAGCGTACAAAAAACCCTGGCTTATTTGCTCAGTGCCTATTTGCTCTATATACCGGCCAACATCTTTCCCATTATGACCGTCACCAAGTTGGGTGCGGGCGAGCCACACACCATCATTGGCGGCATCATAGCCTTAATCAATAGCGACATGCTGCCCATTGCCCTGCTGGTGTTGGTTGCCAGCATCCTCGTGCCGCTCCTGAAACTGATCGGCATCAGCTTGCTGTTGCTTTATGTGCAACGTGGTTGGACAGGTGATGCTTATCGTTGGACTGTGATGTACCGTATTATCAGCTTTGTCGGACGTTGGTCCATGTTAGACATTTTCATGATTTCCATCTTGGTGGCACTGGTCGATATGGGCAGCATTTCGGAAGTGTTGGCCGGCCCTGCCGCCACCGCATTTGGGGCGGTGGTGGTGCTGACCATGTTGGCGGCAAAAAGCTTTGATCCGCGCCTAATTTGGGACAACCAAAACAAACCATGAATAATTTTAACGACCCTTTAGAAGCCGAAGAAGCCACCCTGAACAAAAAAACTGAACTGCCGTTGATCTGGTTGTTACCGGTGATCGCCTTTTTGGTCAGTGGCTGGCTGGTCTATAAAGCCGTTTCAGAAAAAGGCCCGGAAATCACCATTGACTTTCCGACCGCTGAAGGCTTGGAAGTGGACAAAACCAAGATCAAGTATTTGGATGTGGAGATCGGTAACGTCACCGCCATTGCCATTAACGAAGACCAAAAAACCATCCGTGTCAGTGCAAGGCTGAACCGCGATGCAGAAAATTATCTAAAAGAAAACACCCGCTTTTGGGTGGTCAAGCCGCAAGTGGGCCTTGCTGGTGTGTCCGGCTTGGGCACGTTATTGTCCGGCGCTTACATTGCCATCAAACCGGGTGCAGGCAACCTGCAACAACATTTTATTGGCCTTCCCGCCGCCCCGTTGCTAAAAACCAATAATGACGGTACCCAGTTCATTCTAGAAACGGAAGACTTGGCATCATTACATGATGGCACGCCGATTAATTTTCATGGTATCAACGCCGGTGAAGTCATTAGCCACAAACTGAACGGGCAAGGCAACGCCATCCAGTTGACAGTATTCGTTAATGCGCCGTTTGACAAATTTGTCCGCAAACACAGCCGCTTTTGGATTGACAGCGGTATTGACCTGTCTGCCGGAGCCGACGGTGTTAAGGTCAGGACGGGGCCGCTGATTTCACTATTGGGCGGTGGCATTGCCTTCCACGCCTCGGACACAGACACCTTGACCGATATACAACCGGAAAACAGCGTTTTTAAGCTGTACGAAACGTATGAAAAATCCACCCAAGTCATTTATAGCAACCCGTTAAAATATGTGATGTTTTTTACCGGCTCTTTGCGCGGCCTGACCGAAGGTGCGCCGGTGCAAATGCGCGGCATCACCATTGGCAAGGTGGTTGAAATTGGCTTGGAGATAGACGAAAAAAACAACGACATCCGCACCCCTGTGGTGGTTGAATTGGAAATGGCCCGCATCAAACAAATTCACCGGCGGCATAACCTGTCCGACACGGCTATCCTGCAACAGCTGATCGGGCAAGGTTTGCGGGCACAGTTGCAAACCGGCAGCTTACTGACCGGGCAATTGCTGGTGGACTTGGCTTTCCATGTCCAAGGCAAGTTTCCGCCCACGCCAAACATCAACAGCACTGGCTATCCAGAATTCCCCACCACGCCCAGCACCTTGGACGAATTTAGCCAATCCAGCCAAGCGATTATGGCTAAAATTGCCAAACTGCCGCTACAAGAGCTGACCGAGCAGGCCAACCAAACCCTACAAGGGCTGCAAAGCACCGCCAAAGCCACCAGCAAAATGCTCGACACCGCCAACAACACTTTAGGGACAGCGGACAAGACTTTCCATTCCGCCCAAAAAGTGTTGGGCACTTTTGAGCCGGGCAGCACCCGCCATTATGAATTGGATAAACTCATCCAAGAACTGACCGAATCCGCCAAGTCGGTCAAACAACTGACCGATTTTCTTGAGCAACATCCAGATGCCCTGCTGCGCGGCAAAAAACAGGAAGAAAGCCCATGACCCAATTATCTGCCCTAATCCTGGCTTGGCTGTTGAGCGCCTGTGCACAAACCCCAACACCGCATTTTTATCAGTTGGTGGCTTTAAGCCCCGCCACCCCTGCCGTACCGACCACAGCCAAGCCGCTCAGCATAGGTGTTGGCCCAGTGACCTTGCCTAGCTTATCCGATAGGGAAGAAATGGTGACTTTAGGCACCGGCAACACAGTGGACATTGCCCCGTTCCAGCGCTGGGCGGCCCCGTTAAAAGCCAACATCGTACAAGTGTTGCAGCAAAACATGGCGCGGCAATTGCCTAATGACTTGCTACGCAGCTATCCGTGGAGTGCGTTCGGCGACGTTGACCAGCATATAGTTATAGAAATTATCCGCTTTGATGCCTTACTTGGTAACACAGTGACCCTAGAAGCTAACTGGGCTGTAATGGATGATGCCACCCGGCAACTGTTGAAAAGTGGACACACCCTTATTAGCCTAGCCCTGCCCGACGCCTCTTACGCCGCCGCCGCCCTTGCTTTTAGCCAAGCGCTACAGCGAATGGGCACTGAACTGGCCACCGCCATAAAGGCTACTAACGCCCGATAGCCCCACCTATTTTTTTAACAATGCCCCTGCAAAACTTGTTTGTCGCCAAGCGTCATATAACACAATGGCCACGCTGTTGGATAGGTTAAGGCTGCGGCTTTCGGCTTGCATGGGCAGATACAGGCACTGCTGCAACCCAATATATTGCAATATTTCGGCGGGCAAGCCGCGTGTTTCCGGGCCAAACAGAAACGTGTCGCCCGGTTGGTAGGTTGTATCGCTGTAGGCTTGCCCGCCCTTGGTCGAGAGGGCGTACAGTTTGACAGGCGACAGGTTTGACAAAAACGCCGGCCAGTTGGGATGGGTTTTAACAGTCACCCATTCGTGGTAATCCAAGCCAGCACGGCGCAATCTTTTGTCGTCCAGTTCAAAACCTAAGGGCTCGATAAGATGCAGTTGCGCCCCGACGTTGGCGCACAGCCGGATGATGTTGCCGGTATTGGCGGGTATCTCCGGCTCGTACAGGACTATATTAAACACGTTTAGAATTTATTATCGACCACCACCGGCGTCAGTTTCCATATTTCTTGGTTATATTCGGCAATGGTACGGTCGGTGGAGAATTTACCGCTGTTGGCAGTGTTTAATATGCTCATTTTAGTCCAGCGTTCTTGGTCTTGATAGGCTTCTTCGACGCGTTTTTGGGTGTCCACGAAGCTACGGAAATCGGCTATGGTCATCCAAGGGTCTTGGGGGCTTTTAATGGAGGCTAGCACAGCATCGAATATACCGGGTTCGAATTGGCTAAAATGCCCGCATTCTATTAAGTTAAGCACACGCTGCAACTCATCGTCTTGGGCAATGATGGCTAGTGGGTCGTAATTGCTGCGCAACGCCTCGACTTGGTCTTCTGTCAATCCAAACAAGAAGAAGTTGTCATCGCCCACTTCTTCGCGGATTTCAATATTGGCGCCGTCCAGCGTACCGATGGTCAGGGCGCCGTTCATCATGAATTTCATATTGCCAGTACCCGAAGCTTCTTTTCCGGCGGTGGAGATTTGTTCGGACAGGTCGGTGCCGGGGCAAATTTTCTCCATGGCGGACACCCGGTAATTAGGCAGAAAAATCAGTTTGAGGCGCGTACCTATGTCGGGGTCTTGATTGATGACATTGGCAACGTTGTTAGCTAACTTGACAATCTTTTTCGCCATGAAATAGCCTGGGGCCGCCTTACCGCCAATAATGACGCAACGGTCAACCATGTTGGCGGTGTCGCCGCGTTTGATACGGTCGTAAAGATGGATGACATGCAATATGTTGAGCAATTGCCGTTTGTATTCATGGATGCGTTTGACCTGCACATCAAACAGGGCATTGATGTTGATTTCAAAGTCCAAGCCCACTTCGCTGCGTTTGTAGTCAATCAGTTGCTGTTTCGCTTGCTGTTTGATGTCATGCCAACGCTTGCGGAAGGCACTGTCTTCGGCGTAGGGCTCGAGCTTTTTCAATAATTTCAGGTCGGTCAGCCAGCCTTCTCCAATCGTTTCTGTGATCAATTCCGCCAAGTCGGGATTACAGGAAGCGAGCCAGCGCCTGGGGGTGACACCGTTGGTTTTGTTGTTGAATTTATTAGGCCACAGTTCATAAAAATCGCGGAACAACCCTTGCTGCAACAGCTTGGAATGCAAGGCCGCCACGCCATTGACGGAATAGCTGCCGACAATGGCCAAATAGGCCATTCTGATATGTTGTTCATGCCCTTCTTCAATCAATGACATGCGCGCCAGACGGGCCACGTCGCCGGGCCAACGTGCCGATACTTTAGCCAAGAAGCGGGCATTGATTTCATAAATGATTTCCAGCAATCTTGGCAATAATTGCTTGAACAAACTGACTGACCAACGCTCCAAGGCTTCCGGCAACAGGGTGTGGTTGGTGTAGGCCATGGTCTGGCTGGTGATGCGCCAGGCTTGTTCCCAGCCTAGGCCATGCTTGTCCACCAGCAAGCGCATCAGCTCAGCAACGGCAATGCTGGGGTGGGTGTCGTTGAGCTGAAAAGTGTTTTTGGCGGCAAATTCGGAAAAGTCTTCGCCGTGGCGGCCTATCCAAGTGGCGATCACATCTTGCAAGCTGGCTGAGGCCAATAGGTACTGTTGGCGCAAGCGCAGGGCTTTGCCGTTTTCGCTGGCGTCATTAGGGTATAACACCATGGTGATATTTTCGGCGGTATTTTTTGATGCCACCGATTCCACATAATCACCGGCATTGAATTCCTGTAAGTTGAATTCTTCGGTGGCAGTCGCTTTCCATAGGCGCAGATTATTGACCGTACCGTTGCGGTAGCCCGGAATGGGCACGTCGAAAGGCACGGCCAATACATCTTGAGTGCCGACCCAACTGACGTGGGCATGCCCATGTTCATCGGTATGGATTTCGGTGTGGCCGCCAAATTTTATGCGTTGGGTATATTCCAGCCGTTCAATTTCCCAGGCGTTGCCGTTGCGCAGCCAATGGTCGGGGTCTTCCACTTGTTCGCCATTGACAATGGATTGGGTGAACATGCCGTATTCATAACGCAAACCGTAACCCACCACAGGCAGTTGCAAGGTGGCACAGCTGTCAATAAAGCAAGCCGCCAAACGCCCCAGACCACCATTGCCTAAACCGGCATCGGGTTCGTTTTCGGTCAGTTCTTCCAAATCCAAACCGAGTGAATATAAGGCGTAAGTGGTTTCATCATTGATGCCCAAGTTAAGCATGGCATTGCTAAGTGTACGCCCCATCAGGAATTCCATGGACAGGTAATAGGCGCGTTTGCAGTCAGCTTGTTTGTAGGCATTATAGGTACGCTTGCCCCTTTCAGTTAGGCGGTCACTGATGGTCAGCGCCAATGCCTCATAAGCATAATGCAAGGACTGGCAGGTTTCGTCCCTACCTAGCCGATAACCGTAATAATGTTTAAAGTCTGTGGTCAGCGCGGTGCTGGTGAGTCCCAGTGTTTTTAATGTGGCGATGCTGGCGGCGGGTTTGCTGGATTTGAATCGTCTATGTGGCATGAGGGCATCTCTCTGGAAATAAGCAAGGGTATTATGCGGATGAATCCGCACCTACATGAATAAATAATTGGCTATCCATCGGTAAGCAACGGATAATTTTAATTTGGGCGGGTATATTGTGCTATCAGCTGTTGCAATCGCTGGTTATCGAGCTGTTGGTTGTCCACTTTTAGATAGGCAACGGCTTCTTCAAAATGGGGGCGGACTTCTTGCACACCGGTCACGCCCAATAGCTCGTCGATGAATGGCTGGGCATCTTGCTGGGCGAGTTCATCCAATGAGATTAACAGGTTCGACCAATAACGCGGCGGACGCATGGCAAATGCCACCACTAGCCAGCTTAACGCAGCACAAGCACAGAAAATAAACACGGCTGATTCGCCGTATTGGCCATTGAACCAGCCGCCCAAAAAACCACCCAGAAACAGCCCCATGAATTGGGAGCTGGAATAGGCGCCCATAGCGGTGCCTTTAAGGTCGGCTGGCGCTGTTTTAGACACTAACGAGGGTAAAGTGGCTTCCAGCAGATTGAAGCCGCAAAAAAACAGCCACAAAAAGGCAATGATTTCTATCAGGTTTTGGTGGAATTGCTGCAAACCCAGTTCGGCAATCGCCAACAGGGCAATGGCGCCCAGAAACACGGGTTTCATTTTGCGTTTCTTTTCGGCGATGATGATGAACGGAATAGCCACCGCCATTGAGGTGGCGAACACTGGCAAATAGACTTGCCAATCGTGTCCTGCCGGTAAGCCCGCGCTACGCATAAGGGTGGGCACGACCACGAACAGGGCCATCAAAATCATGTGCAGGGTGAATATGCCGTAATTCAGGCGCAACAAATCGGCATTTTTTAAGGCCTCGGACATCTGTGTAGGGACAAATTCAGCATCCCTGTGCAGTTTGGTTTTGGTGGCATTGGGCACAACAAAAACAACCGTGGCGATAGCCAGTAAGGTCAGCACGGCGGTTAAGGCAAACACGCTATGGACACCGCCCCATTCGGCAATCACTGGCCCGGCAGTAATGCCAATGCCAAACGATGCGCCGATGCTGGCACCAATGGCGGCCATTGCTTTGGTGCGGTGCGCTTCTTGGGTCAAATCAGCCACCAAAGCCATGATTGCGGAAGACACCGCGCCTGCACCTTGTAACGCCCTGCCTGCCAGTACGCCATAAATGGAGATTGACAGCGCCGCCACTACGCTACCGACAAAAAACATCAGCAAGCCGATGATGATTATTTTTTTGCGTCCAAAGCGGTCTGACATCAGGCCAAACGGTATTTGCAGCAACACTTGCGGCAATCCGTAAATGCCCATAGCCAGGCCAATCAGGGCGGGGGTGGCATCCTCCAGTTGCGTGGCAAACAAGGACAGCACCGGTAAGATGATAAATAAGCCCAGCATCCGTAATGCATAAACTGCCGCCAATGAGTAGGTCGCCCGCTTTTCAGCCGGACTCATTACGCTGGTAATATCCTGAATATTTGTCACAAGCTGTTTCCCCTTTACCTCAGCAATATCAACGTGAACAACCCACAAACCCAAGTTGTCAGCGTTTGCGGCCACCACATCCAATAGTGTGCGGCAACCTTAAGTTATAGGTGCATTATAACAACCTTTATCTGCACAACGGGTTAATTTAGCGGTTATTGTCCGTTGCGCATTGGATACGGGCGGGGGCTTTTACAGGCAGGACTGGGGGTTATTGCCCCATCACCGATAGCCACCTAAAATTTCCATCGAACCGGCGGCTATTATTGGCTATAGTTAGACCAAAAAATTAGAACCCTTCCATCACCACTGCGCCTGGACACTAAGATGCTGAAAAAAATAGTACGTTGGATTTTGACCCTGGTGTTCAGGGTCTCTGTTAAAGGCTTGGACAATTACCACAAAGCCGGTAAACGGGTATTGATTATCGCCAACCATTTGTCTTTTCTTGATCCGTTGTTGTTGTGGGCATTTCTGCCGGACGACATTACTTTTGCCATTAACACCCATATCTCCCAACGTTGGTGGCTACAGCCTTTTTTGCGCTTTGCCACGGTTTTTCCAATGGACCCCACCCATCCGTTGTCACTAAAAAACCTCGTCCATCATTTGCAAAAAGACAGCGTTACGGTAATTTTCCCCGAAGGCCGCATCACCGCCACCGGTTCGTTAATGAAAATTTACGATGGCACGGGGATGGTTGCCGACAAATCAGGTGCGGCTATTTTGCCTATTCGCGTGCACGGCACGGAATTTACGCATTTTTCCAAGATGCAGGGCATTTTTCGGCTGCGCTTATTCCCAAAAATTACGTTGCATATTTTGCCGCACACCCATATCAAAAAACACTTGGAGCAAAACGGTAAAAACCGCCGTAAGGCAAGCGGGCATATTTTGGCGGACATTATGACCGAAATGATGTTTGCAACCAGCCATTACCGCCAGACCATTTTTTCTGCTTTACTGGAAGCCCGTCATATCCACGGCGGCAAACATACCGTTGCCGAAGATTTGGAACGCGTGCCGCTGGCTTACAACACCTTAATCACCCGCAGCATTGCCTTGGGCAATGCACTGCTTAAACTGACTGGGACAGGCGAAAATGTCGGGGTGTTCCTGCCCAATTCCACCAAAACTTTGTATGTGGTGCTGGGTTTGCAATTGCACGGTCGGGTGCCAGCCATGCTCAATTACTCAACTGGTTATGCGGGGATGTTAGCAGCTTGTCAAGCGGCCAGTGTTAACACGGTGCTGACCTCACGAAAATTCATTGAACTGGGCAAATTTACCGAAGAAGCCCAATTGCTTAGCCAGCAAGTCAATCTGGTTTACTTGGAAGATTTGGCGGCGGGCATTTCTGCTAGCGACAAACTTAAAGCCCTGCTACAAAGCCACACCACCGATTTTTGGTATAAAAACCAACAGTTCAATCCTGATGGCCCAGCCGTTGTGATGTTCACATCCGGCTCAGAAGGCACACCGAAAGGTGTGGTATTGTCCCATGCCAACATCCTTGCCAACCACAAACAAGTGGCTGCCCGTATCAGCCTTAACCCGCAAGATGTGATACTCAATTTTTTGCCGATGTTCCATTCTTTTGGCTTTACCGTCGGCACATTACTGCCAGTGCTGAATGGCATGTCCACGTTCTTTTATCCCTCCCCTTTGCATTATGCGGTGATCCCAGAAATTGCTTACGAGATTAATGCCACCATCCTGTTTGGCACTAATACCTTTTTAGCGGCGTATGCCAAAAAAGCCCATGCGTATGATTTTTATACCTTGCGTTATGTAGTGGCGGGTGCCGAAAAATTGCAGGACAGCACACGGGCATTGTGGGCGGACAAATTTGGCATCCGCATTTTAGAAGGCTATGGCGCGACCGAAACCGCACCGGTTGCGGCGGTCAACACACCGATGGATTTTAAGGCAGGCACTGTAGGCCGCCTATTGCCCGCCATGCAGTATCAATTGGAAGCAGTGCCGGGCATTGCCGAAGGCGGCAAGCTGCATGTGGCTGGCCCCAATATCATGCAAGGTTATCTGCACGCTGACCGCCCCGGCACATTGATTGCCACCGAATCACTGTTCGGCAAAGGTTGGTATGACACCGGCGATATTGTCCATATTGATGAAGAGGGCTTTGTCAGTATCCGAGGGCGCAGCAAGCGTTTTGCCAAAGTGGGTGGTGAAATGGTCTCGCTGAGCGCAGTGGAGTCTTACGCAGTCAGTGCCTGGCCCGACGCCCACCATGCCGCCATCAGCTTGCCCGACCCCAAAAAGGGCGAACAGATCATTTTAGTGACCACCCAAAAACAAGCCAAACTGGCGGACTTGTCAGCCGTGTGCCAAGGTGTGTCGGCTATTGCCTTGCCCAAAAAAATCATTTGCGTGGACAGCATTCCGGTCATGGCTACCGGCAAAACTAATTATGCTGCTGTGGTTGAGCTGGTTAATGGCCTGTAATGCTTATTATGATGATGGTTTGTTTCCGCGAAACCACGCTAGATTACCTAAATGGACAATCTTTACCCAATGAACAAACAAATCTACCCGCTACTGATCGCACAATTCTTATCTGCATTTGGCGACAATGCCATTTTGTTTACTGTTATCGCTATTGTCATGCACACGGCACAGCTTGCCAGTTGGTATGTGCCTGCGTTACAAAGCGTGTTTCTGGTGTCTTTTGTGGTTATCGCACCGTGGGCGGGCGGTTTTGCCGACCATTACCCTAAAGCACGGGTTTTACTGGTGGCCAATCTGATTAAGGCACTGGGGGCAGGCTTGCTGCTGTTAAACGTGGAGCCGTTAGTGGCTTATTGTATTGTTGGCGTGGGGGCGGCATTGTACAGCCCTGCCAAATACGGCATTTTGCCGGAGCTGGCCGGACACGCTTTTTTGGTGAAAGCCAATAGCTGGGTTGAAGGTTCGACTATTGCGGCGATTCTGTTGGGGATGTTGGTGGGGGCTAAAGTCGCTGATTATTCCACCGACTGGGCACTGGTGGGCAGCTTGGCATTGTTTGTTATCTCCGCTTTGGCAACCTTGGCATTGCCCGCGCAACAGGTGAAGATTAGCCCTATCGGCTCGAAAGCCAAGCGGTTTATACAACAAATGGGGCTGTTCTTCACCACCCCGCGATCATTTTTTGCCATTTTGGGCGGTTCTTTGTTTTGGGCTTCGGCTGCTACCTTGCGGGTTATCTTGGTGGCGTGGGCACCGTCAGTGTTGCTGCTAAAAAACACCAGCGAAATAGCAGAGTTAACGCTGTTTTTGGCAATAGGCATCATTATCGGTTCGGCTATTGTGCCGGGGTTGATACCTTTGGAACATTTGCGCCGCGCCCGTATTCCTGCTTATTTGATGGCGCTGGCTATTGTGGCATTGGGCTTCACTGGCTCGCTATGGCCGGCACGCGGGGTATTGCTGTCGATAGGGATGCTGGGCGGGTTGTTTATTGTGCCAATCAATGCCGCATTACAGGAACAAGGCCAGCAGAGCATTGGCAGTGGCAGTGCAGTGGCTTTACAGGGCTTTTTTCAAAATCTGGCCATGTTATTGGCAGTGGGTGGCTATACCATTGCCGCCGCGCAACAGGTCAGTCCGGTACACGCATTATGGGGCTTGGGCGGTATGGTGTTTATGGCGATGTTTTGGGTATCGGCAAAATTGCCCGCCCATTCATAACTGATGATAGGCAGAACACGTTGGCTGAGCGTAGCCGAAGCCCCGCCTACGGCTTGTTTTTGCCTAGTGGTTTGATTGCGCTCCCGTTCGACTATGCTCCGGGAACGCACAACTGTTATGGCGAGTCGCGGGCAATAGTCACGCGCCTACACAGGCAGCTTTTTGCATAACATCAGTTCATAACACTGCCCAGAGCTAATCGTCTATGCCCAACTCTTTAATCTTGCGGGTCAAGGTATTTCTGCCATAACCCAACACGATAGCTGCTTCGTGGCGTTTGCCGTGGGTGAATTTTAGCGCGGCTCTAATCAGGATTGTCTCCACGGCTGGAATGGTCTGCTTGGCAACATCGTTTTCTTTTTTCAGCAGTTGTTGGTCAATCCATCCCCTTAATAAGGATTCCCAATCATCGCCGTAGGCGCTTTTTTCTGTCGGGCCATGCAGCAGTTCTGGTGGCAAGTCATGCAAATGCACTTCGCGCCCTGAGGCCATGACGGTCAGCCAACGGCAAGTGTTTTCCAATTGCCGGACGTTGCCGGGCCAGTCCAAGGTGCTTAAAAACGCCTCTGCCTCGGCTTTCAGCAGTTTTGTTTCAGCACTCAGCTCCTTCGCTGCCTGACCTAGAAAATGCTTCAACAACAAGGGGATGTCTTGTCTGCGGTCACGCAAGGGCGGGATATGGATACGAATCACATTAAGGCGATGGAACAAGTCCTCACGGAAACGCCCTTGCTCCACTAGTGTTTCCAAGTTTTGGTGGGTGGCGGCAATAATCCGCACATCCACTTTTACGGAGGTATGGGCGCCCACCGGATAAAATTCGCCATCCGCCAAAACGCGCAGCAAGCGGGTCTGCAGCTCGGCGGGCATATCGCCGATTTCATCCAGGAACAGGGTGCCGCCGTTGGCTTGCTCAAAACGTCCTGAGCGGCGTGCTTGCGCTCCGGTGAACGCGCCTTTTTCATGACCGAACAATTCTGATTCCATTAAATCTTTAGGGATTGCCGCCATGTTCAGGGCAATAAACGGATTTTTTGCGCGTGGGCTATGGCGGTGCAGGGCTTTAGCGACCAGCTCCTTGCCGGTGCCGGATTCGCCGTTGATCAACACCGTAATGTGCGAACGCGCCAGCCGCCCTATGGCCCGAAACACTTCTTGCATGGCGGGCGCTTCACCAATAATCTCGGGCGAGCTTTCCGTGCCTAACTGCAAGGTTTCTGTCTGTGCGGCAAGCTGCTGCCTGCCGTGGATACAAGCACGGTGCGCCAACTCCACTACTTCTTTGATGTCAAAAGGTTTGGGCAAATATTCAAACGCACCGCCGTGGAATGCCGATACCGCGCTCTCCAAATCAGAATGTGCGGTCATGATGATCACCGGCAAATGTGGGTAATCACGCTGGATACTATCCAGCAACTCTAAACCATCCATACCGGGCATACGGATATCGGTCAGCAAGGCATCGGGCAAGGTGTCTACTAATGCAGCCAACAAATCTTTGGCATTGGCAAAACTGCGCGTGGTGATGTCGGCTTTCTGTAAAGCCTTCTCGACCACCCAGCGGATGGACTTGTCGTCGTCGACGATCCAGACCGTTTCAGGTCTTTTCATTGTGGGTCTCCACAGGCAGATAAACTGAAAAAACGGTATGCCCCGGTTCGCTGTTGCACTCAATCATACCGCTATGCTGGTTGACCAATGCTTGGGCAATGGACAGCCCCAGCCCCGTGCCTTCCGCACGTCCGGTGACCATGGGGTAAAAGATTTGGTTGATCATGTCGTTGTCAATGCCCGGGCCATCGTCGATAATATCTATTTTTGCCGCCAATTTGTATTGCTTGCGGCCTATGGCCAGATTGCGGTGGACGCGTGTCCTTAGGGTAATGCAGCCTTTGCCTTCCACCGCCTGCACGGCATTACGGGTGATGTTTAAAATGGCTTGGATAAGCTGGTCTTTGTCGGCATGGACAGTGGGGATGCTGGGGTCGTAATCACATTTGATGCGTAAACTGCTGCTGGCTTCCACCTGCACCAGCTGGCGCACCCGTTCCAACACCTCATGGATGTTCAAGGATGCCTTATGGGGCAATTTGTTCGGCCCCAGCATCTTATCCAGCAAGCCTTGCAAGCGGTCTGACTCGGCAATAATAATCTGGGTGTATTCTTTCAGTTCCGGGTCATGCAGCTCCAAGTCCAATAGCTGCGCGGCACCGCGCAAACCGCCTAAAGGGTTTTTTATTTCGTGCGCCAAGCCCCGCACCAATAGCCGCGCCGTGTTCTGCTGGCTTAATTGCTGCTCTTCCTTTGAAATACGCAAATGGTTGTCGACTTGTTGCATTTCCACCAACACCTCGTTGACAATATCGTTTTCGAACAGGGGTGTGACACTGATGTTGATGGTCAAGGACTGGCTCATCCGGTTCAGGCCCAGCTCGCGGTCGACCAAGGGTTCACCTGTTTTTAGGCATTGGTTGATATTCATCAGCAAAGCCGGATCAGACGTTTTGAACAATTCCCGAGCCGCTTGCCGCCTGAGATGCTTGGCACTGTCGGCCAGCATCATTTCGCCAGTACTGTTGATGTAAAGCAGCTTTAAATCCCTGCTAAAGAGCAATATTGCCGTATTGAGATGTTCCAGTATGCGCTTGTACATTCGGATGCGTAGACTACGATGAAATAATTGGCTCTACAATACAAATAGCAATTTATATACCATTTTATGATAGCCGATTAGAAAACAATGCCTAAGCATTTGGACAGACACAAATGGTGCAACCACAATCCTATTGTATGCACATTATTGGTGCAATTTATGGCAGGACAGGTACGGCATCTGCCAGATTGTCCAGCATTCGCCCAATGACCGATTATTCATCCAGGCTATTTTTTACAACCAATTAAAATTAAACTGTATTTTATGATACCAATGCACTAATGACCGTCCTGCCCCGGAGCTGGGCCATACCCGCTGGCTGTTTGGCATTCACCCAAATAAACGCATTATATTGGTGCAAATAGGTTGTTGTATGCACCATAAAAAGTCAAATCAACAAGATACCGGGGGCAAAACATTAATGCTGCCAAGCAATCCCGGGCAAAGGGTAAACAACAGCGCGGCACTGCCACCTTATTATCTGGATTATCTGGGCCTGGCTGGCAATAAGCTTAACTAACGGACAGTTCAAACTCACCATGAGCAAATCAAAGGCGCAAGCCATACAATGGCTTTCTGACGTGGAAGACCACGATTACCCAGCGGCGGTATCTTACCTGACGCTGTTATATAGCCCGAAACAGGTTGCTGAAATAATCGCGGCACTTAGGTTGGCCCCCATTGCGGCATTTAAAGCAAAGGATATTTTTAGGGCATCACAACTGTCGTTATTGGGTGTCAGCAACCACCATGTTGAAAAAGACCGAAGCAAAATACAGGACGGCAAAGCCTTGTCGCCCTTGTTGCTATTACGTGACCCACTGAACGGCAAAGTGGTGATCGCGGATGGCTATCATCGCTTATGCGCCATTTACGAGTTCGACGAGGATGCGTTTATCCCGTGCAAAATCGTATGACAGGGCAAAACCCGCTATGCTGAGGAAAACAGTAGCCCGCCTGGCAGGGCAACGGTTATGGTTGCCGGATATGGCGGCTGGTTTGTCGGTTGCCAGTATTTTGCTGCCAGAGGCCATTGCCTACGCCGCCATTGCCCATCTGGGCATCCAACATGCCATTATCGCCTTGCTGATTGGCTTAAGTTGTTATGCATGGCTGGGCGGTAGCCAGTTTGCCATTGTCGCCCCCACGTCGTCGGCAGCGGCTCTGATGGCAGCGGTGGTGCTGTCTTTACATCCGCCCGATGGCAATGCGGCGGCTGATTTGGGCTTTGCCTTGGTCATTTTGACCGGCGCCGGTTTGTTGGTGTTTGCCAAGGCGGGGCTAGGACGGCTATCGGCATTCGTTTCCCGTCCGGTGCTGCATGGCTTTTCATTCGCGTTGGCAGTCACCATTATCACCAAACAATTGCCTATCCTATTGGGCATCCCCGTTGCAGCCACCGCCCCTTGGCAAATTATCTTGGAGCTGTTGCAGCGCAGCTACCAAGGGATGGGCTGGGGCGCTGTTATTGGTATGGGGGCTTTGGCTTTATTAAGCTTGCTAAAGCGTTGGCCTGCCGTACCGGGTGCTTTTGTGGTGTTGGTGTCCGGCATTGTACTGAGTGGCGCGGCGGACTTTGCCAATTTGCCGATTGCTATGGTCGGCCCAGTAGCACTAACCGCCCCGAATTTTAACGTACCCGTGTTGCCCTTAGAAAAATGGCTGCAACTGGGCGAAATGTCTTGTGGCTTGCTGGTGATTATCGTCGCCGAATCTTGGGGCAGCATCCGTAGCCTCTCACTGAACCACGGCAGTACCGTGGAGCCTAACCGGGAGCTATTTGCCTTAGGTGCGGCCAATCTGCTGGCGGGGTTATTGCAGGGGATGCCGGTGGGTGCTGGTTTTTCCGCCAGTTCCGCCAACGAACAGGCAGGGGCGCAAAGCAAATGGGCCGGTGCATTTGCCGCCGGAATGCTGTTGTTGGTGGTCATTTTTGCACGGCCTTGGCTGGCATTGATTCCAGAACCGATTGTCGCCGCTGCGGTCATCAACGCCTTAAGCCACGCCGCCAACCCCAAAGCCCTGCTCTATCTTTGGCGGATAAACCGCGACCAGTACTTGGCCTTGGCAGCAGTGCTGGCAGTGTTGATTTTTGGTGTATTGCACGGCATGTTGATTGCCATTGGCCTATCTTTAGCTTCGGCGATACGTTCATTTAGCCGGCCCAAAGTCAGGGAGTTGGCAGAGCTGGGCGATTCCCGCGATTATGTGGATAGGGAAAACCACCCTAATGCCCAGCCCCACGAGGCAATACTCATTTTACGGCCTGAAGAGCCGCTGTTTTTTGCCAGTGTTGAGGGGGTGCTGTCGGAAATTGCCAGCCGTTTAAAAAAAGCCCATGCGGTGCAAGTGCTTATCGTCAGCTTGGAACAAAGCGCCAATCTTGACAGTACAGCAGCGGAAAGCTTGTTGGAGCTGGCCAACACCCTTGACCGGCAAAATATACGGCTACTATTGGCCAGGGCAAAAGACCCGATCAGGGAGTTGTTGCTTAATCTGGCAACAGGGCAATTTGAGGATACACTGTTTTGGAGTGTCGATGATGCGGTGGTTGCCGCCAAACAATCAATCGCCCGGCAACCTGCATAATAAAGGAAAAAATGCGCCAGTAGCACCCCTCATAAACACCTGACCGCAAGCTGTACGCCATGATCTTCGCCCACGGCAACGGCTTGTTAAAGTATCCGGGCATTATTGTAAAGTTAATGCATTGACTTAAGAATCCATAGTCGTGGACAATACTGTGTTTTGGACTATTTCTTGCCACGCATGGATACCTTCGTTTCCAATCAAAATAGCTTAGTTTCTGTTCGTAACCTGTCATTTTCCCGTGGCCCTAAAGTTATCTTCGATAATGTTTCCTTGGATTTTGAACGCGGCAAAATCACCGCCATCATGGGGCCTAGCGGCACCGGCAAAACAACCTTGTTGAAGCTGATCGGGGGGCAATTGCCGCCCGCACAAGGGACAATTGTGGTGGATGGGGAAAATGTCCACCAATTGCCACGCAAGCAGCTGTTCCAATTGCGTAAGCGCATCGGCATGTTATTCCAAAGCGGGGCTTTGCTGACCGACATGAACGTTTATGATAATGTGGCGTTCCCGTTGCGTGAACACACCCGTTTACCGGAAACGATGATCCGTTCGCTGGTGTTGATGAAATTGCAGGCGGTCGGTTTGCGCGGCGTTAAAGATTTTATGCCTAACGAGCTGTCGGGGGGCATGGCACGGCGGGTTGCTTTGGCCCGTGCCATTGCTTTGGACCCGATGATGATTTTGTATGACGAACCGTTCACCGGTCAAGACCCCATTTCCATGGGCGTATTGGTGCATCTGATCAAGTCACTGAATTCGGCATTGGGTTTGACCAGTATTATCGTGTCGCATGATGTCCATGAAACCTCGGCTATTGCCGATTATATCTATGTGCTTGCTGATGGAAAAATCATTGGTCAAGGTACGCCTGAAGCCATTCGCCAATCATCATCGGCATGGATACAGCAGTTTATGAACGGCACAGCTGACGGCCCCGTGCATTTCCATTACCCCGCTAAAGATTATTTTGATGACCTGTTGTTGTCGGGAAAACGTTATTAACCCTTTTGTCTGTTTAACATGATCGAACAATTGCAACTACTCGGCAACCAAACCCGTGGCAGTTTTGCCAAGCTAGGGCGGGGCACACGGTTTTTGCTGCAAACCTTGTCCGGTATCGGCAGTGTGATACCGCGTCCGCGATTGCTGCTCAACCAACTGTATTCCGTCGGTGTATTGTCCTTTCTTATCATCACCATTTCCGGCCTGTTCGTGGGCATGGTGCTCAGTTTACAGGGCTATTACACCTTATCTGACTTTGGTGCAGAAGCATCATTGGGGTTAATGGTCGCCACCTCGTTAGTCAGGGAACTGGGGCCAGTGGTGTCCGCCCTGCTGTTTGCCGGTCGTGCCGGTTCCGCCCTGACTGCCGAAATTGGCCTGATGAAGGCCACCGAACAACTGTCCGGCATGGAAATGATGGCGGTTGACCCTATCCAGCGCATTATTGCGCCGCGTTTTTTGGCAGGCCTGATTGCGATGCCGCTGTTGGCGGGATTGTTCAGCGCCATTGGCATCTTAGGCGGGCAACTGGTCGGTTCCGGCTTGTTGGGGGTCGATGACGGTGCGTATTGGGCGCAAATGCAAGCTAAGATTGATTTTCAGGATGATATTGTCAACGGCATCATTAAAAGCATCACCTTTGGTTTTGTCACCACATGGATCGCCTTATTTGAAGGCTACGATGCCACGCCCACCGCAGAAGGTGTCAGCCGGGCCACTACCCGTACCGTGGTCAACTCGGCGTTTAGCGTTTTAGGACTCGATTTTATTTTAACCGCCCTCATGTTCGGAGATGATTGACATGTCGCACTCACCCACTCAAGATACGCTGGTCGGGCTATTTGTAGCCGCAGGCATTGCCGGTTTGTTTTTTTTGGCCTTTCAGGCCAGTAACCTCAGTGCTTATGCTGAACACGACACCTATACCCTCACCGCCCGCTTTGAAAATTCCGGCGGCTTAAAAGTCAAATCACCGGTATCCGCTGCCGGTGTCAAAATTGGTCAAGTCATTGCTATCTCTTTTGACCCTAAAACCTATGATTCGGTAGTGGCAATGCATATCGACAGCCATTACAACACCTTTCCGGATGACACCACCGCCAGTATTTTTACGGCGGGGTTATTGGGTGAACAATATGTCAATCTGGAAGCGGGTGGTTCCGAAACCATTTTGAAAGACCAAGACAAAATTGAAATCACCCAATCGGCAATCATCCTTGAAAAGGCCATTGGGCAATTTTTGTTTAAAGCCGCAGAAGAAAAAAAATGAGCGGCCTGACCATTAGCCATCAAGGCAACGGTGTTTTCCTAGTCTCCGGAACGCTCACTTTTGCGACTATTGACCACAAAACCATCAAGCTGATTAGCTGTGCCAACCATAGCAAAGAAGTTGTGTTGGACTTGCAAGCCGTTTCCAGTGCCGACAGTGCCGGACTGGCACTGATGATCGAGTGGATAAAATATGCCCGTGAGCAACGCTTGTCTTTAAGTTTTAAAAATGTCCCGCAGCAATTGCTTACGCTAGCAAAGCTCAGTGGCTTGGAAAATAGCCCCTACTTTGCCAAGGTCTGTTGGCCCGACTCAAACCAAACCTAACTATTTGACCCCTTATGGATAAACTGATCATTACCGGCGGCATGCCGCTCCATGGAGAAATCCGTATCTCCGGCGCCAAAAATGCCGCGTTACCGATTTTGGCCGCCGCATTGCTGTCTGAAGCGCCTGTTATTATCGGCAATATCCCGCATTTGCACGACATCACCACCACCATGGAATTATTGGGGCGGATGGGCGTGCAGCTATTGGTCGATGAAAAAATGAACATCGAAATCGATAGCTCCACCATCAGCAGCTATGACGCACCTTACGAATTGGTAAAAACCATGCGCGCCTCCATTTTGGTGCTGGGACCGTTGCTGGCCCGCTATGGCGAGGCGCATGTGTCCTTACCGGGCGGCTGCGCCATTGGCTCGCGTCCGGTAGATATCCATCTTAATGGACTGACCAAAATGGGCGCCGATATTAGCGTAGAAAACGGCTATATCCACGCCAAAGTGAACCGCCTCAAAGGTTGCCGCTTGGTGTTGGAGCAAGTGACGGTGACCGGCACTGAAAACCTATTGATGGCCGCCACCTTGGCGGATGGCATCACCACCATTGAAAATGCCGCGCGCGAGCCGGAAGTGACCGATTTGGCACATTTCCTGAATAAAATGGGTGCCAAAATAACCGGTATCGGCAGCAGCGTTCTGGTGGTGGAAGGTGTTGATAAGCTGGGAGTTGACAGCATCCATTATGATATTTTGCCTGACCGTATCGAAACCGGCACTTATCTGGTTGCCGGGGCCATCACGGGGGGCAAAGTCAAGTTAAAAAACACCCGCCCGCACATATTGGACGCGGTGCTGGATAAACTGACCGAAGCCGGGGCGGACATCAGCACCGGTGAAGACTGGATACAACTGGATATGCACGGCAACAAGCCCAAAGCGGTTTCATTGCGCACTGCGCCATACCCTGCCTTCCCCACGGATATGCAGGCACAGTTCATTGCGCTTAACTGCGTTGCCGAAGGTGTCGGCATCATCACCGAAACCATTTTTGAAAACCGTTTCATGCATGTGCAAGAATTGCAGCGCATGGGTGCGGACATTCGGTTGGAATCGAACACCGCCATTTGCACCGGTATTGACCGGCTGACGGCGGCCCCGGTCATGGCCACTGACCTGCGCGCTTCTGCCAGCTTGGTATTGGCAGGCTTGATCGCCCAAGGCAACACCTTGGTTGACCGCATTTATCATATTGACCGTGGCTACGACCATATTGAAGAAAAATTGACACAACTGGGCGCCACCATACGCCGCGTACCCAAATAAGGTTTAAGGTTTGACTATGCTGACAATTGCCGTTTCGAAAGGCCGCATTTACGACGAAGCATTGCCGCTATTGGCTGAAGCGGGCATTATCCCCACCGATGACCCGAATACCTCACGCAAGCTGATTCTGGCCACCACCCGTGCCGATGTGCAGTTGGTGATTATCCGTGCCACTGATGTGCCCACTTTTGTCGAGTACGGGGCGGCGGATTTGGGTATTGCCGGTAAAGATGTGCTGATCGAACATGGTGCGGAAAACCTTTATGAACCGCTGGACTTAAAAATTGCCCGTTGCCGGTTGATGACCGCTGCCCATAAAAATGCGCCGCCCATTACGGGGCGGGTGCGCGTCGCCACCAAATATGTGAAGATTGCCGAACAGTATTTTGCCGCCCAAGGGGTGCAAGCGGAAATCATTAAACTGTACGGTTCAATGGAACTTGCACCCTTAGTGGGCTTGGCTGATTGTATTGTTGACTTGGTGGAAACCGGCAACACCTTACGCGCTAATGACCTTGAGCCACGCGAGCTGATTATGCACATCAGCTCGCGCTTGGTGGTGAATAAGGCCGCGATGAAAATGAAACACCAGGTGATTGCCGAGTTGTTGGCGCAATTGGAAAGGAAAGTTGCAACAAGATAGTTTTGAAAAAAACCATACCCTCCCTTTGTCAAGCCCAAAGAAAACCAACAGTAGATAATGCCAATTTATTACCCCTGTAGCCTCTGGTACTTGTAGCGTTCGAAAAAACAGACTGCATAACATCAATGGGTAATTGAAATCCGTCGATTCTAGAAGCCGCAATATGATTTTGGTTTTGTTGGAATAACGTCTGTTAAAAACCGGCTCTGTTGAACGATGAAAGTATCTACTCAGAAATCAGAAAGCCAAATTGATATATATAGCCGTCAAATTTCATTGGGTGTCGGATTGGCTGCTATCCCTGAACGTCTGCTTCTTGCCCATGCACAAGGAAAAGTTCTTTTTATAACAGGGGCAGGAATATCCAAACCAGCAGGATTGCCTGATTTTCGAGAACTCGTCATTGCAGCCTATAAGCAGCTAGATCCGCCTGTGTACGAAGTTATTTCCAAAATTCCTCAAGTTGCTTGTAATCTTTGGGAAGTCGACAAAGCAAGTCTTGGTCCCGCTCAGGCCGCTGAGGTGAAGAGATTCATTAGCGGAGATTACGATGTTGTTTTGGGAATGCTTGAACGGCGTATGGATGGACGAACTGATTCCAATAGTACCGTTAGGCGTGTTTTGGTCGATCTGCTCCGTAAACCAGGAATAAAGCCTGCCCCCATTCATCATACCCTTATACGTTTGGCCGATCGTGGCGATGCAAAAGCGATTGTAACAACCAATTTCGATTTACTTTTAGAGGAAGCTACCAAAAGGTCAGGCACGGCTGTTAACACATATACGCTGGGAGGAATTCCAAGGCCAGCACTCAATGATGACTTTGCAGGTGTTTTTCATATCCACGGCGCATTAGACCGTAATCCTAAAAGACTTTCCGATATTATCGTTTCGGACCAGGATTTTGGCGAATTTTATCTACGGCGAAGAATCGTGCCTGATTTTATCTACGATGCCGCCCGGTTATTCCACCTTGTTCTTATTGGTTACAGTGCCAACGATGCACCAATGAGATACCTCTTAAATGCTGTTGCCGCAGATGACAATCGCTTCGAGGATGTGAAGGAACGTTTCATCTTTACCAGTTCGAAGGATCCAATTGACTTGAAGGATTGGCGGGGAAGGGGCATAACACCTATACCCTACAGTGAGGCGAATGGGCATGAAGCACTGCTTAATACATTAAAACGATGGGCTGTTTTATCAGTCATCAATGGTAATAAGCGAGCTGTAGATACAGAAATAAAGCGTATCGTCAAAATAAAGCGAAGTCTTGCCAGCGATGCGGACAGGGATTTATTTGATCATTTCATTCGCCGGAATGGGAACGACCACAATGAACAAGTCCGGATATCAGGGTTGGTATCCAAGCATAAAGCTGACATAGATTGGCTCGATGCCATTGTTAGCATTGCTATGGAACATAATAGAGAAGGTGAACGATGAGACCCCGCTGGCCAACGCTTAATGAGCGAGAAAGGAAAGCGTACTTTGTAACAATTGAGTTTCTGCAAGGTCGTCTGGAAGAGCGGGCAACTATCGATTGGGCATTGCAATTAAAACCGGATGAAACCGCTAAACGGTTTGCAATACTTGATCTAATCGATGGCTTTCAAGTTGAACAAAAATTACATGAACCTTGGCTTAGTGGCTGGCGTTTAATTGAAGAAAGCTGGTCACATCATCAAATTGATGAACATTTAGCAATGGGAGCATATATTATAAAGCAACGACTGAGTGACGGAGAGCGATCTGGGGCACTCATCATGTTAATAGTTAAACTTGTTTCACCACAACTCAAGGTCGAACCGCTTTCTGATCGGGCTGTTCACTACCTAAAATTACCTAAGCGACCGAAAACAGTTGACACTCTGTTTTCTCTACAAGTCACAAGCGGTGAAACTAATGATTCAGATATACTTGATTTGTTGGGATCTTTGAATGACAGCTTATTTCTGTCAGAGTTAGCTACAAGTTTGGAAGCAGCTGTAGCTAAGGGATTAAATCTTGCCCGACGCCTTTGGGGTGGTGAAGAGGTTCAAATGTGGCGATTAGGGCAATTGCATCGTGTTTATTTTGTCCTAAACGCCGAGCTTAAAAACAGCGACTATGATCCGGACAGGTTTCATAAAGGCATTGCCCCATCTGTTAAGCTCTTGTATGCAGTTGTATCGCGGCTCGTAGAGATTGATATTTCTTCCGCGAAAGGATTTATTTCTCGATGGAAAGTTACAAATACCCCAGTCTATATTCGCCTTTGGGCGGCAATATCACGGGATTATAGAATTACGCCAGTAGCTGATGTTAGTGTTTTCTTGCACTCGCTTAGCGATCTTCAATTTTGGGATGTACAAAATTATCCTGAGATAGCTGAATTACGGGCAAAGCGGTTTGGGGAATTTGATTTACAAGACCAGATGGCTATCATTACCCGTATCAAAAATAAACCACCTAATAGCTTATGGCCTGGCTTGGCTAATGACGATAATAAAGCAAAAGCTCGTCTCTACTGCGCTGTTCAGGAGTTACATCGTATAAAAAGCTCAGGCGTGTCTCTTCTTCAGCATGATGAAGCTTGGTTGGCTGAAATGATACCGCAATTCCCTAACTTGCTTCAATCGGATCGAATTGACGAAGGTTTTCTAACATCCCCAAAAGCTCAGTGGGTAAAACCGAATCCAGACAGCCGGTATGATTTGATGACTGGTGAAAAGCGTTTAAAAGCTTTAGAAGATGCGCTGGGGGCAGCTCGTGGTAGCTGGGATAACGATCCTGCAGAACGTGCAAGGAACTGGATAGGACTACCAGTGAATATCACCGAAGTGCTTTCCGATTTTGAATCGGTCTCGGAGGGAGGAAGTGCATTCAATCGCGTTTGGGATTGGTTCGGTTGGACGCACAAACCCTCTGAAAGCATGACGGATAGTGAGTGCGGTCGTGTCTTATCGCTAATCTCCAAGCTTTCAGAGGGTGCTACCCGACTAGCCATAGAAGGCATATCCCAATGGCTATCCACATGGGCAAAGCAAGTCGTGCTTTTACCCCAAGGGCTGGAGGTATGGCTAAAGCTTTGGCCTATAGCAGTCGAGGTCGCTGAAGCCGCTAACAGGAAGCAATCGATTGAAGATGAACAAATCCTGAATATGGCAGTTCGCTCTTCAAGTCAGAAAAAGCCACAAGACTTGGACACTCACAACACACCAGTTGGAAAATTGGTTGGGGTTTTTCTATCAGCTTGTCCAATTACACCGTCAAGAGACAATCTTTTTAATGGAGAAAGTATGCATCGTGCAATGCGTGATGCTATTGACCAATCACCGGACACTGTCCTGATTGTAAAATACAGGCTGGTTTTAGAAATGCCTTATTTTATGGCGGCTGACAATGAGTGGGCTAAAAATAAACTTGTTGCCCCATTATTGGATGATAGCAACGAAGCCTTAATACTGTGGCGGGCAGTTGCTCGCCAAGAGTTTATTACATCGGCTCTAATGGAGCTTTTAGGCAAACCAATGGTGCAACGCGCAACCGATTTAAGGTTAGATAGAGAGACTAGGCAGTACTTGGTATTTAAAATTGTAGTTACTTGCTTACACTATTTCAAAGACAAGACAACGCTATTGATACCATTGGCAAGTATCCAGCAGTTGATCCGATGTCTTGAAGATGAGATGCGATTAGAGGCTGCGAAAACCGTAGTGGAATTTGTAGAAGATTCACCTGAACAATGTTTCCATTCCGCCGCCAAGTTTCTAGACAAGGTATGGCCTCAGGAGCGTTCACTTACTACGCAGGGAATCAGCCGGGCATTTGCAAAACTTCCTGCGATCTCCCAAGAAGCATTTGTGGAGGCTATGAATATCATAGAAAGATTTCTGATACCATTTGATTGTTGGTTAATGGCTGATTATGGGCTTCACAGTGATGATAAGCTTTCAACTATAGACAGTCCTGAAAAAGCAGAAGCATTTTTACGGCTTCTCAATCTAACTATAGGGACAGCGGAACGCTCCATTATCCCTTATGATTTGTCAAACGCGTTGGCACAAATTCGAGAAGTAAATCCTAAGCTAGAGAAAAATAAAAAATTTCGACGCTTGGCTACTGCAGCCCGTCGCAACTAGAGTATGGGATACTGAGAAAAATTTCAGATGACCGCTATTTAAAATAATTTAAAACAGTCACTTATATTGATTGTTGTTTACGGATTTAGCCCACTAACCAGTGCATTCACACCTTGCCGGTAATGCACTGTGACGGCTTTAAAACCAAGCCTTGCCATACTTTGCATCGCGGATTCCAAGCGCATAATAGTGCATAATGACGTGGTTATACTAAACCGGACACACAATTACAATATGTAAAAAAACTGTGGGTCCACATGAGCAGAGAAAAGCCAAACACCTATACAGCGAAATTCAGAGCGTCAGCGGTTAAATTAGCGAACGGATCCAGCCAATCGATCACCGGGGTCGCTAAAGAGCTAGGCATCAACGCCAATACGCTCAAGCTGGTGAATGATGCACTATTATTTAAGCGTAAACCGGCAAATGAGGGCCACAGGGGGCTATTGAAGCAATATGGCTTCCGCCAGAGCATGAGCCGTAAAGGCAACTGTTGGGAGAGTCTGCCCCTTGGGTATAACGCTGTTTCAGAAAGCTTTTTTCATACATTGAAAACAGAACTGATTCATCAGCAGCAGTTTCTGGATCGAGAAGAGGCCAGGCAGGCGGTGTTTGAATATATTGAAGTGTTTTACAACCGGGAGCGATTACATTCAGCCAATAGCGTGTGTCCCCGGTTGAGTACGCATTGCAGCAAAAGGCTGCTTAAGCTTGTGTCCGGAAAAGTGTTGACACATCAGGCTGGGCAGGTTTGTTTGGATAAGCAATGGGCAAGGGCATGGGTGTTGTTTAGCGGAGCAATTTAATATCTTACGGCTAGCTTTTACAAACCACAGAAATAACTAAATGGAATAATCATATAACTTTTGGCAATTAAAAATACTGCCCTTTTGTTGGTAGAGTGACGGGTTAACTTAACTTAACCTGACCTGACAAAAGGATGGTGCTGATGAATTATGGTTATACGCTTTCTGGCTTATTGGTAGGTATACTGGTGGGCATTACTGGGGTGGGCGGCGGCTCGTTGATGACCCCGTTGCTGGTGTTTTTGTTTGGCTTTAAGCCTGCTGTGGCGGTGGGTACGGATTTGCTGTTTGCAGCCATCACCAAAACCAGTGGCGTTTGGGTACACCACAACAAACACGGTTCGGTCGAATGGAAAACGGTGGCTTGGCTAGCGGCGGGCAGTTTGCCTTTGGCGGTTGCCACGCTGTTTGCCATTAAACACTTTATGGATGTGGGCAAAGAAACCACTGGGGCGATCACTTTTACCTTGGGCATTGCTTTGTTGCTGACGGCGGTGTCTCTGATTTATCGCAGTATCTTGATGCGTAAAGTAGAAGAAGCCAAACCAATGGATGATAAAATCAGCAATTTCGACAATACCGGGCGTTTTAAAAAGTGGCAAATTCCTGCCACTATTTTGACTGGGGCGGTGTTGGGGGTATTGGTGACACTATCATCGGTCGGGGCGGGGGCATTGGGCACGGTGGCATTGCTGTTCTTGTTCCCTAAAATGTCCACTTTAAAAATTGTCGGCACGGATTTGGCACACGCGATTCCTTTAACGGCAGTGGCCGGTTTTGGTCATTGGTTATTGGGTAACGTGGATTATGTATTGCTGGGCAGTCTGTTGCTGGGGTCTGTGCCGGGCATTTGGATAGGCAGCCATTTGAGCGCGAAGATTCCTGAGCGTTATTTGCGCCCCACCTTGGCAAGCATCCTGATTCTGATCGGGCTTAAGTTTGTTTTGCAGTAATTAGCCCAAAAGGACACCAAACAGGTGGACACAAAAAGCGTGTCCACCCTAATGCACTAGGCTGAAGAGGCTGTTACGCGGCAATGCCTAATATGACGGCGCTGGCTTTGAATATGGCTGTTGCAGTGCTGCCAATGGCTAGCCCTAATGTTTCCAGACTTTCGTTGGTGACAGTTGCCGCCACTGAGTCGCCCCCTTGCAGACCGATAACCACTTCGGAGTTGACCGCACCGGGTTGGATATGGGTGACCGTGCCTTGCAGTTGGTTACGCGCTGACAGCTGATAGCCGCCAAAATCGGTGACGATGACCACTTGCGGGGCTTTGACTAAAGCAATGACATCAGCACCTTGCTTGATGCCTAATTTTTCTGCGGCATCTTTGGTGATGCTGGCAACAATATCTTCACCGCCTTTTAAGCGGATGACAATGGTTGCGCTGACTGCGCCCAGCTTGAGTTCTGAAACTTTGCCGGAAAATTGGTTGCGTGCACTTGCTTTCATGATTAACCTCTTGAGTAAAAAAATAATGTCTGCATCACTGGCTATGCGCTGGTTCAGTTGCATCAGAAACCGCTGATGCTCTTCTTGTAAGCCGTTGAAAAAATTTAGGAACGCTTTGCCCGCTGGGGTCAGGCGGGTGCCGCCGCCTTGTTTGCCGCCAATGGCGGTGGCAACCAGCAATTTTGGCGATAAATTATTGGCACGCCCGACCATTTCCCAAGCCCCTTTATAGGTTAGCCCCACAGCTTTGGCTGCTTGGTTGATGGAGCCCGTATGGTCAATGGCATCAAGCAACCGGAACAGCTTTTCGTTAAGGCCGCCAATCAGTTTGATTTCGCCCTGGATTAACGGGTTACCATCAGCGGTCAGAGTTGGGGGCACTGGGGTCGGCATAACTGGAAAACGGGATGGTTGAGTCGATAAAGCCCGGCTGGATGCCTACAATATGTTCGGTTAGGTAACGGATTTCCGGGAGTGCGTGGCTGACGTACAGCATGGGTATCTGCAATTCGTCACGAACCCGTAACAAAAAAGGCAAAATTTGCTGCTTAAGACGTTCGTCCAATGACGCTAGCGGCTCATCCAACAACAACAAACGTGGACTGGACAATAATGCCCGCCCCAAACCAACCCGTTGCTTTTCGCCGCCAGACAGGTGTTGTGGGCTTTTGTCCAGCAATGCGCCAATTTCTAAAATAGCCACCACTGCATCCAACGACAAACGCCGCTCCGTTGCCGATAACTGGCGATAACCATACAGCAAATTATTGCGTACTGTCAAATGTGGGAACAGCAAAGCATCTTGGAACACAAAGCCGATGCGCCGCCGGTGCGGCGGCAGGTTAATGCCTTGTGCGGAACAAAATAAAGTATCGCCGGCAATAGCGATATGACCTTGCCGGGGCTTGACCAAACCGGCAATGCCTTGCAGCAAGCTGGACTTACCGACTCCGGACGGGCCAAACAATCCGGTGACCAGTGCCGTGCTATGCAACTTTGCCGTTAAGGTAAAATCCCCCCTGTCCAAAGTGATATGGATGTCCAGCATGGTCAGTTAGCCGTTTTGGGGTGCAATTTACGGCTTAACAGCTCACTGCCCGCCAATGCAGCCAGCGCCAATAGCATGGACAGCACAACCAGCCGTGCCGCTTGGTCATCGCCACCGGGCATTTGTGTGGCGGTATAAATGGCCAAGGGCAAGGTGCGCGTTTCGCCTTCAATATTGCCGACAAAGGTGATGGTTGCGCCAAACTCCCCTAAGCTGCGGCTAAAGCCCAGCACCAGCCCTGCCAAAATGCCCGGCGCAGCCAGTGGCAAGGTAATGGAAAAAAACACCAGCAAAGGATTCGCCCCCAAAGTTCGGGCGGCATTTTCCAGGCGCGGGTCAATAGTGGTTACCGATAGCCGCACCGCACGCACCATCAGGGGAAACGCCATCACCATAGAAGCCAGTACAGCACCGCGCCAGCTAAAAGCGACGCTGATGCCAAAGTGCTGGTTGAGCCAGCGCCCCAACAACCCGTTGTTGCCCAACAGCAACAGCAACAAATAGCCCGGCACAATCGGCGGCAACACCAACGGCAAATGGATAAGGCCATCCAGCAAGGCCTTACCGGCGAATTGAAAGCGGGCCAGCACCCAGCCGATAATGATAGCGGGCGGACAACTGAGCACAGAACTCCACGCGGCAATCTTCAAGGACAGCAGTAAGGCCGCTATTTCCTGTTCGGACAAATCCAACATATTGGCGGTATCAAGGTTGCACGGGCGTAAAGCCGTATTGGGCAAACACCTTAGCAGCTTCCGCTTGGATCAGATAAGCCAAGAATGCTTTGGCCTGTTCGGTCTGGCTGATCCTGGCTATCGGGTAAACAATAGGAGGGTGGCTACTTTCGGGAAAAGTGCCGAGCACTTGCACCTTGGGGCTGATCAAAGCATCGGTTTTATAAACAATACCGGCGGCACATTCGCCACGTTCGACAAAAGCCAAAGCGGCGCGCACGTCTTCCGTGCCGACAATCCTGGCTTTAAGGGCATCCCAAAAGCCAAGTGTTTGCAACGCCTGTTTAGCGTATTTGCCCACGGGTACGGTTTCGGTTTCGCCAGTGCACAGCTTGCCGGTAAATGCCTCCGGCAAATTGCCACCGTTGTCCAAGGTGACGGTAAAGCCGTGGTCTTTTGGGGCTATCAAAACTAGCGAGTTACCGAGCAAGTTACTGCGTGATGCCCGATCAATTTTGCCTTTATCACCAAGGTAGTCCATCCATTTCAAATCGGCGGAAATAAAAATATCAGCGGGCAAGCCGTTTTCAATTTGTTTGGCCAGTGCCGATGATGAGGCAAACGAAATCGTCACTTTTTCACCGGTTTTGGCCTGATAGGTTTTGCTGATATCGCCGAGTGCGTTGGTCAGGCTGGCCGCCGCCAAAACCAGCACATCGGCGCTGGCGAGGTTGGACAGGCTGCAAAGCAGGGCGAATAACAGGCAATGCAAAGTGTTACGGAACATACAGCCTCCAGATAAGGGCAATTAAGATAAGGTAAAAACCACTATAACCTTTAGTATATTGCGTCGCATCACCCATGATTGTCAAGCGCTTGGCTTTTATGCTGTGCCGCAGGCATAGGCCCGTTGGTGATGTTATCAGTTTCTGCACAATGCCAAAATAGCTAGGGTGTGCGCTGGGGAAACACGGCACTCTTGGACTTTCCGGATTTCGCGGGCCACTATAGTTCAAATGGCACGGTAGGCTTGATGCGATTATACTAAATCCACAATGCCCAATTTAGAATCTGATGTTACGCAGCACGTTGGCTGAGCGTAGCCGTAGCCGAAGCCCCAGTTAAAGTCTAATGGCTTGCCTGACCATTGTGCTTGGTTGCCGCGCTCCCTTCGGCTTCGCTCAAGGAACGCACGGTTTTATTTTGGTCACCCTGCTACAAACAAATATCCCTTTGCGTAACATCAGTTAGAATGGTTTTAAATGAAAATAAAACTGGATGCCCTCAATAAAATATTCCGTCCAAACCCTTACGCCAAAATGATCAATCGGGATGGCAGGCTGGAACTGGATGAAAAAAATGCTTGGCATTCCTATTTACGCGACCCTTACCATTTGATGCTACACATATCTTGGCTGGGTTTTTTTGCTGCTGTCACGCTTGTTTGCGCTTTGATAAATGTATTATTTGCCGTCTTTTATTTGCTTGGCGACGATTGCTTGGCAGGCGCAAAAGCGGGTTCGTTTACCGACGCATACTTTTTTAGCGTACAAACGCTGGCATCCATTGGATATGGGGCCATTTCCCCCAAAACGCTATACGCCAACATTATTGTTTCCATAGAAGCAGTGACTAGCCTATTGGCCATAGCAATGGTCACAGGGCTAGCCTTTGCCCGCTTCACCAAGCCCAAGGCACGGGTGATTTTCAGTGATGTTGCGGTTATCTCACCTTATAATGATCTGCCAACCTTAGCGTTTCGGGCCGCCAATGAGCGGCGCAACCTGATTGTCGAAGCCCACATAAAAGTAGATTTTGCCATAGACCAAATCACCCGTGAAGGTGAATTGACCCGCCGCTTTTATGAATTGCCGCTTTTGCGCCAGCGCACATCCAGCTTCAACTTGGCTTGGACGGTTAGGCATGTCATTGACGAAAATAGCCCGCTTTATGGCCTGACACCCACCATGCTGGAACAAGGGCACGCCGGTATTATTGTTTCCTTGGTGGGCATTGACGAAACCGTAGCCTATACGATAAACGCCAGAAAAAACTATTCCGCACAGGAAATACTATGGAACTGCCGGTTTGTCGACATGCTAACAGTTGCTGAAAATGGCGACCGTTATTTGGATTACCAGCATTTTCATAGCGTGTTGCCAATCGGGTGATTTACCGCCCCAACCCGCTTAGCTGCCGCAGGTTTGGATTAAGCCGTTCCGGCTTGTCAATGGTGGGCAGTATTGCGGTTTTTATAGGGTCTATCGAAAAACGGGTTTGCTGGTGCGTACCCTTGGGCTAAAAATTATCTGAACGAAAAACAATAAACGCCTATAATGTACAGAAATACTGTACGGAATGGTAACTAATATGAACTCAGTCAATGTGACCGAATTTCGCCAGCACTTGCCGGACTACCTTAAACAAGTGCAACAAGGCCAAGAAATAGCCATTACCCATCACGGCAAAACCATTGCCCGTATTGTGCCGGAACAGCAACAAAGCAAACGCGAAGCCGCCTTAAATCGCCTGGAAGCCTTGCGCGGCAGCGTTATCATCGGCGATATTCTTGCACCATTAGATGAGCAATGGACGGCTGATGCTGACCATCTGTGATACCCACATCCTGCTGTTTTGGGCTGACCAACCACAACGCCTGAGCCTTGCAGCCAAGCAAGCCCTAGAAGCCCCGTGTAACCCTAGCCAACTGGCTTGTGCAGACATTAGTTTTTGGGAAATAGCCATGCTGTTCCGCAAAAACCGTTTGGCACTGCCTGCACACCACACACCAAAGACCTACATGGAAGACATTGTCGAATCATTGGGCTTAATTGTCATTGCGCTCACACCCGCTATTGCCGCATTGGCTGAAAGCGGCATGGTGGGACATGGTGATCCAGCTGATAGACTGATTGCCGCCACCGCTATCGCCCATCGCGCCCCACTCATCACCGCTGATGAAAAACTCCGCACAACACCTGGCTTGCGCTGTATTTGGTAACTAACCCGGAGGCGGATAGCTGTGACTGCAAACCGGCAGGCCGTCACAGTGCCATAACAAAAAAATCGCCCGCTTCGCGGGAAAAGCAAAGGGTTAAAGGGTTAAAGTGTTAAAAAGCCCGGACACACCGCACTGCCTGCGAGTTGCTCTTAAGGTCGCTACCCTGGAGGAGGGTAGAGCTAAAGTACTGGCCCCACGCGGTGAGGTTGAAGAACTCACTAGAACTCCAGTAACTGTCATAGGCAAAACCACCCACAATGGTTTGATTGAGATACAGTTGGTTCAGCTCATCCTTGGACGGCAAATACCAGTCGCTGTAACCGTTTAGCACCAGGTCGTCGCATAGCTTGGCGGCGTAGCTGCCCGGCCCTTGGGCGTTGATGATGGCATTGGTGTTGGCTTGCCCTGTGCCGATGGCGGTGCCGGTCGCGCCGGTGGTGACAAAGCTGCCGTTATACCATTGGATGCCCGGCGGGTAAGCTGCTTGATCAGCCGTTGCGGCAATCATGCCATGCTGTTTGCTGCTGTCTATATAAAATATCTTGCCGCCTTGGTAGCTTTGGCCAAGGGTGAACACGGGCGGCGGGGTGACGGTGCTTTGGTAAACCAGTTTGGCGATGCCCAGTTGTTGGCTGTTGGGGATGCCGCTGGCGTTGGTGCTGACATAGCCGGTTTTGGTGAACA
>CAJAWH010000145.1 GCA_903945605.1 uncultured Methylococcaceae bacterium | reverse complement strand
TGACAGCGGCATCCTTAACCTGATCAAGACCGCCTACCAAGTGTCGGTCAGCGGCATAACGGTGGCCAATCTGGCCGCCCTATTGGGCAACAGCCATGTGGCCAGTGCCAGTGTGTCCGACAGCGCGGCGAACATTGCCGCCAACCTGGACAGCCTGCAGGCCGGTGCGGCAAAGATCACCGGTATTGTTCTTACCGACAGCGGCGTCCCCACCCTGGCCATCACCGCCAGCCAGTGGGCCAACGACAGCGGCATCCTGAACCTGATTAAGACGGCTTACCAAGTGTCGGTCAGCGGCATAACGGTGGCCAATCTGGCCGCCCTATTGGGCAACAGCCATGTGGCCAGTGTCGGTTTGTCCGACAGTGCCAATAATGTGTTTTCAGCGTTAAATAACATTCAGGCCAATTTATCCAAAGTAGCCACTGTCACATTGACCGATTCCGCCACAAAGCCGACGGTGTCGCTGACCGCCAGCCAGTATGCCAGTGATGCCAATGCGTTGGCTAAAATTAATGCGTCCAACAATTACCAATTGACAGTGACCGGCGAAACCGCAGCCCTTTTTGCCAAAGATGTTAGTGATACACACGTGGCAACAGTCAACTTGACTGATAGTGCCGCCAATGTGACAGCTAATTTGACCAATTTACAAACTAACATTAACAAGTTAGGCACTATTGTGTTGAGCGACGGCGGCATCCCCCAGATTGCGGTCAATGCAGCCCAATATGCTGCCGATGCAGCGGCACTTGCTAAGATTAATGGTGCCTACAATTTGGTCATTAGTGGCGAGAGCGTGGCTAAAGTAGGCAATGACATGACCAATAGCCATGTCACCAGCATTGGCATCAGCGACACCGCCGCCCATGTTGTCAGCAGTTTGGCGACCCTGCAAAGCCAGCTGAGCAACCTTTCCGGCATTACCCTGACCGATGCGGGCACGCCAACGGTTTCGGTCACAGCGGCTCAGGTGACAGCAGATGCCGGTGTTTTGAACGCTATCCAGACAGCCAATCTGTTATCTGTCAAAGACACCAGCGCGGCAATAAATACGCTGAGTTTAAGCGGTGTGCATAACACCAACATCGAACTGATGCTGACCAATTTAAGCACTGTTGCGAACAAAGCACCGTTGACATTAACCGAAAACACCACCATCACCAATCTTAACCTGTCATTGATAAGCCTCACGGGCGATACTATCAACGAAAAAGTTTATAACAGCACCGGTACAGAAATTGACCTTTTGAACAGTAAAGGCACAGTGATTAACCAGTTTTTGTTCACCCATGAAACCGAAGCCCAGCTGCATTTGCTAGGTGTCAATCCGGCAGTCGTGCATCTGATGTAACAGGCCGGTCGTATGGTATTTGCCTGATTGTTTTTTTCTGGGTAGCCCAACGCTTTTAATGATAAGTGTTGGGCTAACCTTACCATAATGTGGTAACTGATGGGTGTCGGAGTTACCCACGATGGCTTGGTCATTAGCCATTAAAATAAATGTAAAATCTGGTTGACAGTTTAGCAATATGCGTTAATATCTGAGCCTATTTCGCTAATTTTTTTCTTTTTAACCAAACACTAACCCTATGACTACTCCTGTTACATTAACTGCCGCCGCAGCCATAACATACGCCCAAACATCCACTAATCCAATCATAGTCAACGACACTGGCACTAATATAGCGGCTAATGCAGACGCATTGGTCAAGCTGGGTGCGCAACTGGTCAAGGTGTATGATAACAATGACTATCTTTCTAAGGGTGGCTTTCTTTCAGCTATCAGCGTAGCCGATGTGTTGGCTTTGGCCCCTAAAATGTTCAGCAGCTTTAACGCACCTATGTTATTTAGTAATGTAGTTGACACTGCCCAAAATGTTGTCGTCAATGCTGCTGCACTGCTTAACCTCAGCTCCCAAGTGATTGGCTTGACGGTGAATGATACCGCTAAAAACATTGCTAGTCAGGCCACTATTTTTACTTTGGGCAAGATGCTGACTGGACTGGTGATTGATGGCGTGGCTTTTAGCGGGGCCGCCACTGTCAAAGGCGCATGGGCCGTTAATGTCAGTGCGGCGGCTGCAGCTACGCTATATGCCGATGGCATGACCGGTGGAGTGATTCAAGTGACTGACACTGGGGCTAATATTGCCGCCAATGCTGATGCGTTGGCCAAGCTGGGTTCGCAACTGTTGCAAGTCTACGATACCAACGAGCTTAATTACTCGGGTGGCTACCACGCCAATATCAGTGTCGCCGATGTACTGGCTTTAGCACCGAAAACCTTGGACAACTTGCATAACTCCATGTATTTCAGACATGTTGTTGATAGCTCACAAACCATTACGGCGAATCTCGATGCGCTTCAGGGTCTGGGTTTGCAAGTCAGGGGTATGACTTTTACGGATACAGTCGCGCCTACAATAACCATTACCGATAGCCAGTACAACAAAGATTTGATTGTCATAAAAACGATTAACAGCAAGAGCTATGGTTTGGTTATCACACAAGCGAAAGAGGCCAATGTCAGTAATGACCTGACCAATAGCCATGTCACCAGCATTGGCATCAGTGACACCGCCGCCCATGTTGCCAGCGGTTTGGCGACCCTGCAAAGCCATTTGGGAAAAATTTCCGGCATTACCCTGACCGATGCGGGCACGCCAACGGTTTCGGTCTCAGCGGCTCAGGTGACAGCAGATGCCGGTGCTTTGAACGCTATCCAGACAGCCAATCTGTTATCTGTCAAAGACACCAGCGCGGCAATAAATACGCTGAGTTTAAGCGGTGTGCATAACACCAACATCGAACTGATGCTGACCAATTTAAGCACTGTTGCGAACAAAGCGCCGTTGACATTAACCGAAAACACCACCGTCACCAATCTTAACCTGTCATTGATAAGCCTCACGGGCGATACTATCAACGAAAAAGTTTATAACAGCACCGGTACAGAAATTGACCTTTTGAACAGTAAAGGCGCAGTGATTAACCAGTTTTTGTTCACCCATGAAACCGAAGCCCAGCTGCATTTGCTAGGTGTCAATCCGGCAGTCGTGCATCTGATGTAACAGGCCGGTCGTATGGTATTTGCCTGATTGTTTTTTTCTGGGCAGCCCAACACTTTTAATAATAGGTGTTGGGCTTACATTTATGCACAAGTCCGAAATGTACTGGTAACTCAAGTACATTCTTTAGCAAAGTCAACGGATGGAGCGTAGCGTAATCTGAGGCTTCGTGGTACGGAAGCCCCGTATTTCGCTACGCTGCATCTCGGCTACATTGTTTATTTTTTGATGATCACCTTGTCATCAATCACCAGTTCAGAAATGCCACCCAACGAAGCTTTCAGCGTGCAAGCCGCGTTTTTAAAGCCGCCAGTCTTGCTGTTTTCGCCCACCCATTTCAGGGTGATATAGGTTTCTTTGTCGCTCAGAGTTTCTGAAGGGAAATAAACCTGTTCGCTGGTTTCTTTTTTAATGGCAATAGGGCATTTGTCCGCCGCCATTGTTTGCATGGCAACGTAATTCCTAATGGTTGCCGCCGCTTCTTGTTGGGCAGGGGTGGCTTCTTGCTTGCTTTGCCAAACCAAAACAAATCCGGCAATCATCACACCGGCAACCGCTAACATAATTTTCTGAACTTCTGGCATTGTCATTCTCCTCGGGTTTATAAGTGCCACTGCTGTGGCGTTTGTTATTAGGGTGTTGCGATCAATTAAAACTCTATGCCTTGCTCGGCCTTAATCCCTTGCTCAAAAGCGTGCTTAATTTTAGTCATTTCTGTCACGGTATGTGCCAGTTCGATCACTTCGGGCGGGGCATTACGGCCGGTCAGCAGTAAATGCAGCCATGCCGGTTTTTCCTCGCGGATAAATTGGGCAATTTCACCGCCGCTGATCCAGTTATAACCGCAACAATAGTTGATTTCATCCAACAGCACCATATCGAACTCGCCGGAACGGATTTTTGCTTTGCTGAACTCCCAGATTTCGCGGCTGGTTTTAATGTCCTGTTCGGGGTTTTTGGTGTCCCATGTGAAGCCATCGCCTAAATTGTGCCACTCGATGTTGTCAAACTTTGCCGCTGCTTTTTGCTCGCCGGTCTGCCACTGGCCTTTGATGAACTGGATGACGCAGATTTTCATACCCCAGCCCGCCGCGCGGAACACCATGCCCAATGCAGCCGATGATTTGCCTTTGCCTTCCCCAGTGTTGACCACCACCAAGCCTTGCCGCCGTTCTCTAGGTCTCATGCCAGTGTCCTTTTAATTGATAGGGCATTATTGTTTAATAATGGGGTCATTTTAACGCATTGCCCCCTTTCCTTCATGACAAACTTGACCTATCCTAGGGTTTTTCAATTTTAACACTTAATAAAGATAATGACCGAAGCCGCTACTTTATTCTCCCAAGCCCAACATGTTATTCCTGGTGGGGTCAACTCGCCCGTCCGCTCTTTCAGTGGCGTGGGCGGCACACCGCTGTTTATTGACCATGCTTATGGAGCTTATGTCACCGATAGTACAGGCAAGTGCTATATTGACTATGTTGGCTCTTGGGGGCCGATGATTCTAGGCCATGCGCATCCCGAAGTGGTTGCCGCAGTGCAACAGGCTGCCACAAAAGGCTTAAGCTTTGGTGCGCCTACCGAAATTGAAACGCAAATGGCAGAGCGCATTTGCCAACTGATGCCGTCGATTGAACAAGTCAGGATGGTCAGTTCCGGCACAGAAGCCACCATGAGTGCCATCCGGCTAGCCAGGGGCTATACAGGACGCGATAAAATCGTCAAGTTTGAAGGCTGCTACCACGGCCATTCAGACTCCTTGCTGGTAAAGGCCGGTTCTGGCGCGTTGACCTTGGGTGTACCCAGTTCACCCGGCGTACCGGCGGCACTGGCTGCCAGCACACTGACCTTAACTTACAATGACAGTGCCGCAGTGAAGCAATTGTTTGCCGAAATGGGTGAACAAATCGCCTGTATCATCGTGGAACCGGTGGCAGGTAATATGAACTGCATCCCACCTGAAGCTGGCTTTTTGGCAAGCTTGCGCCAAGTATGCGATGACTACCAAAGCATATTGATTTTTGACGAAGTGATGACCGGCTTCCGCATCGCATTAGGCGGGGCGCAAGCCTATTACGGTATCAAGCCCGATTTGACCACCTTAGGCAAAATTATTGGTGGCGGGATGCCGGTGGGCGCTTTTGGCGGTAGCCAAACTATTATGGCGCAGCTTGCCCCGCTAGGTCCTGTATATCAGGCGGGCACTTTGTCGGGCAATCCGGTGGCTATGGCGGCGGGCTTAAAAACCTTGCAACTGATCGACCAGCCGGCTTTTTATGAAACCCTGACGGCAAAAACCGTGCAACTGACCAGCGGGCTTGTACAATGCGCCCAACAAGCGGGCATTGCTTTGACCACCAACCATGTCGGCGGCATGTTCGGCCTGTTTTTCAGTGCAGAATCCAATATCAGCCGTTTTGCCCAAGTGATGGCTTGTGACCAGGCGTTATTCAAACGCTTTTTCCATGCCATGTTAGGGCAGGGGGTTTACCTGGCCCCATCGGCTTTTGAGGCGGGCTTTGTGTCAATCGCGCATAGTGATGATGATTTGGCGCGCACCTTGGAAGCGGCTACGGTTGCTTTTAAAACATTGCAAGCAGTATAGCCGTGGCATTGGAGCATAACCCGACAGCTTGCACTTTTGCGGGTCGGGTTATGCTTTAAGATTTATTTCAGTTGTTGGTAATAAACCGCCAATTCTTTAATTTCTTCCTCACTCAGTTGCTGGGCAATCAGGCGCATACGGCTGTAAATGTCATTATGCCGTTCGGCTTTTTTATAGGCCAAAAGGGTGCTGGCAAAATAATCGGCTTGTTGCCCTGCTAAAGCGGGGATATCCATTTTTTCGCCTTGCCCGTTGCTGCCGTGACAGGTGAAGCAAGGCGGCAAAATACGCTTGCCATCACCCAATCCGACCATTTTTTCGGCCCGCGCCTGTATCGGCGAGGTTGCGTTCATTGTACGCGGCAGGCTGCCAAACCAAGCGGCCACATCGGCGGCATCTTGCTCGCTGAGGTTTTTGGCTATGCCGGTCATGGTGTCGTTGCTACGGTCACCATTGGCATAATCGCGCAACTGTTTAAAGGTGTAAGTGGCAAGCTGACCTGCCAAAGCGGGTACGGCAGGAATGGTTTCGCCGTCTTGTGTTTCGGCTTTCAGCCCTTGGCCTTGGTCACCGTGGCAGCTTTTGCACGATTCTGCCAATTGCTTGCCTTTTTCAGCATTGCCTTTTTTTACCACATTCAGCATTGCCGGAGTCCAAGCAACTTGCGTGGCGGGTTGGGCGTTAACCAAAAGCGGTGTGGACAAGGCAAGCAACACTAGCAGCCGTTTCATGATTAAGTTTCCCATGACTAATAACCCCAAGCACTGGAACCGAAGGTATCCATAAAGAAGAATTGTAAAATTGGAAAACCGAAACTGATGGCCATTAATACGGCAATCACTTTGTTCCAAAACTTAAAGCCGTTCAGGTATTCGGGCAATGTGCTGACCGCATGGATAGGCTCGGCGTATTCAACTGCCTCAGTGAAAGTTTCCGCAGCCGGTGTCAGCTGGGTTTTCGCCAAGTTGTAGATAAGCAAGCAGGCCGAACCCAGTAAGACCAGGCCACCTAAGATCATCATAAATTCGTAAGGTTGCCAAGCCAAAGTCAGCAAATTGTTATAAACCACAGTGGAAATGCGGCGCGGCTGGCCTAGCAAGCCGAGCACATGCCAAGGGGTAGTGAGGATGCTCATGCCGATAAACCATGTCCATAACTGCATTAGGGCCAGATTTTTTGAAAACAGCGGCTTGCCCACCAATAGCGGCCATAGGTAATAAGCAATGGCTATGTACATGATAATGGTGGTGCCACCAAAAATCAGATGGAAATGCCCAGGCACCCACGCAGTGTTATGCACCATGGCGTTCATAGCATAGCTGGCATTGACAATGCCACCGAAGCCGCCGAAGATCAGCATCAATAATGACAAGATCACCGCCAACACCATGGTGTTGGTCCAAGGTAGGGCCAATATCCAGCCAAACAAGCCCTTGCCGCCGCGTAAACGTCCGGCAATTTCTAATGAGGCAATCACGGTGAAGCCGGTGACTAATGTAGGCAAGGCTACGACAAACGTGCCAATGCCGTGCAGCAGTTTCCAGCCTTGTCCTTGCTCAGGGTCCATATACAGATGATGGAAGCCAATGGGCAGGGCAAACACGACCAGCACAATAAAGGCTACCCGCGCCATTTCATCACTGAACAAATAACCGCCCGCTTGTTTGGGTACAAACACATAAAACGCGATATAGGTGGGGATAAGCCAGAAATAAACGATAGGGTGCAATGTCCAAGCAAACAAGGTCCTTGCCAAACCTGGGTCGATGGTGTCAATCCAGCCTAACGAGAACGGGATTAACTGGAATAGCACTTCCAATGCCACACCGGCACTGGTCCATAGCCAGAGCACGGCATTGGCGGCGGTGGCAAACATGGCCAACGGGACGGGGGCGCCGGGATGGGCTTTTTTCCATTGCCCAAAAGTGACCAGCATAATGGCACACCACAGCCAAGAACCAACCACCAACAATGTCGCGCCGATATAAAAGGCGGCATGGGCGACAATCGGCGGATAGAAAGTGTACAGCACGGAAGCGTTGCCGGTCAGTAGCGGAATGGCCGCCAGCACCGTGCCAACCAAGGCGATCCAAAAACTGGCCCACGCCAGCGGCAGGTTCCAGAGCGGTTGTTTCAGGCTGCTGACCGCTACATAGTAACCAAAGCCCATGATAAAAAAAGTGGTCAGGACAAAGGCCATCAATACCCCGTGGGTACTGACCGAGGCGAAATAAACACGGGTCGAATCCAGTGCCGGAAACAGGCCACTACGTTCCAAGACTTGGTATTCGCCCAACAGGCAGGCGACCACAAAGGCGATAAAGGCGACCCATAAATGGCTCAACACCAGTTTTTTTTCTGCGGCATTATTCATGGCTTGTTCCTCCGGTTGCGGCAGGTTTGGTGGGCGCTGTCCAGTTCTCTTTAGCGATCACGGAGATATTGCTCCACATGTGGTTATGGCCTAGGCCGCAATATTCATTGCACAGCAAGGGATAGTCGCCGGGTTTAGGAAAGCTGGTGGTGATTTCCGCAACATAACCGGGCACAATCATGGTGCTCATGTTGGTCATGGGGATATGCACACCGTGCAGCACATCCATACTGACCCAACGGAAAGTAAGCGGCGTTTCTGCGGGCACGTCGATATGTTTGGGGAAGAACGAATAACGCCCGGCGACCATCCTGACAATAATGTTGCCTTGCCCGTCCACTTGCACGCCCAAATTGTCTTCGGCAAATTCTTTGCTTAAATGCAGGCTGGCAGAATCAATGGTTTCCACTTTGCTGGGCGGGTTGATGCCATGAAACAACGCATCAAGGGTGATCACACCGACAAACAGGGCAACAGCCGCCAAAGAGACCGCGATCCATTTTTGTTCGAGCTGGTCAATATGGATGTGGGCCCACTGGGGGAACAGTTTGCTAAGCCATTGGCTTTTTGGTTTTGTGGGTTCTGTATGCATAAATATCCCCTAGCCGCGCGGCAAAAAAACGCCATAATATAAAAACAGCCAAGCGACCACCATGCCGCCCAACACCACGGACATGAGCGCAAATGTGCCCGCCGGTGGGCTTTCGAGAATGCGTTTACGTTCTTCTTCGGTCAATTGTTCCACAGCCTTCACCCTCAGGTTATTATAATAAACTCAATACCATTGTAGGTTTAAGTTAATTGACTTGTAAAGTGATACTTTTGTTACACTAGGTTGCATTTTTAAATCCCACTGTACTGTTGAGGATACAGCCCAATGGCAAGCTTTTTTTATGCCCAAATGGGTGGACACACTATTTTATTTCTATGAGGTAACCGCGTGGATCATTTAAAAGCCCCTTCCACCCCTAACCCCACTGCCATTGTCACAGTCAATCCGGCTATTGAACGCTATCAGCAGTCGTTGTTGCACAACACAGACTGTCCGGTGCTGTTGGATATGGAAGCGTTGGCAGAAGCCAATAACTTCCCCATTATTGGCCGTTTGGTGGGCGTGTTTTTGGAAACCTTGGCAAAAACCGCTGCTGCCAAAAGGGTCTTTGAGTTTGGCAGCGGTTATGGCTATTCCGCTTATTGGTTTGCCCGTGCCGTGGGTGCGCAAGGCCAAGTGATTTGCAGCGAAGCGGATATGCTCAATCGGCAAAAAGCCGAAACTTATTTGACGGCGGCGGGTTTGTGGGAGCGTATTGATTTTAGGGCGGGTATGGCGCAAGACATTTTTGTCGCCACCGAAGGTGATTTTGATATTTGCTATAACGATGTGGATAAAGGCGATTACCCGGACATTTGGTTGCTGGCAAAACAGCGTATCCGCCCCGGCGGCCTGTATATCGCCGACAATGTGTTATGGCGTGGGCGCGTGGCGGCAGAGTCGTTCAAGGATGTGTTCCCGGGTTGGACGCAAGCGATCAAACAACATAACCAAATGATCTTTGACGACCCTGATTTTGATGCGTTTATCACGCCAACCCGTGATGGGGTGTTGGTGGCGAGGAAGAAGGATGTTTTGGCTTAGCAGCCCACGCTCTACTGAACGTTGGGGCGGTAGTGTCATCAGAACAGTTGCATTGCCAACATAATGGCATCTTCCCTACCGTTTTCGGCGGGATAATAATCTTTCCTTATGCCTATTTCGTTAAAACCCATATTTTGGTACAGGGTCAAGGCTCTAGGATTTGATGGGCGAACTTCTAAAAAAACCGTTTCCGCGCGTCCTTTGGCGACGCTGAGCAAATGTTCCAGCATTTTACGGCCGATGCCTTGTTTTTGTTCGGCAGGGTCTACCGAAATATTAAGCACATGGGCTTCTCCCACGGCAATGGACATCAGGCAATAACCTAAAACCTTGTCCTCTTCTTCACAGACCCAACAGCTGTAGCCCGCTTTAAAACAGTCGGTAAAAATGTCCTGTTCCCACGGAAACGGGTAATTTTGCCGTTCAATAGCCAGCACTTCCGGCAAGTCGCTCTCGTTCATTTTTCTCATACGCAGCAAATCTATGCGTGGTACGGAATCGGGGAACAATTTGGCATAAAATTCTTTATCAGCATCGTAAACCAAGGCGTTTTTGATTTGATCCAGTAATCCGCGCATTATCTGTTTTAACCCTCTTTAAAAATTTATTGTTGAAATTTGTTGAGAGGATAGGCAATCAAGCATGGAATTTCAAGGGCTATTTGCGGGAATCGCAACACCATAATGTGCAGTGCCGCATATAAATCAACAAGTCATTGCCTTTCTTGTCATCGACATAGATAAGGATGTGATTGCTGGTCTTTCTGCCCTTGAATCGCCATATTTTCTGCCGTAAAGGCTAAAGCACGCAACTATAGGGAGGGCCTTGGTTTTCTCGGCTACTGCCTGATAAGCAAGGGCGGCAAGGCCTGGACAATTTTAAGCGTCGCCAAACTAACGGTAATCACCCGCTGCAACAATTCCAACGGATAACGGGCATTACCCATTGTTTCAACTGCCCAAGCATTGGCATCATTGACAATGCCGCTGTCCTTGTGGGTGGTCACGCTTTGCCGTTCCATTACCCATTGCAACGCCGGCTTGCCGTTGACGATATAGTCGTAAGCTTCTAATGGTATATTTTTTAAGGTGATTTTGGCATTATAGACCACCGTGGATTTGTCGGTTTTGTCAGCAAACTTCATTTTGGTCACGTAAAAATCCGCAGCGGTCAACTCTGCAAATGCCGTGTTGCCACAATCCACCGTTAGCGGATACGGTTCGACCGTCTCGTAATGGATATGCCATTCCGCCAAATCCCGCCCCGCTTGGCTGAACGCCCAAAAATCCGCCGCTTGTGCCACACAGGGGATGCGCGGCAGTTCCTTGGTCAGGTTGTCGGCATAGCGGGCTTTGTAATCTTCGCTATGCAGCAGGCCGTAGATGTAATAGAACAGGTCTTCTTTAGTGATGTTTTCATCAGGGTAAGCGGCTTGGCAGTGGGCCAGTCCGGCATCGGTGATGGTGTCTTTGATGGTGTAACGGGGCTGTGCGTGTCCTTCTGCCAAGTCAAAGCCGTCTGAAGACAGGCTGCTGTTGTCGGTGTCTAGCAGGTCGGCTTGTTGGGCTTGGCTGCTGACGGGTGTCGGTTTGTTGTCCGGCTTTAGGGGTTCGTAGAGGTGGAGTGGGAAGCATTGGCTTTTTTCAATGATTTCTAAATCAGGTAATGTATTTGTTATTAAAGCCGAAAATCCGCTTCTTGCACCTATCCCACTGACACAAATCACCCGATTTTCAACTGATGAATCAGGGAAAATGCGTGGCATTTGCCCAACACGGTGAGTAAATTGACCACTGAAATATGTCCACTGTTTTGAATAGGGTCGATACAAACCAATGATGTTATTTTCATACTTGAATTGATGCTGTAAAAAATTAACGGCATCCATTTTTAAGCTAGAAGTCCAGCTAATTTTGGTTGCATCAGGATTGATAAAGCTATCAATTTTCGGAAAGCGATCTTTGGTCAATCCTTCGCAAGCTGTTTTGTAACGTTCAACTTCCTCATTATAAAAATCAATCATGCCTTGCATATTTTTTGTTAAAGCCGATTTTGAGGAGTTATAGCACCAAGCATCTCTGCCCGTTTCTGCGCCTCTCGAATAATTCTCAAAAATCACCGCTGCATTTTTATCTTTCTTATCACCCAAGCTCATAAAGCAACTAAAGCTGTCATCACGCTGTTTTAGCCAGCCCTGTACTGCTGCAATGCCATTGATGCTTTTCAGGCTATTTAGTTTTTGCAGCTTTTCGTTTTCCTTTAGGTCATCACCCACATCATAGTAATAAATTTTGCCTTGCTGTTGGGCAGAGGGTTTTTTGATGAACAGGGTAATGGCAATGCCGGTCATGCTGCCGCTGCCAAACACGTTTTGGCCTTCCTTTGCCTTGCCTTTGCTCAGCATGTTTTTGCGGATGTCGCCGCGCAGGTTGAACACATAAACACTGCTGAATTCATCAGCCAAGCACTTACGCACTCCCGCCATGACGGGTTTTTCAGCAAAACCGTTCCCTGATACAAAACCGATTACCCCAGTATCTTTTATGCGGTCACTGGCCCAGCGAATGGCGCGGATATAGGAGTCGTACAGGGCGTTTTTGTTGGTGGCGGTGGAATGTTCGGCATAGCTGGTGCGGATTCTGTTGTCCAATGTCGGGTAGCTCACATTGGCATTGTTGTCGTTGGCACTGTTCTGCCCGGCCGAATACGGCGGATTGCCCATAATCACCCGTATATCCAAAGCTTTTTGCTTGCTGCGGCGGGCGTGGTTGTCGACCAGCATTTGGCTGACCAAGTCTTCTTTTTCATACAATTGAAACGTGTCAGCCAAGCAAATGCCATTGAACGGCTGGTAGCCGCCGCCCATGATGTCATGGTAGACCGATTCGATATTGATGGCGGCAATGTAGTAGGCGAGCAAGACAATTTCGTTGGCGTGGATTTCGTGTTGGTATTTGTAGGCCAGTTGTTGTTGGCTAATCAAGCCGCTTTGTAACAGGCGGGTGATAAACGTGCCGGTGCCGGTGAACGGGTCAATGATATGCACGTTTTTGTCGCCCAAGGTTTGCCCAAATTCATTGGCAAGTGCGTCATTGATGCTATGGATAATAAAATCGACCACTTCCACGGGGGGTGTAGACAATGCCCAGTTTGTCGGTCAGGCGCGGGAAGGCGTTGCGGAAAAACTTGTCGTACAGTTCCACCACTATTTTTTGTTTGCCTGCCGCGTTGTCGATGCCTTCGGCGCGTAGTTTCACGCTGTCATAAAAGCGTTGCAAGGTGTCGGCTTCTTTGTCGATGTGGTGTTGTTGCAGTTGCTCCAAAATGGCCTGCATGGCGATTGACATGGGGTTGTGTTGGGCAAAGCTGTAATCGCTGAACAAGGCATCAAACACCGGTTTGGTTATCAGGTGTTGGGCAAGCATTTCCACCACTTCGTTATCGGTGATGGCGTGGTTCAGGTCGTCGCGCAATTCTTGGGCAAAGGCGTTAAAGGCGGCATTTTCCTGGGTGTTGGCGGGGTTGTCCAAAATGGCTTGGATGCGGGTGATGTGGCTGCGGGCAATGTTGGCAATGTCGTTGGCCCAGTCTTCCCAATGGTTGCGGTTGCCGCATTTTTTGACCACTGTGGCATAAATGGCGCGTTGCAGGTCATCCACCTCAAAGGTTTCCACCACATCCTGTTGGCGGGGTTGTTGTGTCTTTTCGCCAATGCCAAACTCGCGCTGGCCTTTGCTTTTGGGGTTTTGGCCGGTTTTGGTCTTTTTGTGCAGTTTGTCGGTGATGGCGATCACTTCCATTTTGCGGGTGTCTTGGCCTATCAAGTCCAGTTTGTTGATTAGGGCATCAAAGCGGTCATCATGGGCGCGTAGGGCTTGCAACACTTGCCAAACCACTTTATAGGTCTTGTTGTCATCCAGTGCTTTATGCGCTTCCACGCCAGCGGGTATCACCACCGGCAAGACAATGTAGCCGCGCTGCTTGCCTTGCGCCAAGCGCATCACCCGCCCGACCGATTGCACCACGTCCACTTGCGAGTTGCGCGGGGTTAAAAACAGCACGGCATCCAGCGCGGGCACGTCCACGCCTTCGGACAAGCAGCGCACATTGCTTAATATGCGGCAGGTGTTTTCAGGGATGGGGGCTTTTAGCCAAGTCAGTTTGCTCTCTTTTTCGCTGGCGTTCATGCTGCCGTCGATGTGTTCGGCTTGGCAGTGCAGATGCAGCGCGGGCTGGTCGATTGGGTTGTCTGGGCTTTGGTCAGTGGCGTTGTCTTTAAGCTCTTCTTCGCGATAGGCATCAACCACCGCTTGAAACAGGTTGGCAATGTTTTTCGAGCTGACTTTATGGGCTTTGGCGTTTTTGGCGGGTTCAATCACTTGGCAAAAAGCTACGGCGCGGCGCATGGGCGCGTGGTCATCGCTCAGGTCTTGGCTAGTGCCTTGTTTGGACAAGGCTTTCCAACAGCCAATTATTTTGGCGGCATCATCCACTTTCAGTTGGTTGTTGTCATCTGCCAAGAGCTTTTGCAGGCGCTGGGTGACATGGGCCTCGTCAATCGCCAAAACAATCACTTTGTAGTCCACCAACAATTGTTGCTTGACGGCTTCAGAAAAGCTGATGACATACAGCTCCTTGCCAAACAGGCTTTCATCATCCATAGAGCATAATGCCACGTTGTCTTTTTCGGCAGTGGCTTTGGCCATCACCCCGTAAATGCGCGGGGTGGCGGTCATGTACAGGCGTTTGCGGGCTTTGATAAAATCACCATCGTGGACTTTGACAAAGCTGGACTCGTCTTCGTCGCCAAAGGTGGCCCCGGTGGTGCGGTGTGCTTCGTCGCAGATAATCAGGTCAAACTCGGGCAGTTTGTGCCGGTGTTGGGCCTTGTTCAGCACGGTTATGGAATGGTAAGTGGCAAACACCACGCTGATATGGTGGCTGTCATGACGTTTGGCCATTTCGTGTGCCAGACGGGCGGCATCGGTGGTGGCGGGGTAGCGCAGTTCGTGGGTGAAGGTTTGTACAATGTCGTTGTCTTTGTCGCGCTTATTGCCCACGTCGCTATCAGAACAGACGGCAAAGCTGTGCAGGGGGATGGCGGATTGTTGTGTCCATTCGCTCAGGGTTTGCGACAACAACGACAAGCTAGGCACCAAAATAACACCCGCCCGCCTTGGCCCGCCAGCCGTTCGGCAATTTTTAGGCTGGTGAAGGTTTTGCCGGTGCCACAGGCCATAATCAGTTTGCCACGGTCAGCTGTTTGCAAGCCTTGGCAGACCCCATGCACAGCCCCCGTTTGGTGGTTGCGTAGCTGTTTTTTAGGCTTTAGTGCCGGTGCCTGTTGTGGCTGGTAGCTGGCCCAGTCAATCTGGCTGTTTTCCAGGTCGTTCAGGTCAATTTTGCTGACCGGTGGTTGCTGGTTTTGCAGTGCGTCTTCGGCGTGTCCGCTCCAGTGGTTGGTGGTGCAAACGATCAGCCGGTGGCTGAACGGCTTTTTGCCGGAGGCGGTAAAAAAGCTGTCAATGTCGGCTTTTTGTATTTTGTAATCATCCGCGTAAAACTTGCATTGGATGGCATGGCACTCATCTGTGCCAGCAGTTTGTGCCACCAAGTCTATGCCGGTGTCGCGTGCATCCAAGCCTCGTTGTCGCGCCCAATCGGCATACGTCCACACTTGGCTGTACAAGTCTTTATAACTGGCCTCGTGGCGCAGGTAGGTGACAATCAGCTCTTCAAAATAAGTGCCTTTCTCACGTTCAGTTTGTGCGGCTTCGCGGTAAGTGGCTAGCAGGTTTTGTAAGGCGGTCGTCATGGGGTAGGGATTGTTTCAATCCTGCTCATTTTTAGGCTGGAACAAAAAATGTGCCATTTTGTTTGCCTTGGTTTTAAGGTAGGCGACATTGCTGTCATGGGCGACCACTTCAATGGGGATACGTCCTGCCACAGTAACGCCCAATTGCTTTAAGCCCTGAATTTTTTCAGGGTTGTTGGTGATCAGCTGCACCGAGTTGACCTGCAAATCTTCCAGCATCAATGCGGCAATGGTGTATTCCCGCTCGTCGGCCTGATAACCCAAATGCAGGTTGGCGTCAACGGTGTCCATGCCCATGTCTTGCAGGTTATAAGCTTGCAGCTTTTTTAACAGGCCGATGCCGCGCCCTTCTTGGCGCAAATAAATCAACACGCCCACGCCCGCCTTGGCTATCATTTGCAGGGCCATATCCAGCTGTTCGCCGCAATCGCAACGCCGGGAACCCAGTACGTCGCCGGTGAAGCATTCCGAGTGGATACGCACCGGCACGTTGTCCTGATGGGCCACATCACCTTTCACCAAGGCGATGTGTTCTTTGGCATCCACGCTGTTGCTGTAATAATGCAAAATAAATTCACCGTGTTCGGTGGGGATGGGGGTTTGTACCAAGTCTTCTAAGTGGGGTTTCACGTACTTCAATAACCGATGAAAAAATTCTTGTTATTTTACCCAATTCATCAGGCACTGCGGAAAAACTTTATACACGCACGCCTCAACCAGCAAATGCGGGCAGCTTTGGCGGGTCTAATGCGGCAAAATCCGCATTTGTCCGGCAGCTTTGACAAATTTGTGATGGGCGGGCAATATTTTTGTTCTGACCGGTAAAATCAACATCAGTTTGCCCCCGCTTTCTGTTACTATAATGCCATTTAAATCATTTTCTTGGGGCCGTGCTATGTTAAAGTATCTGGTTTTAATGATGGTTGCCTTGTCGCCTATGCCCAGTTTAGCCCAACCTGAAATCGTCGTGTTAGGCGACAGCATCAGTGCCGCTCATGGCATGAAGGTTGAACAAGGCTGGGTGGCATTGTTGCAAAGCCGTATGGCTGTTGCAGGCAGCACTTATCGTCTGCATAATGAAAGCATTAGCGGTGAAACCAGTGCCGGTGGTTTGGCCAGGCTAGGGGACATATTGGCAGACCGGAAACCGGCTTGGGTGTTGATTGAGTTGGGCGTGAACGATGGTTTGCGCGGCCTGTCCGTGACCGCCCTGAAAGCCAACCTGAGCAGAATGATTGAGCGTGTCCGCAAGGCGGGCGGTCAAGTGATGTTACTAGGGATGAAAGTGCCGGGCAATTATGGCAAACATTATATAGACCAGTTCTATCAGGTTTACCCGCAGCTATCGGAACAACTGGATGTGCCGCTGCTGCCTTATATCCTTGAAGATATCGCCGATAACCCGCAGCTGATGCAAGTGGATGGCTTGCATCCGAATGCCAAGGCGCAACCTTTTATCGCCGACAAAATTGAAACGGCGCTTTTTCCTTTACTGAAATAACAGGGAATTTACTATCATGACAGCATTAACACTCACCCAAGCCAACCATATCATCAACACCGCCATTCATGTCGCCCGGGAGCTGAACATGTCGCCCATCACTGTGGTCGTGCTGGACAATGCCGGCCATCTTAAGGCGCTGCAACGTGAAGACGGCGCCAGTATGATCCGCCAAAAAATTGCCACGGCAAAGGCGTGGGGGGCGGTCAACATGGGCGTTTCATCACGCAGCTTGGCTGCGGTTGCCGAGCAGCGCCCTGATTTTATGAACGCTTTAATTGATGTGTCCGAAGGCAAAATCATGCCTGTGCCGGGCGGCGTGCTGATCCGTGATCAAGACAACAATTTGGTGGGGGCTGTGGGCATCAGCGGTGACAAATCTGATCAAGACGAACGCTGTGCCATTGCCGGCATTGAAGCGGTTGGCTATTTTGCCAGTGTTTGATGCGTCGGCGGCATCAGGCACAATAGTGGACGTATCCTGACGGCTAGCTGGCTTTAATGCGCTTGAACCGGCACTGATGCTTAACAATATGGCGGTGCGTTATGTGCCTTGGGTGTTATTGGCGTGGTTGTTGGCGGTGATGACCGGTTGTGCCACTGCCCCGCCACTACCCGAGGCCTCCGCCCAAACAGCGGTGGTCAGCTATGCATTGAGCTTGGCGGGCGCACCTTACCGCTTTGGTAAAGACAGCCCTGAAGAGGGCTTTGATTGCAGTGGTTTTGTCCGTCATGTTTATCAGCATCAGGGCATTGCTTTGCCGAGGACAGCCAGGGCCATGGCTGAGGCTTTGCCGCCCATTTCCGGTGACACGATGCTGGCGGGTGATTTATTGTTTTTTGACATAGGCGGTCGGCCTTATTCGCATGTCGGCATTTATTTGCAGCAGGGCCAATTCATCCACGCGCCTAGCCGTCGCTCAGGCAAGGTGATGGTGTCCAAACTGACAGACCGCTATTGGCAGCAATGTTACAGCGGTGTACGCCGTCCGCTGGTGCGGCACTGACTGTCCCTTTTGTCAGCCTAACTGTTAAAATAGTCGAAATTACTGCTGATTTGGTTAATAATGACCGATTTTGACCAAAATTTGGAAGCCCACCGTTGTAATGAAGCTGGAAAAAATCAAACTTGCCGGATTCAAATCATTTGTTGACCCCACCAGCATTCCTATCACCAGTAACCTGACTGCCATTGTCGGCCCTAACGGTTGTGGAAAATCCAATATTATTGATGCCGTCCGTTGGGTCATGGGCGAAAGTTCCGCCAAACATTTGCGCGGCGGCAGTATGGCTGATGTCATATTTAACGGTTCGTCCGGACGTAAACCGGTCAGCGTCGCCTCAGTGGAGTTGGTCTTCAATAATGCCGAAGGCAAATTGGGCGGTGAATATGCCCAATACGACACCATTGCTATCAAACGCCAAGTCAGCCGCGATGGGCAATCGTTGTTTATGCTCAATGGCTCGCGCTGCCGCCGTAAAGACATCACCGATTTGTTTTTGGGCACTGGGTTGGGTTCACGCAGTTATGCCATTATTGAGCAAGGCACCATTTCGCGTATGGTCGAAGCCAAGCCGGATGAATTGCGGATGCATATTGAAGAAGCGGCGGGCATTTCCAAATATAAGGAGCGGCGGCAAGAAACTGAAACCCGAATGCAGCACACCCGTGAAAATCTGGAGCGCTTGGAAGACTTGCGCGAAGAAGTGGGGAAGCAACTTAAGCATTTGCAAAAACAGGCCGAAAAAGCCGAAAAGTACACCCAACTCAAGCAGCAAGAACGGCAATTCAGGCTTGAGTTGCTGGCAATGCGCTGGCAGGCACATCAAGAAATTGCCGCCCAATTGGACATTAAGTTACAACAAGTCGCCAACGAACATAACCGGTTGTTCATTTTGCAGCGGGAGCTGGACAGTACACTGACTGAGCAACGTGCCGGTCATAAACGCCAGCAACAACAGCTGGACGCTTGCCAAGGTGATTATTATAGCTTGGCTGCCGAAGTGAGCCATTTGGAACAGGCCATCCAGCATAACGAAGCCAGCCACCGCGAGACCACGCTGGAGATCAGCCGGACCCGCGAACACTTGGCGCAATTGCACAGCGACTGGGCGGCGGACAATGCGGCACTGGCGGTTATTGGCGCACAATGGCAGGAAGCCGAAGCGAGCTTGGAAACGGCCGAACAACAATTTGACGATGCCGGGCAACAGCAGCGGCACAGCCAGCAGCAACGCCAACAATGGCAACAGCAATGGGAAGCGTACCGCAACGAACACGCCCAATACAAAGAACAAGCCGAAGTGCAGCGGGTTAAGACGGTGCAATTGGAAAACCAAAACCGGCATTTGCAGATACGTATTGACAAGCTCCGTAGCGAACAACGTGAACTGTCCGCCGTCGATTTGCAGGACGAATTGGAGGCCTTGTCGGTCAGTATCGGGCTGATTGAACAAGAACGCGCGGACGTGCAGGCGCAATTGCAACAGACACAACAACACAGCCAAGATTTACGCCAACAGATCAAGCAAGCGCAGCAACGCCTGCATGGGCAACGCAGCGAATTGCAAGCATTGCAAGGCAAAACCACCTCGCTGGAACTGCTCCAGCAACATGCCATGGGCAAAGACAACCAAGCCTTAGCCACTTGGCTGGCGGCAGTGGGCTTGGCTGGTGCGCCACGTTTGGCGGAATGCTTGGAGGTGCAGGCAGGTTGGGAGCTGGCGGTGGAAACCGTATTAGGCGCATACCTAGAGGCCGTTTGTCTGGATGATGCAACGTCGGTGCTGACCGAATTGGATGGGCTAATTGGGCAATCAGTCACCTTGTTTGAAAACCAATTGGCCACTGCTCCGTATGCCCCCGCGCAATGGCAACGTCTGTTGGAAAAAGTCAGCGCCCCTTGGGATTTATACCCCTTGCTGGCGGATGTTTTTATTGCCGACGACCACCGCACGGCACGGTTTATGGCGGGGCAATTACCCGCGCATCAATCGGTCATTACTCCTGACGGTATTTGGTTCGGGGCAAACTGGGTCAAAATTATCCGCGCCAAAGACAGCAAAACCGGGCTATTGCAGCGTGAACAAACCTTGCGCCAATTCAAACAACAGCAGCAGGTATTGCAATTGGCTACGGTAGCCTGTGAAGCACAGCTTGAGGAGTACGAAGCCGGCTTGAAAGCGGCTGAATCCCTGCATGAAACCCTACGCTTGCAAGATAACCGCTTAGGGCAGGAAGTGGCACAACACAATGCCCAATACAGCGCCCAATCGGCACGCTTGGAACAACAGCAAAAACGGCTACGGCAAATTGGCGAAGAAATGGCCGACATCAGCGAGGAGCTGGCAGAAAATGTCGCCATTATGGCGGAATCGCGGGGTTTGCATGAAGAAGCCGAAGCTATCTTGGATGGGCAAGAACAACAGCGGGACAGCCTGGAAGCCTTAAACCACCAATTGCAGGGGCAACAGCAACACGTTGAGCAGTGGCTTAGCGAGGCCAGGCAACAAGTCTATGCCATTAAAGCGCAGCTGGACAGCTTAAAAACAGCGGAATTGGCCACCCAAAAACAGTTGGCCCGTAGCCAAAGCCAGCAGCAACAAGCCACCGACCGCATTGCCGAACTGCACAACAAACTGCAACAGACCTCTGCGCCTTTGGATGATGAAAAACAGCTATTGATACAGCGTAAACAAGACAAGGACGCATTGGAAGCGCGGCTCAAACAACAGCGCCATTGGCAGGATGCGCTTGAGGCGGAAATCAGCCAGTTATCTGAACAACACATCCGCACCCAAAGGGATTTGGAAACGCAAAAAGAAGCCCTGGACCAATTGCGTTACGAACTGCAAGAAAGCCGCGTCAGGCAGCAAACCGTCAATGAGCAACTAAAAGAAATAGATGCCGATGCGCGGCAAATCTTGCTTGACCTGCCCGAATCGGCCGAGGAACAGCTATGGCGGCATAAAGCCGATGACTTGGCGCAACAAATTGAGCGTTTGGGTACGATTAATCTAACCGCTATTGAAGAATACCGGGCCCAAGCTGAGCGTATGGACTTTCTGAACGAACAACAGGCCGATTTGCTGGAAGCGCTGACCACCTTAGACCAGGCCATCAGCAAAATAGACAAAGAAAGCAGGCAGCGTTTTAAAGAAACATTCGATAAAATAAACAGCGGTTTGCAGGAAAAATTCCCGAAGCTGTTCGGTGGCGGGCAAGCTTATTTGGAATTGACTGAACAAAATTTATTGGAATCGGGCGTGACCATTATTGCCCGGCCACCCGGCAAGCGTAACAGTTCTATCCACTTGTTGTCCGGTGGTGAAAAAGCATTGACCGCCGTGGCCCTCGTTTTTTCAATCTTTGAACTTAATCCCGCGCCATTCTGCTTGCTGGACGAAGTGGACGCGCCGCTTGATGATGCCAATGTTGGCCGGTTTTCAAAGATGGTTGAAGAAATGTCCTCAACCGTACAGTTTTTATATATTTCACATAATAAGGTTACAATGGAAATCGCAAAACAGTTGGCAGGTGTGACAATGAAAGAGCCGGGCGTATCCCGGATGGTCGCAGTTGATATTGATGAAGCAGTCAGTTTGGCGGAAATCTAAATGGATAAAGAATTATTGAGAGTCATCATTATTGCAATTGGCCTATTGGTGATTTTAGGCATTGTGTTGTGGAGCTACCTAAAAAACCGCAATGCCGAACCGGCAGCGGGTTCGCCTAGGGGGCGGGGGGGTAAAGACAAAAACCGGGTGCATGGGCAAGCGGATAAGCCCACAGAAAGCCAAAATGACTCGGAGCATTATGCCATTGTACCCGAAAAGGCAGCCACCTTTGATGAGCCGATAAGCCCGGTTGAGCTGGTTGCCGCGTCATCATCGGGCGAGGAAAATATCCGTTATGCCGATGATGACAATGACACCGCCCCACGCTTTGTCGTGCCGGACATTATCCAATTCAGTCTTAATGCCAAACCCGGGCAAAGCTTCAATGGCTTGGATTTGGCTAATGCCTTTAACATCGTGCACATGATCTATGGCAGCCTGAAAATTTATGAGCGTCTGGATGCCAACCGCTTGGTTGACTTTGGTGTGGCCAGCATGGCCCGCCCCGGCACCTTCCCTGACCCTAACAACAATACCGGCAGCCTCGAATCTTACACTAGCCCCGGACTGGTGTTTTTTATGCAACCCAAT
>CAJAWH010000144.1 GCA_903945605.1 uncultured Methylococcaceae bacterium | reverse complement strand
GAGGAAGGAAAGACGGCTAAATAATGTGGAATTGGCGGTGTGTCAGCCCCTGGCTAACGCCGCATAATTCCATTGTTCGTGGAGGGGCGAAGTCCAAGTTCATCTGAAGCATTACAGGATATGCCATGCCGCAGAGGTATGCCGGTTTTCAGGGCTTGATTAAGGTTGCCGTATCGGTTCAGGCATAAACCCACCAAGGCTAATCCAGAATGGCTGGTATAAATTTCCGTTTCGGATTGTCCAAGGATAAAATGTTTCATGGCTCACTCAATGGGTGAAAAGATATTGAGCCTATTTTACTAAATTATGCCTTTTAAATCATGCGCATAGAGGCATTCTTGTGATTTAATGTCACGGATTCAGGGTTGAGTTAAAACCAGCCTAAATCAGCTTGCCTCATGGCAAAGTGGATTCCGGCAATCCCCGACGACATCACTGCACTGCTTAAGCATCAACAGTCAAATAACAACCAGCACTTATTTTTTAATATTATGATTGTATTGTAATTTTTAATGGGGTGCGCCTAGCCATTACTCATTCGCGTATAATGGGTTAATTTTTACCCCCCTTTGATGTCCAGCCAAGATACCCTTCAGCAACTCAGCCAGCAATTGGCACATTGCTTAGCCCAAGACAAACACACCTTAAAACGCCAATTGGACCGCTGCCGCAGCGATGCCAAAAAAGGCCACAACCCCCAACAATTGGCAATACTAGCTGCCCGCATCGAAAAATCGCTTGCTGCCAGAAACAAACGCCTCAGCAGTATCCCGCCGCTGACTTTCCCCGATTTGCCGGTCACCGGCAAAAAAGATGACATTGCCGCGCTGATTGCCCAGCATCAGGTGGTGATTGTCTGTGGCGAAACCGGTTCCGGCAAAACCACCCAATTGCCAAAAATTTGTTTGTCCTTAGGCCGTGGTGCAGCGGGTTTTATAGGCCATACTCAACCGCGCCGTATTGCCGCACGGACAGTTGCCGACCGCATTGCTGAAGAGTTGGGTGAACCGCTGGGCAAGTCAGTGGGTTACAAAATCCGTTTTCATGACAAAACCCATCCCGAATCATTGGTCAAACTCATGACTGATGGTATTGTGCTGGCCGAATCCCAAAACGACCCGTATTTAAGCCAATACGACACGCTGATTATTGACGAAGCCCATGAACGCAGCTTAAACATTGATTTTCTGCTGGGCTATATGAAGTGGCTGTTACCTAAACGGCCTGATTTTAAGCTGATTGTCACCTCAGCAACCATTGATACCGAACGTTTTTCCAAGCATTTTAATGACGCGCCGATTATCGAAGTGTCAGGGCGGACTTATCCGGTTGATGTCCGTTACCGTCCCATTGAAACCAAAGAGGATGAAGAAGCCGATGAAACCACCGACGATTTGCAAAACGCCATTCTCGATGCCGTGGATGAACTCTATAGGGATTTGCGCGGCGATATCCTGATTTTTTTAAGCGGCGAGCGGGAAATCCGCGAAACCACCGAATCGCTCAAAAAGCATCATGCCAGCCGCTATGAGATTTTGCCGCTGTATTCCAAGCTCAGTGTCAGCGAACAAGAACGGGTGTTCAACCCTAAAGGCGGCAAAGTCCGTATTGTCTTGGCCACCAACGTGGCGGAAACCTCACTGACGGTACCCGGCATCCGTTGTGTCATCGACACTGGACATGCCCGTATTAGCCGCTATAGCCACCGCAGCAAAATCCAGCGCTTGCCGATTGAACGCATTTCCCAATCCAGCGCCAACCAGCGGGCTGGGCGATGCGGACGGGTCGCCGAAGGTATCTGCATCCGTTTATATTCGCAAGACGATTATTTGGCCAGACCGGCATTTACTGAGCCGGAAATTATGCGCACCAATTTGTCGGCGGTGATTTTGCAAATGATCGCCTTGAATTTGGGTGATATTGCCGATTTCCCGTTTCTTGAGCCGCCCGATGACAAAATGATCCGTGACGGCAAAACGGTGCTGCACGAAGTCAATGCACTGGACAAATCAGGGAAGCTGACCAACATTGGCAAACAACTAGCCAAATTCCCCACTGATCCCAAGCTGGCGCGGATGCTGCTAGCGGCTAAAGAAGAGCATTGCCTGACTGAGGTGGCGATTATTGTGGCGGGCTTGAGCGTCCAAGACCCACGCGAAAAACCTGCCGACAAAATGCCCCAAGCGGATGCCAAACATGCCGCTTTCCGTCATCCTGAATCGGATTTCTTGACCCTGCTGACCATTTGGAATACCTTCGAAGAACAAAAAAAGCACCTGTCCAACAGTAAATTGCGCAAATATTGCAGCGATAACTTTCTGTCTTATATCCGTTTGCGCGAATGGTTCGATATTCACGCACAAATTATGCAGGTAGTCAGGGGTGAGCTGAAAATGACCTTAAACACTGAAGAGGCCAGTTACGAAAAAGTGCATCGCGCCCTGCTGACAGGCTTGTTGTCCAATATCGGTTTCCGTCACGAACCTTACGAATATCTGGGTGCACGGGGACTGAAGTTTTTTATCTTTCCGGGTTCCGGCCTACATAAAGTGCGCCCCAAATGGATTATGGCGGCAGAACAAGTGGAAACCAGCAAAGTTTATGCCCGCACAGTAGCCCGCATTGAGCCAGAATGGGTGGAAGCGTGCGCCCCGCATTTGGTCAAGCAATCCCATTACGACCCGCATTGGGAGAAAAAAAGCGCCCGCTCGTGGGTGTCTGAACGCACCTTATTGTATGGCCTGACCTTGCAAGCCGGACGCAAAATCCCTTATGACCATATTGATGCCAAAGGGGCGCGGCAAATGTTCATCATCAATGCTTTGATTGAACACGATTACCACAGCAACGCGCCATTCTATGTAGCCAACCAAAAATTGCTGGAAGAAGTGGGCATCATCCAGCACAAAGGCCGCCGGGTCGATTTGGTGGAAGATGAACAATGGCTGTATCAGTTTTACGACAGCAAATTGCCTGAAGATATTGTCAGCGGTGTCAACTTGGACACCTGGCGTAAAACCGCCGAGCGTGACAATAAGAAAATCCTGTTTTTGACCAAAGAAGACCTGACCCGCGAACAGGAGGGCTTTGTTAATGAATGGGATTTTCCCGATACCAAAAAACTGGGCAATTTGACTATCGCCCTGCAATACCGTTTTGAACCGGGGCATGATGAGGACGGCGTAACAGCCATTATCCCGGTGCATCAGCTCAACCAGCTCTCACCGCTGCCATTCGATTGGCTGGTGCCGGGCTTACTGGAAGAAAAATGCATTGCTCTGATGAAAAGCTTGCCGAAGCAAATCAGAAAACATTTTGTGCCGGTGCCCGACTTTGCCAAACGCTGCCTGGAAATAGAACCCGATTTTAAAGGCAGCTTGCTGGAATGGTTAGGTGGGCGCTTGAAAAAACTGACGGACGAAGCCATTCCACTGACCGCATGGAACAAGGACGCGCTGCCGGAGCATTTGAAAATGAATTTTCGGGTGATTGACGAAAACGGCAAACTGCTGGACTATGGCAGGGATTTGCACATGCTACAAGCCAAGCACAGTAGCCAGGCGGTGGAGAGTTTCGAGCAAGTCGCGGCGGATGAGCTGTATTACACCGGCTGCATCCAATGGGCATTCGACGATTTACCGGAAAGCCATGCTTTTATCCAGAACGGCCAGAGCTTTGTTGGTTTCCCTGCCTTGGTTGACGAAGGGGATGCCGTTGGGGTGCGTATTTTTGATACCCGCGAAAAAGCACAGCTGCAGCACCAAGCGGGCTTGATCCGCCTGTACCAGTTGCAAATGCGTAAAGATTGCACTTACCTGCTAAAGAACATTCCGCAGTCGGCAGCAGGCGAATTGGCTTACAACCGCTTGCCCAAGCATCCGCTGTCGGATTGTGGCTTAGATTACGGCACGGTGGCCTCTTACAAGGAGGATTTGCTCAGCTTGGTGTTGCACACGCTGTTTGTGGAAGGCCGCAATATCCGCAGCCAACAATCGTTCGAGCAAAACCTAAAGCAGCACAAAAGCGAGCTGATCAGTACAGCCAATGCCGCCGCCACTATTGCGCTAGATATAATGACAGTCTATAACGTCATCAAAGCGCAACTGGGCCGGCTCAATGCCAACGATGCGCTGGTCATTGACCTGAACGGGCAATTGGATATGTTAATTTATGGCGGATTTATCCGGCATATCCCTTACACGCACTTTAAAGCCATTCCGCGTTATCTGAAAGCGGCCCAATACCGCTTGGACAAATACGACAACAATGTCCAAAAAAGCCAAGAAATAGCCCGTTGCACCGTGCGTTTCTGGAAAGATGTCGAGAAAAAAATAAAAAAATCGCCACAGTATCCCGAGCAAGACCCCTACCGCTGGATGCTTGAAGAATACCGCGTGTCACTGTATGCGCAACAACTAAAAACGCCTTATCCGGTGTCCGCAAAGCGGTTGGATAAGGCGTGGGAAGAACGTGGCTAAAGCAATCTAAAACGGCTGCCAGGTTTCAACCGGTAATAGCCTTGACCACAAACGCCACGGCTATACCCGTGACAATGCCAGCACCAATCTCAATCTTAGAATGCCCCATGCGTTCCCGCAATGTCGGGTGATCTGCGTCGGAAGCCGCCAGCCGGTTGATTGCCACGGCATGTTTGCCCACTTGGCGGCGCAAGCTGTTTGCATCCAGCATGACAATAAACGCCAACGCGACCGCAACGCCAAATGCAGGATGAGCAATGCCTTCTTTGAAAGCAATCAAAGCAGCCATACTGCTCACAATAGCACTGTGGTTACTGGGCAAACCGCCGTAACCAATCAAGCCAAAAGCCAGTTGCTTGGCCTTAATGCTATTAATGGTAAATTTAAGGATACCAGCAACCAGCCAAGCCAGAAAAGGGGTTAGTGCATAAGATAAGTCCATAACCCCCCCTGTGTCGGCCAAAGCGCCCATCCACAGGCGGCAATCCAAGCCACCACCGTTGCCAACAGTTGCCAGTCTGACAACAATGCATCGGTTGGCGATTCGCCACCTTCCAGTTCTTCCACCACATACCAATAGCGGAACAAGCCAAACAGCACCAGCGGTACGGTAATCACCAAGTGCGGCTTAGCGGACATTACGAACATGCTATAGAACACCAGTGCGCCCGTGGCGGACATTTCCGCATAGCGGTCAACCAGTGACACCGAGTATTTTTCCAGCACTTTACGGCCTTCACCACCGGTTTGGCTAAGCTCTTGCCGACGTTTTACCGCCGCAAGATAAAGCGCCAAACACAGGGTAGTGACAAACATCCACGACGACACCGGCACGGACAAGGCCATAGCACCTGCATAAACCCGCAGCACAAACCCCAAGGCAATGGTAAAAATATCCAGCACCGGCTCATGCTTCAGCACAAACGTGTAAGCTATGTTCAATGCCATATAAGCGGCAATCACCATCAACACCTTAGGGGCGACAAACCAGCCACCGATCAGGCAAGCGTACAGTAACGCCAGCAACACTAATGCCGCCGGTACTGAGACAATACCTGCCGCCAGCGGACGGGTCAGGGATTTCTTAGGGTGTTGCCGGTCCCGTTCAATGTCTTGGATATCGTTGACGATGTAAGTGGCTGAGGAGGCGGTACAAAACAGCAGCATTGCCAGCAAAGCGTTCTGGATGGACATAGGATCCAAAAACGTGCCGGAAAAAACTAACGGGGCAAGGACAAAACCATTTTTAACCCATTGCTTAGGCCGCATCAACTTGATCAGGCCCAACAATTGCTTGACCGGTGATGGCTTCACTTTTTTCTCAGGAGTATGTTTCGATTTATTGACCATGACAATGTACGGTAGTAGCTTAAAGTCCACATAATACCAATATTTCTGCTGGATACTTAAAGAATATTCTATAAAACCTATTCTGGCCTATCGCAACAACACCCCAGTGTTTTTACCTGTATGGTCACACCTGCGTTTCAAAATACTCCAGCACCAATTGCACACTACGGTTGCCACGGTATTCATTAACATCCAATTTATAAGCCGCTGTTATCTTTCGGGTGCCTTGCCATTGCTCAGGGGCTTCTACAAAAAAAGCAATCGCATCCAGCAATAATTGCCCGCCCGGTTTCCTTAACACCCATTTTAAATGGCGTTGCCCGACAATACGCACCTGCACCACCTCAAAAGTACCCGCAAAGACAGGTTCGGGAAAGCCCTGCCCCCAGGTTGCGGCCTGTTCCAGCCTGTCAGCCACGGCAACGCTCATCTCAGATTCAGACAATTCACCATCGACTAGGATAGTTTGTTCCAAATCGACATCCGCCAAGCGTTTTTCAACCACTTCATTAAAAGCCAAGGCAAAAGCAGGATAATCATGCAAGGCTATGCTCAAGCCTGCCGCCATCGCATGACCGCCAAATTTACTGAGTATTTTGGGATGGATAGCTGCAACGTCGCTTAAGGCATCACGGATATGCAAACCGGGAATGGAGCGGGCCGAACCTTTTATGACATCTTTACCGGCGGGGGCAAAAGCAATCACCGGGCGGTGCAGGCGATCTTTAATCCGCGCCGCCAAAATCCCTATGACCCCCTGATGCCAATCCGCATCATACAAACACACACCTGCCGACAAGTGGTTATTTTCTAAAGCATGGCTATCTTCCAGCAAGGCCAGTGCCGCAAACTTCATTTGCCCTTCTATATCGCGGCGTTCATTATTCAGTTCTTCCAATTTTAGGGCAATGCTTTTGGCCTGTTGCGGGTCGTCTGTCAGCAGACAGCGTATCCCCAAAGCCATATCATCAATACGTCCGGCGGCATTGAGTCTTGGCCCTAAGGAAAAACCCAGATCAGAGGTGGTCAGTTTTTCGGCTTGCTTGCCCGCTGCCTCAATCAATGCCAACAAGCCCACATGGGCTTTGCCAGCCCTTATCCGCATCAGCCCCTGAAAAACCAAAGTGCGGTTAATCCGGTCCATAACCACCACATCGGCAACCGTACCCAAGGCGACAAAATCCAGTAACAAGGCTAAATTGGGTTCGGGCAGTTGTGGTTCGGCAAACCAGCCTTGTTCACGCAAACGCGCCCGCAGCGCCATTAACACATAAAATATCACCCCCACGCCGGCAATCGCTTTGCTGGGGAAAGCATCATCAGGCAAGTTAGGGTTGACAATGGCATCAGCTTCGGGCAATTGCCTGCCCGGCAAATGATGGTCGGTGATCAACACATCAATCCCAGCTTGCTTGGCAAACAACACCCCTTCCATACTGGAAATGCCGTTATCAACCGTAATCAGCACATCCGCTTGCTGTTGCTTGACCAGTTCGACTATTTCAGGGGTCAAACCATAGCCATATTCAAAACGGTTCGGCACCACAAATGACAGTTGCGTCGCGCCCATCAGCTGCAAGCCCTGCATAGCCACCGCACAACTGGTTGCCCCATCGGCATCAAAATCGGCAACAATACAAATATGCTGCTGTTGTTTGATTGCGGTTATCAAGCGTCCAACCAATGCCTCCATCCCCGACAATAACCAAGGCGATGGCAATTTTGCCAAGGAACGCTCCAAGTCGTTGCTTGACGTAATGCCTCTTGCCAAAAACAGCCGTTCCAATAAGGGTGAAATGTCGCCAAATTGACCACGTTGGTTACTTAACGGGCGGGTGACGATACGTCTTTTGACACCTTGGTGATACATGGTTGACCTAAGAAAAAACCGCTACGGCGGCTTGGTGGTAAACAGGCAGCCGATAACAAAGGGCTATGGGCAATAGGTGGTTGGCAGGGTGAAGAATGACTTATCAACTGTTACGCAAAGCACCATCTGTGGGGTATGGTCTATCTCTTACAACAGCACACAGCGAAACCGATGTTACTCCCTACGAGAAAGAATTTACGTTATAGGTTATGAGTAGTGGCTAAATTGTAACTGTTTATAAGCGGCTAGCGCACACTGATGCCAACTAATGCTCATCCTTGAAGGACTTGCTGTCGTAATGTGCAATTACCGTTTAGCCACTACCAAAATAGTTCGCTTAAATAATAAAGATCAGG
>CAJAWH010000143.1 GCA_903945605.1 uncultured Methylococcaceae bacterium | reverse complement strand
TGACGGTTCAAACTCAGTGACCTTCAAGTCTTGCAATTTAAATTGATAAGCCTCGACAGTATTTTGGCTGGCCACTTTGCCTATGCCGGTTATCGGTTCCATTTCTGCCACTGAATCCCAAAAGCCTTTTTCTTGGTATTTGCCTAGCAAGGATTTATTGGCTTCAATAAGCGCGTGGTTGTTGTCGCCACATTGTTTAATCCAGCGTTCGCGTTCTTGCACGGCTGCCACTAACAGTTGGTTGTCGGTTTGGATTTGCTTGGCTTGGGCGACAATTTCTTTCAGCTTGCGGTGTAAGTCTTGTTGCTTGTTTTGCTCGTTGGCCAGTTGTGTCTCTAAGGTGTCGTTGCTGTTGCGTAAGCTGTCGGCTTGGCTTTTATGCAAGGCCACTTCGGCCTGTAAGGGGGTGAGTTGTTGCGCCACCGCTTCCAGTTTGTTCACTTTCGCCAATAGTTCAGCTTTTTCAGCCGCTAAGGCTTGCTTCTCTTCGGTCAATTGCCGCACCATGCCTTGAATTTTTTTATAGGCTTGTTGTCCGGCAGATTCAGTCTTGGGCTCGGCTGGCGCGGCTGTACTTAGACAGCACAGCACCAACAAAACCGCATAGTTTATTTTCTGTTGCATGATTGCCTCCTTTTACATGCGCATGTTCAAGTCCATGGTAAGGGTATTGATGTCCAATGGCGGCCCATCAATGGCTTGGGTGCTATACCAACGCAACAGCATCCAGGTATTTTTTGCCAAACCATAATTGCCGCCAATCATCCAGCCTTTGGCATCGGTGCCGCCTTGATGGAAAACCGTGTCGGTGAAGGCATCCAACACCGCATCACGCTGGAGATACCGGTAAGAAAAAATAGCGCTCCAGTCCTTAAAGCGGCGCATTTCGGGATGGCCTATATCAAAGCGGACTTGGAAGGCATTGCTGTGGTCTTTGTTGTCCAGCCCCGGTTGTCCGGTAAAATAATTGGGGAAATTACGGGCAATGGCATTGGCGTTATAACCAAGATTTTTGGCGAAATCTACGGTCATCATGATGTGGGTCGGGGCAAAATCGGCAAAGTCGTACATAAGGGTGGTGTTAAAAATTTTAAAATCCGATGCCAGTCCATATAAACAGCCTGAGTTTAACGAACTTTGGCTGCTGGTGCAGCGGCTATTGATGCCATCATTGACATTGATGGGCACTAGCGTGTTGCCTTTTTGCATGAATTGCGGGGCCGTCCAATCATAGGTGAAACTATTATCGGCATTGGCGCGGGCACTGATGTTTTCATAATCGTAGTAGGCGGTGGCCACTTTTAGGCGGGAATCGTTATGCACCAACCAATCGGCGCCCATTTGCCCACCAAACAGCCATTTGCTTGAGGTGGATAAATTGGCTTCTTGTAGGGGGAACGCACCTAAGGTCAGAAATAAAGAATCAGGGGTTTGCGGCCCCGTTTGTATACCAAAGCGGCTATTGGCAGGCGCAGCGGCATAATTTTTTACGGTCGGGTCAGCTTGGTTCATGTGCCAACGGAAGTTGCCGACAAAGCCCTCAAAACTCAATTCGGGGCTGTACATCATTTCCGTGGATAACCAAGGATTGGCGATACGCCCACCGGACAGCGTGAGCCAATCGTTTTTATGGCTATCAACATAGTCATATTGGATGAAGGCACGGTCTATGGCGACTTGATAGGTTTGACCGGTGTTGCCTAACAGCTGGTTGGTGGAAACTGGGCTATAGCCGTTCGTGGTTGAGAATCTAAGCCCTGTCTTTAATGCATCGGTGACATTGGCATCAAAGGCCAGACGGAACCGTTCCAAAAAGCGTGTACTGTCAAAAGTGCTGTTTTGGTACTCTTGATTTTTGTTGTAGGCCGCCAAAAGGCCGCCATCTTGGTTGATGGCCGAATAATTCAGGTAAGAATTTTGGATGTTCGACGAGCCATACATGTCGTCTTGCATCCGCAAACGGGCATCGCCAGTAACCTTAATGGCGCTGATCCATTCCGGCAGTGCGGCGGGCACCCCCCATTTTTCTTTTTTGGCATCGGCCTTCACTTCAGTCACCACCTTGCCGGTCAAATCCTTTATGACATCCTGGCGGATTTCTTCCTTGACAAATTCGGGGACATAGGCGAAACGGATGCTTTTAGGTTTGGCCGGTTCAGCCGCAGTACTTGTCGTGGCGGTTGACGTGTTGGTACTGGTCGTGCTGGCGTTGTCTTCAAGCGTGGTTGTGGAGGTTTGTTGCTGGCTTTCCTGCACGGCTTTGCTTTTGGCTGATTTCATCAGGGCTTCGGCTTTTTGTTTGTCCAGCAAGCCTTGCTGGACAAAAATATCAATCAAGTTGGTGGCGGTGTTTTTCAGCTCAAGCAGTTTCTCGCGCTCCCCAGCAATTTCTTGCTTGAGCTTAAGCAACTCCTGTTTTTCATCAGCCAGCACTGGCGCTGCCGCCAACGAGCCAGCCAATAAAGTCACTAGGGTTCTTTTAGTCATGGTTTTTTCTCAATTTCTTAAAATCTTGGTTTTGAATAATGCCGTGCGGGGCTTCGACTACGCTCAGCCAACGCGTGCAGCTACAATCAGCCAACTCATGCAGCTAAGATCAGCTAGGGTGTGCAGCCCTGCTCTCAGCCAGTGTTGCGGCGTAACATCCGTTAGCTAGTTAGAAATATAGGGGGCACCGTGCCACGATGCCCCAGCTGGTTGCGGGCTTGGTCCGCCCCTACCAGATGTTGGCTGCTACATTCTGGAAGTCACACGCACTAACAGCGGTTGTGGCATGTCCTCTGGTGGTGCTTTAGGCAAGCTAAAGCGCAAGTTTGGCAAGGCTTCGCGTAGGGCTTTATCCACCTCCGGATTACCACTGGCCACTGCCAGTTCGGCACGGTTGACGCTGCCATCGGGATTGACCCAAACCTGCAATTGCACGCTGTAATCGGCCTTGCGGGCTGGGCTGTCCGCCAACAGCCGTTGTAATTCTTCCTCAAGACCACGCTTGACTTGTCCGCCGTACCATAAAATAGTGCTGCCGCCGCTGCCACCTAACAGGCCACGCCCGCCTTTTTTGCCCAGCAAGCCGAACCCGTCTGCGCCCGCCGCACCTTCCGCATCCACACCCAGCTCTTCCCCAGCCGGTTGTTCATCGGGTTCTGGGGCAGGTTCCGGTTCTTTTTCGGGTTCCGGCTCAGGTATTTTTTCTGGCTCCGGCTCGGGTTCCGGTGGTTTAATTTCCGGCGGCGGGGGTGGTGGCGGGGGCGGCTGGATCATGGTGATCTGCTGCATTTGTTTTTTGGATTGTGCCGGTTTGGGAAACATGCCTTGCAGGAAATATACCCCCAAGGCAATAACCACCGCCAAAACAATGCCAATGATGAGCGGCAGATTGCGTAACCAGCGTTTTGTCTTATCCATCACTACTTGACCAGTTTCTGTGTCACTAAGCCTAGCTGGCTGATTTGCAGGCGGGTGACAATATCCAGCACTTCGATGACTTTTTGGTACTGCACATCGGCATCGGCTTTGACCACCACCGGCAAATCGGGCGTGGCGGCCTTGTATTGCCCCAAGCGGGTTTCCAAATCGCTCAGGGAAATGGGGTAAGTGTCCAGATACACCGTACCGTCTTTGGTAATGGAAATGGCTTTGGTTTTCGGTTTCGATAATGATGGCGTGCTGCTGGCTTTGGGCAGGTTGACGGTGATGCCCTGCACGGTGGCGGTGGTCATGATGATAAAAATCAATAACAATACATAAGCCACATCAAGCATCGGGGTGATGTTGATATCGTCATAAACTTTGCCGTCTTCATTGGCCTTCATGATGATTGCCCCTGTTGTTTGGTGGCGATACGTTCGGCAATCAGATTAATGAATTCTTCAGTGAACATGACGCTCAAACCGTCGCCACCGCGCTGACGGTCGGCTATGCGCTTGGAGACCATTGCCAAAAACTCATCGGTGAACACGTGCATATCGGCGGTGATATCCTTGATTTGGGTCAGCAGGTAGTTATAGGCAAACAAGGCCGGAATCGCCACCGCCAAACCAGCCACGGTGGCCAACAAAGCACCGGAAATACCGGGGGCAATGGAGTTGATGTTGACATCACCGGTCGCGGCAATCACGGCAAATGTGATCATAACCCCCAAGACCGTACCCAACAAACCCAAGAACGGGCCGCCGGAAATGGCAATGGTCAACAACACCATATTTTTGTTTAGTTTTTGGGTTTCCCGCACAACGGCTGCATCCAAACGGGTACGCACTAAATTAAGACCTTCGGCGGTGAGTGCCGCGCTATCACCAAAATTGAGTTTCAGCTCTTGCACACCGGCGTGGTAGATGTGATAGATGGGCGAGCTTTGGAAATGGTCGTGTTTGCCGATCAGGGTTGACAGGAATTCCGAATCACTGATTTCTTCGTCTTCCTCGTTTTCATCCCTATCCAAATCGCCTAAGTGTTCGGCATCAACATGGCGGTATTGTTTAAGAAAGGCGGTGTTGTCTTTGCTGGCACGGTTTAAGGCCAACGATTTGCTGACAATGACCATGGCACTGATGACTAACATGACACCGCATAAAGCAATCACCACCCAGCCGTCTACTGTCAGGCTTTGCAAAATAATCAGGAAATAATTGGGCCCTTCGGCTGCACCGCCCGATTCATCTTGACCAAAATTGATGATTGTAAAATCAGGGCTTTGGCTACGGTATTGGAATTTTATCCAATCGGCACTGCGGGCTTGTTTGGCTATCTGCACTTCATCCAACCAGCCTTGCAGACCATCACCTATCTGTAATGCCGGTTTCATGGCAGCTAAGGTAATGGGGGTGTTGGCAACCGCCTGACCATTGAGATATAAAATGAGTTTGTCTTTTTGCGCGGTCACGGCAATATGCTGCCATTGCCCTAGGGTGATGGGCGCCGCACCGGTTTCGGCAAGGTTGCCATTGGCATCTTGGTATTGGGCAAGCACGGCTGAATCTTTTAATACCAGTTGAATATGGCTGGTGTCGTCTTTGGCTTTGACCAGCACGGCTTTGGGCTGGGCTGTGTCAATTTTGGCCCACGTGCTGAATGTCCAGCCGCTGTCAGGGTTAATATCCAATGCCGGTGCATTGCTGACATTAATGCCTGCTTGCCCGTCAAATTTTGCCGCCGCGGTTATCCAACCTGCCGGATCAACAGTAGCAGTTGAGGTGGTCGCGTGAAGGGTGTAAGCGGTGGCATCTTGGGGCAATGTTTCGCCCTCGTTAAAATGGTAGACCAAGGCTTGGTTGACATCGTAGAGGCCATGCGGGTCAGAGGCATCGGCAACGTTGGCGTTGCCGTAGTACATGGTGAATGCATCGGTGCCGACCCCACCACGGACAGTGGGCAGTTTTACCCAGACAAAACCCAATTCTGCCAACGGATCAATTTTTTCGACGGCATGTTTAAGGGCGGTTTTGTCATCCAACATAAAACGCAAGTCTTTGCCGTTTTCAGCCAGTTCGGCAAAATAACCGAAATTACCCGTGTGCAGCCTGACTAGCAGCGGCACATCGGTGAGGGTTTCTTGAATATCGGCACCGGTGGTGGCGGCATCCACTGTTAGGATTTTGCGTGATGTCCAGCTGTTGTTCCACCATGCTGAAGCGGCCGAAGCCACTGCAGGGAGCAGCAATAGCAACAACAGGGTGATTTTAAGCGAATGTTGGTTGATGTTTTTCATAGCATTAATTTAGTTGCTGAGTGATTTTGGAGAATCGGCACTGCAAGCCTGTTTGGTGGATATTGTGCCAATGCACTTAGCCACCACAGCCGGACTTGGCTTCGCGCACATCGGCCACAGTGCATTTGCCATAGCCCACCACATCGGCGCTGAGTAAGCTGACCGCCGATTTTTTCTTGCCATTCGGGCTGTTGTTGCCGTTGCTGTCATCGTCATTGCCGGTGCTGGCTTGTTTGCTGGCACTGGCGGCGGCACTGGATGCCACCGACGGTATCGCTGGCACACTAACGGCAACCGGCACACCGATCGAGCCAGCGGATGCGGTGATATTGGATGCACCAACCACAGCAGTGGCGGCAATCACCACTTTGCCGCCACTGATACCCGCTTCGCCCGCATCAATAACCCCGGCAGGGGCTGCCAAATAGACATTGCCTTGCTTTAAGCTGCTATCTTGCGGGTTGATGGTTTGGATGCCACTACCTGACACAATCGGCGGGAAGGTAGTGACAATATTGCCATTGGAATCTATGCTCACGATGGGGGCCGGTGCGGAAATGGCGGACTTGGCCCCTTTACCGGCATCAATATTGCCTTGGGATGACCAAATGGCAATGTCCCCTCCCCCCATGGTGAACACCCGTGATTGGTTGACATTGAAATCACCTTGGGTCACCGCGTTGATATCGCCACTTTCTTGGACTACGATACCCAATTCATCGGCTGTTTTCGCTATGCCCCCCACTGTGCCCGCCAAGCCCACATTAACCGCTCCGCCGGGCACGGCAATATTGATGCCGCCACCTGCAAGGGTTTTAATTTGGCTAAACACCAACGACAAGTCACCTTGATAATGGCTACCCGGAAAGAGTGTGGCAATGGCAGCAAAACCTTCTTGGTATAGAGCCTTGCGTTGTGATTCGGGGGCCGCAGCCGCTAATGCTGCGGATAGCTTGATTTCGTTCGCCAAGGCCGCTAACAGGGCAGTTTGTTTTTGGCTGTCAGGCATTTGCTGGAGCGCAGTCAGCTTTTGTTGAGGGGTCAAGCTGATAACGTTGCCTTGTCCATCCAATATTTGCAGGTTATTGAGGTATTGGCTGCCAATGGTGAAATACTTGGCTATAAAGCCGCTGTAATCGACGGTATCGGAAATGCCTGCCAGCAAATTGACACTCGCACCGGTGCTGCTTGATAGTGCTGAATTGATGGTATTGCCTATGGTATTGATACCGGCTGAACCACCCAGATTGATGCTGCCTCCTGCCTGAATTTGTAATTGCCCTGGCCCGCCTAACAGTATTTCATTACTATTGGCTTGGACGATGCCATTATTGTCGATACTGGTGTCGTAATTGATGTTGCGCCCCGCCTTAATTTGGGTGATATCCGACGGCAATAAATTCTGCCCCGACAAACTCAAGTTGTTAATGTCCCTGCCCGCACTGATATATGCAGCCTGTGGCAGGTAAAAAGTCACTGCTGAGTTGGCATTGAAGGCTATGTCACCTAGCTTGGCAATAAGGGTCGGCACGGAACTGTCGCCGGTATGCACGGGGGTGGCGGCATGGATCAAAGAAGGTATCGGGCTGGCCGGATTCAGCCTTTCTTGAGCCAAGATGATGCCATCACTTAAGCTGCCATTGAGTCCTTGCGCGGGATTGTTGACCGTAGGCAAGAAGGCAATGTCGGCATCGGACATACTGAAATTGATAAGTTGTCCGGCATTGCTGTCGGTATTGATGTTTTGACCGGCCAATAACATCAACTTACCTTGTGCCGAGGGGAACAGGGTCATGGAATTCTCGATACGCAGATCGCCGGACAAGGCCGTGGCAAACAGTGAACCGGGATAAACGGCATATTCAAACCCAGAGGTGCTGGTATCGGCATTCTTTTCGTTTCTTATGCCATTGACATTATTTTGCAAGAGGGTGTTGCCAGCAATGGCCAACAGGTCAATCCCGCTGCTGTCGCTGTAAGTGAAGAACTGTGAATCCCCGCCCGCACCGTATGGCAACAGGTTGGTTTGTGCCAGCACAGTAGGATTGAGGACGGAGGCAATCATCACATCTTGCCGTGCCTGCACATTGATGGTGCTATTGCCCAGCTCCAGCAATGCCCCTAAGCCATTATTGTCGGTGGTGACACTGCCGCCTGCAGCAATATTGGCAGTGCCTTGCCCGACATAGAACTCACCGCCGGCAATGTTGTTACCAGCACTGACTTGCAAATCACCGCCACCATTGATGATAGTGCCGGTTTGTGTCCATTGGTTATTGGCGGTGGCGCTTAAAGTGCCAAAGGGCTTGCCGGTGGTGGGCAACATGACAGACAGGCTGTTGATATTGCCACCCGCATTGACTGTCACATCACCACCCGCCAATGAGCCGACATTTTGATTGAAAAAATGCCCGTCTTGGGCGGCAATGCCATTGACGGGGTCGGTGCGGTCGCCGCTGACATTGATGCCCCAAGCAGTCGGCCGGTTATTGGCGGTGATGTCACCGCTACGCACCAACCAGTCGCTAATGGCTTGCCCGGTATTGATGCCATTAATATCACCACCGGCTTGTAGATTGATGTTGCCGCCTTGGGTCGGGTATTCCGCCACAGCAAAAACCAAACCCACCAAGGTTTCGTTAAAATATCCATACCTTAACAGCGTATTCATTTGTTCTGGATTGAGCCGGTTAAGATAAGCCGCCTCGCTTTCGCCGGGCTGCTGTGCGGGCACACCGGGCACAGCACCGGACAATAGTTGGCTCAATGTATAGGGGGCGGTAGTGCCCATGGTGTAGACGGCAGCCGCTAAGGTTGGGTTGTTGGCATCGGCAACAAAATTAATGCTGCCACCGGCATTGATGTTGATATCACCCGTACCTGTCCTGACCATAACCTGACTGGTGACGGTGCTGCCCGAGCCATAAGGGTCTAAACCTTGGTAATCGCTGGCCAAATTGACATCACCTTGGGCGATCAGATGGTAGCTCCATGACTGTCCTGGCTGTAAGACATTTTGGAATTGTATGTAGGATTGGCCTGGCAAATAGGTGGTGGCAAAACCATCGGTGATGGTATTGTCAATGTTCAGGTTGCCACCGGCCCGCAAAGTCAGGAATCCCGGTAACGTCTGGTTGCCTTGGCTGTCGGTGTAGCGCCAACCCATAAAATCCCAAGTGTCCTGAAGGGTCAGATCGCCACTGCTACGGATTTCCAGCCCCGGCAGCAACTCAATGGTTGCGCCAGAAGCATTGGCCAGCACTGGGGCGTTGCCCATGAAGTTGCTGGTGTCGGTTTGCCAAGCAGTGATAGTGTCGGCTGTAATGACCGATTGCCCGTCATAAACACGGGTGGCTTCCAACGCCGTTTTAAGCGGGTCTGCACCTTGGATTTTGCTGTTGATGGCGGTGACATTAACAGTATCCAGCACATCATCGCGTCCTGTCCGTAAATGCACCGAACCGCCTGCGCCATTGGCCCCGCCGGACACATTGATAAGCCCGCCGGTTTGCGACAAATCCAGCAAACCACTGCCGGTATCATCACGGTGCACGGTATCCAAGGTGACTTGCCCACCTGCCGCGCCAGCCGTGCTGGCAGTGGCGAGAATCTTGCCGGTGCCGCTTAAGGTAATGCCATTGCGTCCATAAACGCTGATTTGACCGGCATTGGCAGCGCTGGCATTGAGGGTGCCATTTACTGTGACATGGCCTTGGTCTGCCAGTAAGGTGATTTGCTGGGCGTTGACAACATCAGTCTTGGCAATAGTGATATCGCCGTTTTGCTGCTCCAGACTGAACGCTCCAGTAAATCCGGCCTTGGTCAAGTTACTGTTTAGTGCCGAGAAGGCCGCGGTATCCAAACTATTGACCGCCAATTGGAACTGGCCTTGTTTAAAAGCACTGTTGGCTTGTGCGCCCGCTAAAGCGGTGACCGCATTGCTCCAGTCAGTCGTGCCTTTCGCGGTGTTGATAACCAGCGCCCCTTTGGCTGCATTGATGGCCAGCGAACCGGCAGCACTGGCTTGGCGCGTACCAGCAATAGCCCCCGCGACATTAATGCTGGCACCCTCGGCAACAACAATGTTGCCGCTATTGGCCGATAAAGAGACATTACCGCCGGGCGAATATTTATTGATGTTGTCAAAGCTGACGGCACGCCCTGACACATCCAAGCGTGAGCCGCTGTTAAGGTCAATATCGCCTTTCAGTGCGGTCATTTTTAGGATGCCCGAGGGCAAATCAAAACGTCCGCTGCTGGTGATGGCGTCTCCGGTGATTGTCCAACTGACGCCTAAGCCTTCCGTCCAAGCCGGATTATCGGTGCCTGATGCAGCTATAGTGATGTTATGGCCACTGGCATCGACCGAGGTGGTTGCCCCCGCATCACCGATAAAATGACCGGCAGTCAAGTTTAAATCACCGGCAACACTCAACGTGCCTGCCGCCACCAATGAGCTTAGGCCGGTCACGGGGTCGACTGTATGCCCCAAGCCTTTGATGTCCGTTGTACCATTCAGGTTCACCTTACTAAAGCCAGTGATGGCATACTGTCCGCTGCCCAGCTGGATTTCGTTGGCATTCAGCGTTAGCGTGCCGTTGCCAGTGCCTACTGCACCGGCAGTGGCTTGGCTGTTGGTCAGGCTGATGGCATTGGCATTCAACGATGCGCCGGATACGGTTGACCCGGCACTGTTGAAGCCGTCAATTTGCGCGGCATCTATATTGATAATACCGGCATTGACCGTGACACCGCCATAAATGTTGATATTGCTGGTACTGGTCAGCGACAGTTGGTCCAGCACCAATTGCGTGTCGGATAACACCAAACCGCTGGTGTTGGCGGGGGCATTGCCCAGACTGATACTGCTGGCAGCTAAGGCCAATGAACCACCATGCATGTCAATTTGACCATTGAAGGTGGTGTTGTCAGTGGAATCCAGTAACATAGCATTGTTAGATTTTAACTGTGCACCACTTTCAACAACCAATGAACCGAGCGTGCCGGTCACTGCCTGGTCACGATTGACGGTAATCTGACCGAACGACGACAAGCGCACTAAAGCACCGTCGCTGTTGGTGTTGCCTTGGTTTGCGACAGTCAGGCCAACCCCGGCATGGATGCTTTTGTTGCCCGTGGTTTCGATGATAGCACCCGATTTGACTAAGATTTCGTTATTTGCCGCCAATAGCAACTCGCTGCCTTTTAAATCGACATTGTTAGCAATGGTCAAGTTTTGTGCAGTCACCGTGATATTTTGTCCGGCGCTGGTCTTGTTGCGGAGTCCGCCCAACAATAAACTGGGGGCGTTAAGTTGGTTCAGGTCACCGGCAAACAAGCTGACGGTGCCGGGTGTACTGGCGGTTACATCTTGCCGCCTAACCACAATGGCCAAGTTAGTGGCGCTAATGTCAACCTCGCCACCCAGTCCATTGCCAGCGGGGGTGGCCGACAACTGGGCACCTAAAGTCAAACCGGTTTGTGCAGAAATAGCCAAGCTACCGGCATCGTTAGGCAATGACCCTGTTATGGCACCAGCAGCGGCACTGGCAAAAAAGGCGTTCGCCGAGTAATCAGTGTACTGGGAGTAGCTGCGGGCCACATTGCCCGCTTGAACAGCAAAGCCTTGCCAGATCGCTTGGGCGGTGCCTGCACTGGGATCGCCATAGCGGCCTGCAACAACAGTTGCTCCGGCCAGATTGGTGGTGGTTTGCCCGGGCAGCATGTTTTGCAAGGCCGAAGCGGTTTGTGGGGTGATCAGATAGGCGCCAGGCAATAATGCGTAATGGGCTGGCAACAAGGTATACCATCCGGCGGCAAGCACTGAGCCAGCCCCTAAATAGACACTTTCCCCGACGCTCAAACCCGATGACGGGAACAGCTGTGGGTCATAAGGTGTCAGGGCATTGCCCAAACTGGGTATGACCGCATAGTTCTGCACATAGCCCGTGGCGTTAGGATTTAACACATCATTGGAGCCGCCCAGACCCGTGATAAATTCGTAGGCATACAGATCACCACCTCCCGACAGGTTGACTTTGGCACCGCTGTTCAAAGCCACGTTTTTGCCAGTTAAGGCAATTTGCTTTTGCGGCGGGCTGCTAATGACAATATTGTTGCTGCCGGTGCTGTCTAATGGGTAAAGCCAATTCAAACCTGCCGAACCGACACCAAACGGCACGGTCAGGCCATTACCTGATACCGAGGTCACACTGCCTGCCGCCAAAGTCAAATTATCAGCCGCGTTGAGTGCCAATGCACCGAAAGGCGCTTCCAACACCCCCTGCTGGATAATATTGGGGGCATTGATGGTCAGTGTGCCTCCTGCCGAATACACTGGAGCGGGGGTGTTGCCATTGGCTTTGATAGTGACTGTGGTGTTGCTGTCGCCACTGACCGCCAAAGTGTAATTGGTGAGCGTGGCGGGATAAATCTGGCTAGCGGCGAGGGTCAAGTTGCCTGCCAAATTCAGTTCGCCCAAATAATCTTTGGTGTTGGGGTCGATGCGGATACCCATCATGCGCAAATCGCCTTGGCTGTTCAATTTGACATTGCCAAACCCGTTAAAACTTAAACCACCAATCAGGTCAATCCCTTGGGCATTAACGGTGAACTTGCCAGCACCGGTTCTGGCATCCGGTGCCAAGGTGGTGGAAAATGTGCCATTGCCCAAGTCAGTGTCGATACGGCTTTGACTGGAACCCAGTTTGGCATAATCGCTATTGAGGGTGACTTGACCGTTGCTGGTCCTCAGTGTTGGCGCATCAAGCACGATCTGCTGGCTGGCTTGCAGTTGCACATTGCCATCAAACTGGATAGTGCCGGCATAATTGCCGCTGGCACCTAATACATCGGTTTTGAACAGTAATGATCCAAAACCGCCCTGATTGAGTTGTAAGGCATCAAAATAAGCCCTGCCACTGAATTTTTGCGCGTCAATAGCGCCGCCTTCAGCCAAGTTGGCGGGTATGATCGACTTGATATTGGACAAGACTATGCTGACCGGCATATCAGGGTTAATGTCATCGGGGAACAGCCCGCCACTAATCGGTATCTGCGGTTTGTTACGCAAACCGGGACTCATATTGACACTTAATGTGCCGCCCGCGACCCCTTGACCGCCGGAGTGTGCTGTTAATGTGCCGTCCATCAACATGCCTTCACCGGCCTGCAAATTGATGGTGCCACCTTGTGAGGCAATCGGCATTGACAGCACATTACCGGTGGATGTCTGGTAATCTAAGTTTTGGCTGCTGCCCGACACATCAATAACCGAACCACGACGGGCGACAATATAGCCACGATTGGCAGTCAATGCCACTGTGCCACCGGCCATGACAGTACCGGTTTGCAGACCGGTGGTGTTCAAGGCGGGTTGGAACACCCCCGCCGCCAATAACTGGCTGTTTGCGCCTAGCCAGATACCTTGCGAGGCAAAGAATCCTTGGTCACCACTGCTGGGGGTGTTGATATTAATGGCGATATTACCGCCCGGTGTATTGATGGTGCCATCAACATATACTGAAGTGTCAGAATTAAGCGTGACTGAACCACCGGCATCGGTCTGGATTAAGGTATTTTTACCGATATTAAGGGATTGTGCGGTGTCTTGGGCCAACAGCTCACTCATAGATAGCGTGAGGTTGGTAGGCTTGCGGATACTGTCCGACAACAACACCTCGGTGCTGAAACTGGTCAATTTACTGCCGGTGGCTTGGGAGGCAAGGTTACTGTCCAGTTGCACGTTGTATTGCTGGGGTGTGATATTGAGGTCACTGGCAACCGTCAAGCCATAAAGATTAGCCGTCAGGCTATAATTGGCAAAGCCATTTTGCTGAAAGAAAGCGGGGCTAAGCAGCAAGGGTGTGGTGCCTGACCCCGGATGGGTGGGGGCAGCACTCGCTGGGCCAATGAACACTTCATTGGTGCTGATTGCCAAGCTGCCACCTTGACTGATAGCCCAACCGGACAGTTTGCCATCAAGGATCAAACTGGAAGGACCACCGCCGCTGTAGTCGGTGGCTGCGGTCAAACTAATGCGACCGCCTTTACCGGCACTCACTTGCCCCTGACCATTCAAATAAGCACCACCACTGACATCAACAAGGCTGCCCTTCTGCAAATCCAAATTGCCCTGCTCCGCCACCAAACTGACTGAACCGCCATTGTTGGCAATAATCCCCAAGTTATGGCCCGGCTGACCGTCCAGCAGGTCATTGGCCCACAACCCCGCCACATCAATTTGCGCCGAACTGCCCAATATGATGTCTGCGGGTGATAACTGCCCCCCCACCGAGATGGGCTTGAGATTAACGCTACCGGATGGGGCGACAATTGACCCTTCTACAGCAAAATGGGTGGCGGCAAGATTAAGCGAGCCAAAATCAGGCAAGGCCATTTGTGCGCCATTTTGCAGACTGATCGCGCCATTGGTTTTGATGCTGACATTGCTGATGCCCGATTGTTTAAACAAATCGGCATTAAGGACTAACGCTGAAGCATCCGTTGAACCGGGCGATTTTCTGGGAATTGGCTGGTCGACAGCTATGTTCGCTACAATGGGATTTTGGCTGAAGACTATATCTTGTACGCTGTATAAATTGTTATTGCTTAAATCCAGCGCAAAAGTGCTGCCCGTAGCCAATTGTGCGGCGGTGCGCTGATAAGTGCCGGCAATGATGGCACCATTCAGCGAGCCGTTCAATGCCGCTTCGTAAGCGGAAATATTAACAGTGCCACCTGCCGCACCTTGGCTATAACCGGCCTCATAGTGGTTATTGGTCAACCCCGGAATGGCCCAAGTATCGCTATAGCTCCATTGCGGGTAATTGGCAACAACCAAGCCAACGATGCTGTCGTAATGGCGGTTAGGGTCAGCGGTGGCAATGTCATACACTTGACCGCCGCTCATCAATTGGGTGGTCTGCACCATGCCCCCTTGATACGCAACCGAGCCACCAGAAAAATCTATCATACTGCCCGATTGGGTCACCACGTCACCGCTTGAGGTTATATCTATGATGCCGCCTGAAATGCTGCGTTGGTCAATGTTACGGGCAATGCGCTCCACAGCCCCAGTGATGTCCGCAATCGGAATGGTCGCGCTTAACAGATTGCCGTTAGTGTCATACTTGAGCGTGGCATCGCGAACATCAACACTGACTGTTTGCCCATACAATATGCCATTACGTTGCAAAGGGGAATCACGCAGTTCATTGCCCATTAACTGCACTTGCACGATATTTTGGTCAATCGATACGGGAACATTTTTCACCCCGGAAGCATCGATCACGGCATCCGATGCCACAAACACCCGTGCATCACCTTTGCCAGTGGGGTTAGTGGGGTCATCGACGGCGGTAATGGCAATATCACCGGATTTGGCACGCACCGTGGCATTGCTTTCCACGTTGACATTATGACCGCTGATTTGTATCTGCGAGCGGCTTTGTGCTTGGGCATCAATGGCAGTGGTGGTTTTATTGGCATCCAATTCCACACTGGTGAGACTACCACTACCCAGCGTGACAGTTGCGTTAGTGCCTAAGCCATCGCCAATGTCGGCAGCCCTGACCGTCGACCTCGGCAATAACTTGCCGCCTGTGCTGGTGGGGTCTTGGATGCCTTCGCTAGCCACCAAACTGACCGAGCCGTTAAGATTGACCGAGGTGGTTGCCGATACTATGCCTTGTTGATTGACCGCAAAGCCCATCAAACTGGCGTTGCCTTGCTGCGCCAAAATTTTGCCGGTGTTTAGCACTTCCCCGCCGGTGCCCACTTCCACCAGCAAGCCACGAATGCCGGAATTGCTGCCAGCTTCCTGAAAATATACCTTATCGGTTGCCGCCGTCAGGATAGTTTGCCCTTCCGGGGTGGTTATGGTGCCGGCATTGTCAACGACAGGCGCGGCAATGACCACCCGCCCGCCTGAGGCGTTGGTTTGTATGTGTGCACCTTGGTCAATAAAAATCTCAATTTTTATTTTATTGCCGTTTTGGTCAAGGATGTTGTTGCCCTTGCTGTCTTGCAGGTAAATGGCCCCACTGCCTTGCAGTGCCGCTTGACCACTGGTGTCGAAAGCATTGGTCAGGCCGTTCTTAAAGGTGGCCTCTGTTATGCCCAAGGTGGTGGCCACCAATGAATTGACATTCACTTGGGAGTTTTGGCCAAACACAAAGCCATTTTGGTTGACCAGATAGACTTGACCATTGGCGGTTAATGACCCTAATATTTGGCTGGCATTCGCTTGATGTATGTTGTTCAATGCAACAGATGTTGATGACGGCTGGTTAAAATGCACACTACTGTCGGAACCGATATTAAAACTTTGCCAATCAATGCTGGCTTTATCAGTGGTCTGGTTTATAGTCATTGCATTATGGTCAATGGACAGTGTTGCGCTACCTTGACTGGCAATATCGGCTGGAGAATTGGATAACGTGGGTATCGGCAGTTCCGCCCGTGCGGTTTGCACACCACCTGACACAGCCAAGCCGCCAGCAATTAAGGCGCGGATTGCCAATACTAAAGGTTTGGTTGCCAAGTTGAAATGTTGCGTACGCTGCTTAACCATAGCCATCCCCTAAAAGTCATAAGCCAAACGGAAATCAACACGTTGTGTGCCGACATTAACAGAGCCTTGTTTTTCTAACGGATAAGCCCAGTCGAATTCACCCAACCAATGTTTAAAAAACTGTAGCCGCAAGCCAGCTCCCGTTCCGGCAAGCCGGTAATGGCCAGGACTAGGCGCCAAGGGATGTTCAATCCATAAATAGGCGTAGTCAAAAAAGCCATGCAGCCGCAAGTTTTGGGCGAACTCCCAATCTTTCCGTTTAAGCTGTGGACTTTGCAGCTCAACCGACAGGTTAACGCCGTCATCGCCCAATTGTTGGGTTTGGTGATAGCCACGCACCGTTTGCGGGCCACCCGCCGAAAATTGTTCATTGCTGATCAATGGGGTGTTGGTGACCTGACCGGACGCGCGGGTAGCCAGGCGCATATCCCAAGGCAATTCGCGCAGGTGTTTTAGCTCGGAAGTGAGATAGGCAAAATTAGCGGTTGCCTTAAAACGCCTATTAGCGAACTCTGCCTGATCACTGCCTAAGCCGCGTATGGAAAGATGCAGCGCCGAGTTGAAGGTGGTGGTCGCGCCCGGGTAGCGCCAGCTGGTGTCGTAACCCAGCAAAAAGGGCATGTAGCTGACCGGTGAGGCTTTTTGGTCTTGTCCTTGTTGGCTGACTCCCTGATTGAATGACTTGGTGTCCAGCCCAAAACTGAGACTATGACTATAAGCATTGATCCCCGGCAACGGTTTGATCAAACGCGCCCCGAAAATGATGCCTGTACCCACCACTGACAAGCTACCAATACTTGCACCCAGTTGGGTATTGGAACTGATGCCTATGCCATACATTGACAAACGGGTATCCGCCCAGCCAGTGGGCATGACGTAAGTGCCTGACCAAACTTCAACTTCGTTGTTGTTTTCCGGTGAAACCTGATATTGCAAGGATGCACTATGGAACATTTGCCAAAGGTTGTCATAACGGATGGAGCCGATCAGACGGGTGCGGGAGGTGTGTTCTGAGTTACGCCCATTGAGTTCCAAACTGCCATGCACCGGCAATTGGTCTTTTACCCGCAGTTCCACTTCGGTCTTGCCGGGTGTGGAACCGGCGCGGAAAATAGGGGTGACCTGGCGGTCCGCCGATTGTTTGCCCAAATCAGCCATTTGCTCTTGGACAGCAGGCATGTAAGGCACTTGCCCTGCTGCCAGGGCAGGTACTTTGTTGCGTATTTTATCGAGATGATAGTAATGGGAACCGGTGATTTTAAGCCGCTCCACCTTGCCCTCCACCACTTGCAAATGCACTAAGCCACCAACAATATCTTGCTCGGGTATTTCAACCAAAACGGTAGGATAGCCTTTGTCTTTATATAAGGCTTCCAGTGTTTGCCGAGCTTTTTCCACATCAGCCACAGTTTTGGCATTGCCGAGGAACGGGTATAAGGTTTTTTCTATGAGCTGTTGGTCAAGCGTGGAATTACCATCCACTTGCATTTCCAACATGTCGAAGGATTCGGCAGCGGCCTGTGCCGCCTCGGTTGGCAATTGTCCTGTAACAGGAGCAGTGGCGGCAGCTTGCCCGTCCGCCCACAAATCAGGCGAAAATGACAAACCACTTAAGCCAAGCCATGCGAATAATGCAAAGTTCTTCATTAATACACAGAATAATTGCTGAAATGTTTAAATGAAAGCGTCCCACCAGCCTATGATTGCCAATAGCACTTTAAATATAAACTAAAGCAAATTTTGTGCCACAAATAACATCAATGACTTGTAAGTATTTTACCGGCAAACAAAACAAAAATGTTGCCCCAGAAACAGCCAAACAGCAGCGGCTGTTGCTGGGGCAACAGGTGTTAGCCAGATTATAAGCAGTTGCTTATTTCATTTGGACGCTGGGCGTATCCAGGCCACTTGGGTTAATGACCGGTGCGATTTCTGTATGTAACTTGCCATTGATGTAATGTGAATAAGGCACGACAGGATTAGACGGATTGAAAGGCACACTGGGGGTAAATTTGCGCGGGTCTGCCGCCGTTGCAAAAGCGCCGGTTTGCCCCCAAGGCTGGGTGGTGTTGGCAGGCGCAATAACGGTCGGACTACCCATGGCTTGGGCCAAAGCACTCGCGACGGTCAGTTTTTTGGCATTCAGGCCGCCTTTATAAAGCAGCGTCCCTTCCGCCCAATAATCATAATCACCAGCCGCCACGTTAATTAAGGTAGGTGCGTAACCGTCAATCTTGACATAGCGCCACGGATCGCCGCCTGTACCAGCGGCACTTACTTTATTGTTCCGGTCAGCCGAGTTAAGTGCTATACCCCAACGGTTTGCATAAACAGGTTTTCCGCCCGACGTACCGACTTGGACATTATTGAAGCCCAAGGCATTGGTGCCGTTCTGCCAATCCGACAACAGAGTGCCGGTGGCTGAAACAATAATGGGTTCTTTGACAATCGGCAGCGCAGCATCTTCATCCGCAGGGTCGTTGGC
>CAJAWH010000142.1 GCA_903945605.1 uncultured Methylococcaceae bacterium | reverse complement strand
GCTGTTTCCCATTATGGGAATGCTGTCCTGCGGCGCATTAATGGCATTTTTGCCAGCCATCACTTGGCTGCGTTTTGTGGTTTGGTTAGTGTTGGGGCTGATTGTTTATTTCTCTTATTCCATCCAGCATAGCAAGTTGGCGACGAGGTAGGGTGACCGAAATTACGGGCATAAAAAAGCCCCCTTAGGTTTTACCTTGCGAGGGCCGTGGTCGCGTAGAAGCGGTGCCTACGAAAAACAATTTCATTGGTATGAAAAGCAAGTAAGCCTTAGTCGGTTACACTGAGCTACAGATTATACACAAGAGCAAATAATGAGCAAAAAAATTTTGGGTTTGGATTTAGGCAGTAATTCTATTGGCTGGGCATTGCTAGGGGAAGAAAACGGACGCCCAAACTGCATTATTGCATTGGGTAGCCGAATTTTTATTAAGGCGGTCGAAGAAAAAACACCAACGCCGAAAAACATCAAAAAACGCAATGCCCGATTAACCCGCCGTGTATTACAACGCCGTGCACGACGTAAACAGAGGATGCTCAATTATTTATTATCTCTTAGATTATTGCCGGATGCACTGCAAAATTGCCCTACCCCAGAAATGCATCTCAACGCTATTGGCAACCCATATGAACTGCGCGCCAAAGCCCTCGACGAACCATTAACAGCTTACGAATTGGGTCGGGTCTTATTGCATTTGGTGCAGCGGCGGGGGTTTTTAAGCAATCGCAAAACGTTGTTGGGCGATATGGCAGACGACCCCGATGTACTTACTGTGTTGGCCGAATTGGAAGGGCAGGAAGATACCAGTTCGGAGCAAGCTAAAGAAGAGACCGCATTTAAAAAAGACATAACTGAGTTACGCAATACGATAGCCACAGCCAACTGTAGGACGCTTGGCGAATATCTGGCGACCAAAGGCTTGCACGATTGCCAGCGTAACCGTACTCGAGACGGAGGGTATTTGCGTACCGACCGACAAATGTACCGTGAAGAACTGATGGCTATTTGGGACAAACAGAAAAGCCATCATTCCGTGCTAACTAATAATGTAAAAGAGCAAATAGAACACATCATATTTTACCAACGCCCTCTCAAGCTATTGGCAGACCGAGTGGGCAAATGTTCTTTGGAGTCGACGCGTCCCCGTGCCAATATTGCGAGACTGGAAAGCCAACGTTTCCGTTACCTACAAGATATTAACAACCTACAGTATTTTGAAAACCATACCGAACGGTGGCTAACCCTAAATGACTCACAAAAAGCAAAGTTGGTATCGTTATTCGAGCAACAAGCCAGTATTAGCTTTGCTGGCATCAAAAAACACCTTGGATTTGACAAGTCCACTGAATTTAACCTGGAACGCGGCAACAAAAAACTAAAAGGCAATATAACGGCTTGTCAAATCCGCAGGGTGCTGGCGGATTGGGATAATCTGGCTGCTGACAAACAGGACGCTTTAGTGGAAGACCTGCTGACCTTCCAGAAAAAATCGGCGCTAAAAAAACGTCTGGAAACACACTGGGGCTTTGCACCTGATAGCGCAGTGCAACTGTGCTTGCTGGAGTTTGAGCCCGGTCATAGCAATTTGTCGCTTAAAGCAATAAACGCCTTGTTGCCGTTTTTGCTGCAAGGCCAATTGTTTTCAGAGGCACGTGTTAGTGCGGGCTACGGTTACGAAGTAGAGAAGCTTGCGCTACAAGCCAAGCTCCCTGCCCCGCCAGAAACCAATAATCCCATCGTTAACAAAGGGCTGCATGAACTTAAGCGGCTGGTAAACGCCATTATTGCCGAGTACGGCAAACCCGATGCCATACGCATTGAAATGGCACGGGATTTGGAGATGAACAGCAAACGTTACGCCGAACATGAAAAACAGCAAAAAGCCAATACCAAAGCCAATGATGAGGCTGCGGGCAAGTTTTTGGAAATGCGCCAACAAAATCCAGATGTAGTGTTGCGTAACTATGCCGGAAAAACCGATAAAATAAAATATCGGCTGTGGAAGGATCAATATGGTCATTGTGCTTACTCTGGTAAGGCCATTAGCCTATCCATTTTGTTTGGCCCAGAAATAGAAATTGACCATATTTTGCCTTATAGCGAGTCGCTGGATGATTCGTACATGAACAAGGTGGTTTGTTACACCAAAGAAAACCGTGTTAAAGGTCAGCAAACGCCACTTGATGCCTTTAGCAAGGACGCAAGCAAATGGGACCAGATTACCCAAGCCATCAAGCATTGGGACAGGCGATTGCAAAGCAAGAAAAACCGTTTTTTTATGGCCGCGGCCGATGTGCAAAAACGCGATTTTATTAGCAGCCAGCTCAATGATACCCGCTATATCAGCCGTGTCGCGCTGGAGTACCTTAAGCCACTAGGGGTGGATATCTCTGTCAGCAAAGGCATCACCACCGCGTGGGTACGCCACCAATGGGGATTAAACAATTTATTGGGTGAATCTGACCAAAAAGATCGCAGCGACCACCGCCACCATGCTATAGATGCCGTGGTGATTGCTTGTATTGATCGCCGTTTTTATACTGTACTGGTTAGAATGGCTAAAGATTTGGAGCGTAAACAATCACAACTCAATATGAAAGATATTCATATCGAACCTGCATGGCCTTGTTTGCGCAGTGATTTAGAGCAAGCCCTTAACAATCTCATTGTTGCCCATGCCCCGCAGCTGAAACTAAGCGGTGAATTACACGAGGTAACAGGTGCTGGATTTATCAAGGGGATTGGTAACGTTAACCGTAAAAACCTAGATGCCAGCTTTACCCAAGTCGATAAAATTATAGACCCCGTGGTGAAAGGGCAAGTTGAAAAGCACTTGCAACAATATGGCAACAAGCCTAAAGATGCTTTTGCTGAAGGAAAGGTGGTTTTGCACAAAGACGGCAAAACGCCAATTAAACGGGTGCGGATTGTGCAATCCAAGACTACCTTGGACAAACTGAAAAAATCCAAGTTTGGCGCACGGGATAAGCAAGGCAAGGTCTTCAAGTGGCTGGCTTATGGTAATTTGCACCATGTGGAAATTTTGCGTGATAAGCAAACCGGCAAATGCACAGGCGAATTTGTCACCATGATGGAAGCCAGCCAGCGGGCTAAGGGTATCGGCAAAGTGAAACAGCCAATCATAAAAACATGTCATGGCGAAGCCCTAGAGTTTGTTATGGCACTGCATATCAATGATATTGTCAGCATTGAAAACAACGGGCAGCGGGTGTTTTATAGGATTCAAAATTTAGACAGCCATAACAAACGCTTAAAATTAAGGCTACACTCAGACGCATTAGCAAAAACACAAGATAAAGCCAAAGATAAGGCAAGGCAACAAAATACCACATTGGCAGATAAAGATTCAACAATTCCAGCTTTGATGGCATATGGTCTACAAAAACACAAAATTAACATCCTCGGCAAAATTATTGCATGATTAAGCGTATTGTAGACATCAGCGAACCCGCCTATTTGCACCAGCAGCATCACCAATTAATGATTGACAAAAATGGTAAAACCGTCGCGCAAATTCCTATTGAAGATTTGGGTGTATTGGTTTTGCAACATCCGGCTATTGTGATGACTCAAGCTGTGATTATCAGTTGCCAGCAAAACAATGTCGCCGTCATTTTTTGCGATGCGCGGCATTTGCCTTATTCCGTGCTATTACCGATCAGTGATGGCAATAGCTTGCACAGCAAAATTATCCAGCAACAAAGTAGCCTAAGTTTGCCGACCAAAAAGCGTGTTTGGCAACAAATTATCAAGCATAAAATCAAGGGACAAGCACGGGTATTGAATCAGCTTGGCAAAAATGCCACCGCACTGGAACGGCTCGCCGATGACGTAAAAGCCGGTGATCCCGACAATTTGGAAGCCCAAGCCGCACAAAAATACTGGCGGTTATTGTTTGGCGACGCTTTTCGACGCGATACCGATGCCGAAGGTATTAACAGCCTGCTGAATTATGGCTATGCCATTATGCGGGCAATGGTGGCTCGTGCGATTGTTGCCAGTGGCTTGCATCCGGCGTTAGGTGTACAACACAGCAACCAATATAACGGCCTTTGTTTGGCAGATGATGTTATGGAACCTTTCCGGCCGTGGGTAGATTTGCGGGTCTATCAGTTAAGCCAGCAAAATACTGAACTAAGCGTTACCCCTGACACCAAGCAAGCTTTTTTAAAGCTCTTGGGCGAACCCGTGCGCTGGAATGAACAGTCAGTACCCTTAATGGTGGCTAGCCACTATCTGCTAGCTGATATAAAACGGGCGTTTGATGACAAAAACCAAAAAATCAATTACCCCGAATGGATTGAATAAGTCGTATGGCTTTTGGTGGCTTAAACTCTATGTGGATTATCGTTTTGTTCGATTTACCAACGGATACACCAGAAGCCCGCAGGCAATACACACAATTTAGGGGATTTTTACTTGATGATGGATTCACTATGATGCAGTATTCGGTGTATATGCGTCATAGCAGTAGCAATGAGAACGCCACGGTGCATATCAAGCGGGTCAAGGCAAAGCTACCCGCTGATGGTGAGGTGCGGATTATTAAAATAACCGATAAGCAATTTGGAAGAATCGAAGTTTTTTATGGAAAAAAACGCAGGCCTATTGAGAAAACGCCTGAGCAAATCTCGCTTTTTTAGGAAAAGAAACTGAACTTGCCCAGTATTTTCATGCGGTTATTTTGAAGGTAGTGTAACCGACTAAGGTTTACCTGCAAATCACAACACGGTTATTCGTGGGGGCTTGGACACCGTTAAGTGTAACCGACTAAGGTTTACCTGCAAATCACAACTACCTGAACAAAGGCCAGCAAGTGTTTATTAGTGTAACCGACTAAGGTTTACCTGCAAATCACAACTCATTTGCCTCGGCGAGCGTGATGCTGTCCAGTGTAACCGACTAAGGTTTACCTGCAAATCACAACGCACTGTTCGGACTAATCTCCGGCAGGTATAGTGTAACCGACTAAGGTTTACCTGCAAATCACAACCTACTTGGGTATTGCATTATTTAACTACCGAAGTGTAACCGACTAAGGTTTACCTGCAAATCACAACCGAACGGGTTTGGAGCTCGAACGGAAAATAGTGTAACCGACTAAGGTTTACCTGCAAATCACAACGAGTGGCAACGACTCCTCAGCATTTTTTTAAGTGTAACCGACTAAGGTTTACCTGCAAATCACAACCT
>CAJAWH010000141.1 GCA_903945605.1 uncultured Methylococcaceae bacterium | reverse complement strand
TTTACCTTCAACTAAATTTTCTTTCAGAATCGACAGCTTATCTTCTAACGACCATGACTTGTTTTTCTTTGACATAATTACTCCGACTTCTCTTAAGTTTATAAGAGAGCCAAGTCCAAGTCACGCTGAACCAATACAGAATGGTCCATTCAATAACGTGTTTAGCACCTTTCCCCTTAGCGTTTTTGATCTTCACTTCCAAACCAGCATCTCTGTTTACCAATTCTGATTTCAGATAAGTTAAAAAGGCAACTTCATCATAGCCTTCACCGACTAAGAGCAGTGTCTGTTTTTGCGGCCTAGATTTGCTCATAAATTGGGTACCGCTCCGTAAGCGCCCGCCATGTATTTTGCGTAGAAATTATCATCATTACGAATACCATCAACCGTATCCAAACGAAAGGCTGTGCTGATGCAATCCTCGTCTTTTTCAACTAACATTACCTGCGACTTTTCAAGAAAATTTAATACTTCAATCGCGTGAGTCGAAAAAATCAACTGTGCGTCATAGGGATTGGTCGCGGGATTTGCAAATAAATCCAAGATTGGTTCTAGCATATGCGGATGTAAGTCATTCTCGAATTCATCAATCACAGCCAATCCGCCCGCTTCAAGAATCGGTAAGAGCCGCGATAAAAGCACAAATGCACCTTGCGTACCGCTCGATTCCATATTAAAGGGTAACCTAAATTTAGTATTACCGCTGGAATGCTCGCCGAACGCAATCCATGTTTTCAATTGCGGTGCTTCAATAGGGCTTATTTGAACTTCTTGTAAAAAAATATTAGATAAGCCCAAATCCCAACTGGACAGCAAACTCGTCATTGAATTGTGTTGATTTGGGTTATCTGAAAAATGTTCAGCAGCCTGCATAACCGCCTGATCACTAATCGGCAGGCGACCAACTACATTTACATTAGTGATAACCCTGCTGGCTATGAATGTCTTGGCTAGTGCAACATCATATTGGGCAGCCCAGGAAATCAATGAGACGTTCTGACGAACTTTTTTTGCCGATTTTGCTGATAAGCCAAATTCTTGCTGTTTAACTTCATAACTGTTGCTGGCTTCATCCCAGGAACGGATAAATACATAATTAAAGCGTTCCTTTTTTTGGTACAAAGCTTCGCGTAATACTCTGCCGGGTGTTGCCTGTAATTCGTAACGCCACAAACTGCCTTCGTAATCGAAGATACATTCAAATCCAGTTGGTTGGTTAACAAGTGCAGCATGTGGTTGGAAGGGAATGGGGGAATCAGGTTGACTTGAAAAGGAATGACAAATAAACCAATGTAAAAATGCTACAGGTTTAAGTAATGCTGTTTTGCCGCTGGCATTGTGACCAACAATACCCATAATTTTGGATACACGATTACCACAACTATCATCAACCATCCAGTCCGTTAGCGTAATGTTACGCTTGACGGTAAGATCGACCTCAACCCTCTCTACAAACGACTGAAAATTGGAAAAAGCATAGCTATGCAGCATAAAAAAACCTTTAAAGTCTAAATACAACAAAATTTCGTTAATTATAGACTTTATTTATGGTTTTATCCATCCATGACAATCCAGCTTGCATCTTCATAGTGTCTTTATATCTGTGCTAGCTGATAGCATTTTGAAGATTTGTTCGACGTTAATCTTGACGCTATCGCTAGCCAAACCGGCATTGTAAAATGCCACTCGTAACCGCTGACGGAAAAAATTGCAAATATCACGAGTCACCCCTAAGATACTGAACGGCAAAGCGGGCATCACAGCGGCAATGGCCTTGCGCCTGTCCATCTGGTTGGGCACAACCCCAGATTTATGGTTGGGTATGCAAAGCCAATGGCATTTATGGCAAGCCGAGCAACAGCCACTACCGGACATCAAGCCACTGGGCAGGGTTGCGGCATAAGATGATGATAATGCCTTTTTGTCCTGCCCGCTTCTAACAAACCGGATGCTTGCGCCTATGAAAAAACCACATTTGGTAAATGCTAAGCAGTATTTGCATACCCATTGAAATACCCATCAAAGCACCACTGATCACCACCACGTAGGCAAAAGAAGGGGTAGATTTAGTGATAAACCAAGACAGTATGTCTATTAGCATGGCGGCAAACGGTATGACCACGGCAATGCGTTTGACATAGATATTGATCTCGCACAGCAAAAAGATACGGCCAATAAAAAACAAAATAAAGGCGATGCCAAACAAATGGATATGGGAAACCCGCACTAACGTGGGTATGGACGCGCCGCCGTCACCACGAGCCACTTTTGACACGCCATCGTAACTGGTCAAATCCGGCAATGAGGGGTTGATGCTGGGCGTGTGGCATATAATACAATCACGGTTCAAAATGGGGGCTATTTTTTCGTTATACCCCGCTTCATCAGCTCCCCCGTGTATCCATTTCATGATCACATCGCCATCGGACGGGTATTTAAGGTTCGATTTCATAATCCCCTTAATGGCAGTGCCCAAACGGGTTTGCGTGGTTGAGCCATGATAGCTAATCACCACATCTTCAATCGATAGCCCCGTTTTTCCATCCAGCCCTTGATGGGTATAGTACAAATTGGCCAATGCCGCCAAGTAGCCTAAACCAATGGTAAGCAGGAAGATGGTGTTTAAAATCCGTTCGCTGACGGAAATGTCTTTAAAACGCCTAAATTGTTCAGGTTTGTTCATGGGCTAAGGCTTTTTAAGTGGGCGGATTGCCAAAGTAGGGCAGGGCGCATCTATCGGCGCATATCAGTTTTAAGTTTGCACACCCGATTTTAGCAGTTTTAAAACGCCAACCAACCATTCACTAAAAAAGTATTGTTCATGTTCGCCGATGTGCCTACACCATTGAGCTGCGAGTAGCCAATATATTGCAAACTAGTCCTTATATTCAGCCAAGGGGCTAGCGTCGAATTGGATTTGCCAAACGGCACATAAACCAGTTCGGCGGTGAAATACTCGCTGTTGGGCTTGTTGGGTGCACCAGGATAAACATTGCCATTGCGCGAGCCGGTCAGCAAGTTATAAGCAAAGGTTATGCCATAGGTTTGATCAAAGGTATAAGCGGTATTCAGTTTATAACTGTTAAGGCCAGTATTGTGGCTTCCGTTGTCGCGGCTTACCGCAAGGTTTTGGTCTTCATAAATATAGGTTGTCTTCACTTCAAAAATATGTCTCGGGTTGGCCATATATTGGTAAGTGGCATCAAAGGCAACATCCGTATAGTGGTCGGCACCTGAGCCACCGGGACTGGTGTTGGGCGCTTGCACATCAGCACTCATGCCATAATGGCCAAACGCGAAATAATGGCCGAATTTGTCGTATTGCAGCGCACTGCGCCAATAGGGTGCCGGACCCGCCAATTTCAGGTAGCCACCAGGCACGGCACTTGCCAAAGCCCCTTGCAGGTTATTTGAGAATGAATCATAAGCGCCTGCTTCCAAATACAGCAAGTTGTCGATCATAGTATAAGCCGTAGCGCCGCCCACTTGCGAAACCCCTAGGCCACCATCGATAATAGGCGCGGTCATTACACCCGGTTGCAATGCCGTACCGGTGTACGGGAATCCCCAAGCAGGGGTGGTGTTCCATAAGTCCTGTACGGTGGGATTGTTATTTAATGAAATGCCGTAATTGATAGGCGTGTCCATAATTTCGGTGTCATCGGCAAAGCGTATGTCGGTGTTGTCCACTGCCACGCTATCGGCAAAACCATCATAGGTGAACTGGCTGAATGCACCTACATTGCCATAGACTTTACCTGCGTAAAACAACGATGCTTGGTCAAAGGTAAAGTTATCGTTAGGGCTATAACCAGCCTTACCAAAACCACTGGGGTCTTGATTTTTATCGGTATGTGTCAGCGAACCTTCAATCATCGCGCTAATCGGCGGCAGATTAGATGAACCACCGCTCATAGTATAGCCGCCCAGTTTGAATTCTCGGCCAAAAGGTGTCAGGTTTGCGCCAAACGATTGGGTATGGCACTCGCTGCACGGCTCGCCGGTCTGGCGCGAAAAACTGGGTACGGCAAAGGCGTTATTGCAATTGATAAGTGCTATCAACGCTAACAGCACCAAGATGATGAATGATTCGGATAAGTGAGCCGGATGGCGAAAAATTGGCATTGTTTTTCCTGTGACTGACGGGCAAATTAGCTTATATCGTATACCAAAATTATTAAAATTAGACTACAGCTATTATGGTTAATATCTAATGCTGCCTGATAATCCAGAGTTTTTTATGGCTTTGCGGTCTTTAAACTTATAACTGATGTTATGCAAACAGCTATCTACTGGTAGAAGCGTAGCCCCGGATAAAGCTGCACGTTCACTGAGCGTAGTCGAAGGGAACGCAACCAGACCGCTCGGCAAAAACAAGCCACAGGCGGGGCTTCGACTACGCTTAGCTAACGTGCAGCGCAACATCCGTTTATCGGTTTTTCTGCGACTTGTGTCATAATGATAGATTTTTCTGCTGCATTATTGCCGCTATTGTCAATATTGATGGTTTTTTGGACACATGTTAGTACATCTTAAAACATTGGGTTGCCGTTTAAACGAAGCGGAGTTGGAAACATGGGCGCAAGCGTTCCAACGGGCCGGACATGGCATTACCCAACAGGTGCAATCCGCCCAGCTGGTCGTGATCAATTCCTGTGCAGTCACCCACGACGCTGCCAGAAAATCGCGTAACCTAATCCGCCGCATCCATCGTGACAACCCTAGGGCCAAATTGGTGGTGAGCGGCTGTTACGCGACTCTCAAGCCCGAAGAGGCTTCGGCGTTATTGGGGGTCGATTTGGTGGTCAGCAATGGCGATAAAGACCAATTGGTTACAAAAGCTTTGACCGAATTGGTTTGGGACACCATGCCTTATTTATCGACCGAGCCAGGGCAGGTGTCTTTGTTTACACGCGGGCGGCAACGGGCTTTTGTCAAAGTGCAAGATGGTTGCCGTTACCGCTGCACTTATTGTATTGTCACTGTGGCGCGAGGTGATGAAGTGAGCCGCCCCATTTCTGCCATTATTGATGAAATCAACGCGCTGTATGCCCAAGGTGTGCATGAGGTGATTTTGACGGGCGTGCATTTAGGTGGTTATGGCAGCGATTTACAGCTGAATTTGGTTGATTTGATAAAAGCCGTGCTGGCGCAAACGCCAATACCCCGTTTACGTTTAGGGTCGTTGGAGCCGTGGGAGTTTTCCGGTGAATTTTTCGAGTTGTTCCAGTATCCAAGGTTAATGCCACATTTGCATTTGCCTTTGCAAAGCGGTGCCGATGCGGTGCTAAAACGTATGGCGCGGCGCACCAGCACCAGAGAGTTCGCTCTGATCGTCAGCCAGTTACGTGAAAAAATTGCGGATTTTAATATCACTACGGACATTATTGTCGGCTTTCCGGGTGAAAGCGAGCAGGAGTGGCAAGACAGTTTAGACTTTATCCAGTCAGTTGGTTTTGGCCATATCCATATCTTCACTTATTCCCAGAGGGAAGGCACAAGAGCCACCACCTTGGCAGGGCAAATACCGGATGCCGTCAAAAAGCAACGCAGCCAGCAGCTGCATATACTTGCCGAAACCATGAGGCGGCAATTTTACCAAGCCAATTTAGGCAAGCGGTTTGCCGTGCTATGGGAAGGTTACAACGAAACATTGGCTAATAACCAACAGCGGGTGTTTGGTTATACGCCCAATTATTTGCGCGTGGCAGGGCTGATCAATGCGGGAGAAACGGTCGAAAACAAGACCCTTCCGGTTGTGCTGACAACTGCTGAAGACGAGTATATATCGACCGAATGGTTGGCTTCTGTATAGGTGAATTGTGGAATGGCAATGGCTTCAAGCTTCACTTGACCGGCGTTTTAATTATGGTGAATCTCGTTATATAGAATTTGCCCCTATTGGTGATCGTGTCTATAACGTTATTTTTGTCGATCGCGGCAATGTCCGCCGTATAATCAGCTTGCGTAAAGCAAATAAAAGAGAGGTGAACCGCTATGAGTTCAAAGCCAACTCGTAAGTTTTATGTTCCCACCGATGAAGAAGATGCAGCGATCAATGCCGGCATTGCCGCCGACCCGGACACATACGAAATGACAGACGAAGAAATAGCCAACCTGAAACCCTACCGCCAAACCGTCACACTCACGTTGCCATTCGATGTCATAGACGGATACCAAGCCACGGGGGCAGGGTGGCAAGACCGCATGGAAACCGTGCTAAGGTAATGGCTATAAGAACACCCTAACCACGCCTGATAGCCTTTTTTTATCTGGAAAAACCATAGAAGCCAATGATAGCCTTTTTTTATCTGGAAAAACCATAGAAGCCAATGCGCGTTCTGATGCCATCAGCAAAACCAGGGCAGAAGGCTACTTGATAATCGAACTGCAAGACCTAAGTCAGAGCTTCCCTAACCGTTAAACCAAAAACTTACCCCAATTCCGCAAAGCCCAAAAACGGCTAGACCCCTGCCCATGCTGCCCCGCCCACCAGCAAAATTTAACATAATAAGCATTATGCGAAGTATTGGGAAGGTTTGGATTTGAGCTTGACTGGACCAACTAGGTCACCAAATCTGCCTGGCGCAGTGCAAATGAACCGCAGGCTGGTTGTTTTGCCCATTTTTTAGCTTTATATTGATTGTATTTATTGGCATGACGGCACAATACGTTAAGTTATTTAGGGCATTAAAAATTAAATATAGATGGTACATTAATTGCTTTGATTTAAAAAATTTGCACCGACTGGAAATTTTTGCTCCAGATGCCATGGTGGCAACAATTGTATCCGTTTTGATGGAACATACCCATATCGGCAACACCTGCAACGGCAAGTTGTTTATCTTACCAGTCGAAGAAGGGTTGCGGTTTGATACTGGGGAACGGGGGGCGGATGTCGCTTGACTCGGTTTTTTTAAGGAAATCACCACTTTTTTATCGAATCGGTGACGGCTCCGCTGCCGGTTACTGGCTATCCATAGACCTGCCCAGGTGTCCAATGAAAGAAATACGTGCCTATCTCCAACCTTATGTGCTTCGCGAATTGCTTGTCCAGTTGTTGGAAGAGCCCGGTTTTCCAGGTGTCAGCGTGTTGGATTGTATGGGCATAGGGACGGAGAAACTTGCCACCATACATCAGTTTGATCCGTTATTTCCCCGAAAACGCCTTGAACTGATTGTACCGGATGACCTGGTCGACACAATGGTGGCCATCATTATCAAGCACGCCTATACGGGCAATCCTAATGACGGCAGGATTTTTATCATGGATGTGCAGGACAGCATACAAATCAGTACCCATCCAACATTGCCATCGGCCTGATAAAACATAACTTGGTTTTTATTTTGTACGGGTGTTTTGAAGTTGTCCGCCATTAATTGTTTTGTATTTAAATACTATGCAAATTTTTATAGATAAAGCTTATTTTCAAATGATTTTACAGCGGCCCACAACCATTGGGCTCGTCCCCCTGCTCTTCTGTGCCTGCTTATGGTTGGCGGGGTGCGGGCAAAAAGGCAAGGATGAGGCCGCTGCCAGCAAAGCCGCTGCTGTTCCGACCGAAATTAATACCGACAGCGGTGTAATTGATGTGGCCCGCCCGCAAGACTTCCCCCTGATAAAAGCTTCTAGCCGTATGGTTTCGCAAGAACTATTGGTGAATGGCTCAATTGTCCCTGATGTCAGCCGTACCGTGTCGGTTAATGGCTTGGTCGGTGGGCGTATTGTTGAAATTAATGCGCGTTTGGGCGATGAAGTCAAAAAAGGGCAATTGCTATTGAAAATCCATAGCCCAGACCTGGCCAACGCGGTTGCCGCCCTGAAACAAGCCAAAGCCGATGAGCTACTGGCGCAGCGCATATATGACCGCAACCAATTCTTGTACGATCACGGCGCTTCAGTGGCCCTAAAAGATTTGCAGGCGGCGGAAAACGCCTTAGAAGATGCTAAGGCCAATACCGAAAATGCCATCACCCAAGTGTCCTTGCTGAATGGCAACATCCAACACCCCTCCCCTTTTGTTGAATTGCGGGCACCTCTCTCCGGGGTGATTGTTGAACAAAATGTCACCCTAGGCACTGCCGCCAAATCTTTGGATGCCACCCCTAACCTGTTCACCATTGCCGACCTTAGCCGTGTTTGGTTGCTGTGCGATGTTTACGAGAACAATCTTGCCCAAGTCCATTTGGGCGATACCGCTAAAATCCGCTTGAACGCCTACCCCAATAGCCCATTGCAAGGCAAGGTGGTGAATATTTTCAGCCTGCTTGACCCCACTACTCGTAGCACTAAAGTGCGTATTGAGCTGGACAACAGCAAAGGTATTTTGCGCCCCGGCATGTTCGCCACCGCCCTGTTCGTTTCTAAAGACAAAATACCGCAGGTTGTCATCCCGTCAGCAGCCATTTTTAGGTTACATGATAAAGATTGGGCATTTTTTCCTTTAGACGGCAACAAGTTCCGTATCACCGAGGTGCAAGCAGGTGCAACCAACAGCGATGGCACGTTGCAGATCAGCTCCGGTCTGAAAGAGGGTGATACTGTGGTCAGCAATGCTTTACAACTTTCTGCCGCCGCCAGTGCGGAAAACCCCACCGCGTTTGAAGAACAGCAGCATAAGGTTTCGCCATGATTCAGCGGATTGTCGACTTGGCATTACGCGAAAAAGCGCTGGTGCTTTTTATTGGTTTCATCTTGTTAGTGGGTGGAGGCATTGCCTTCCACCGCTTACCTATCGAAGCTTACCCCGATGTCGCCAATAATTGGGTGCAGATTATCACCCAATGGCCCGGCCGCGCCGCCGAGGAGGTGGAACAACAAGTCAGTGTACCCATCGAGATTGAGGTTGCTGGTGTACCCCACCTGACCAATCTTCGCTCCATATCTATTTTTGGCCTATCCGTGGTCACGCTGATTTTTGATGATGACTCTGATAATTTCATCAATCGGCAACGGGTGCTAGAGAAACTGACCCAAGTGAATGTCCCCAATGGGGTCAATCCGACCTTGGGGCCGGATTATAGTCCGGTCGGGCAAATTTACTGGTATACCCTCACCAGCAGCAACCCTGAAATTGATTTGATGGAGCTGAAGTCCATCCAAGACTGGGAGCTGCCCAAGCGTTTTAAGAGCGTCCCCAATGTGGTGGATGTTTCAGGTTTTGGGGGACTGACACGGGAATACCAAGTGCAGGTTGACCCCAACAAGCTGATGAGTTATGGACTGAACATCACCGATGTCAACCAAGCCTTGGCTGCCAACAATATCAATGCGGGGGGTAGTTTTATCGAGCGTGGCAACCAACAGATCAATATCCGCGAGGTGGGTTTGGTGCGCGATGTGGCTGATATAGCCGCCACCGTTGTGCAGGTTCAAGACACTACGCCTATCCGTGTCCGCGATGTCGCCACAGTGATCCAAGGGCCTAAGATACGTCTGGGACAAATCGGTAAGACCATCCACCGCGAAAACGGACAGGTGATTGATGACAACGATGTCGTTGAAGGCATTGTACTGCTTCGTAAAGGGGCGCAATTTGATGCCACGATTAAAGCCATTGAAGACAAAGTCAAGGAACTCAATGACCATTATCTGCCGCCGGGCGTTAAAATTGTCCCGCATCTTGACCGTGGTGATTTGGTCAAGTACACCTCCCATACTGTTCTGCACAACCTGACCGAAGGGATGCTGTTGGTGGTCGCCATACTGTTCCTGTTCTTGGGTAATATCCGCAGTGCCTTGATTGTTGCCTTGACCATCCCCTTTTCACTATTGTTCGCCTCGATTTTCTTGGATTTGAGCAGCATTCCAGCCAACCTGTTATCTCTGGGGGCGCTGGATTTTGGCATGGTGGTCGATGGTTCTGTGGTGATGGTGGAAAATATTTCCCGGCATCTGCAAATGCGGCGGGAGCAAAACAGACCGATCAGTGAAGTGATTTCCCATGCCGTGCATGAAGTGCAACGTCCGGTGTTTTATGCCATAGGAATCATTATCACTTCTTATCTGCCCATTTTTACGCTGCAGCGGGTTGAAGGCAAGCTGTTTCATCCCATGGCCTGGACTGTCACTTTTGCTTTGCTCGGCGCCCTAACTTTCTCCATGATCATGATCCCTGTGCTAGCCAGCTTTATCTTACGCAAAGGGGCTAAAGAATGGCGCAACCCAGTGATGGAAGCACTGATTAAGGTCTATCGCCGAGCGGTCACTTGGTGCATCGGGCATCATTGGATCACGCTTGGGGTGGCTGTTTGCGCATTGTCCGGTAGCGTCTGGCTCTGGCAAGGTGGGGCTATCGGCTCAGAATTCCTGCCGCACCTTGATGAGGGGGCTATTTGGGTGCGCGGCACATTGCCCTCCAGCACTGGCCCCACTGAAGCGGGACGCGTGGTGCGCGAAGCCCGTGAAACCATGGCTCGTTATCCTGAGGTGACACAAGTGGTGTCGCAGTTCGGGCGACCCGACGACGGCACCGATGTCACCGGCTTTTTCAATACCGAATACTTTGTGGATTTGAAATTGCACGATCAATGGCGACCGCAGTTTAAGACTAAAGATCAGCTGATCGAAGCGCTGAATACGGACTTGCAAAAAATACCCGGCGTCATCTGGAATTTTTCACAGCCCATTGCCGACAATATGGAGGAAGCGGTCAGCGGTGTCAAAGGCCAGTTGGCGGTCAAGCTCTCCGGCGACGACCTCAAACAGCTGGAACGCAGTGCCGATGATATTGTTGCCGTAATGCGCAAAATCAAAGGGGTTGCAGACCTGGGGGTGTTCCGCGTCATTGGCCAGCCTAATATCAATGTCAAAGTGGATCGGGGCAAAACCGACCGCTTTGGCCTTAATATGTCCGATGTGCAGGATGCCGTAGAAACCGCTTTGGGTGGCCGTGCTGTCAGCCAAGTATTGCAAGGGGAACGCCGTTTCGATTTGGTGGTGCGTTATCTTGAACCCTACCGCAAAAATTTAGAAGACATTACTTCTGTCCGCTTGTTGGCCCCTAGCGGTGAGCGGGTGGCTTTAAGCCAACTGGCCACTATCAGTGTCGAAGACGGCGCTTCGATGATTTACCGCGAAGGCAGCCAGCGTTATATCGCCATTAAATACAGTGTGCGTGAGCGCGATTTGGGGTCTACCGTGGAAGAAGCCATTGCCAGCGTCAATAGGGAAGTGAAACTACCTGATGGCTACAGCATTGCTTGGGCGGGTGAATACGAGAGCCAAAAACGGGCCGATGCACGGCTGTTATTTATTGTCCCCTTCACTATCCTGATGATCTTTTTCATCCTGTTTTCGGTGTTCAACTCCTTCAAATGGGCGTTGCTGATTATGGTCAACGTGGCCTTGGCCCGTATCGGTGGGCTGTTGGCACTTTATATCACTGGCACCCATTTTAGCGTCTCCTCTGGGGTGGGCTTTTTGGCACTGTTTGGTGTGTCGGTGCAAACCGGCATTATTATGGTGGAATACATCAATCAGCTGCGGGTGCGTGGCATGCCCATCATGGAAGCCGCCGTGGAAGGTGCCGCCCTGAGGTTAAGGCCTATTATGATGACTATGTTGGTGGCCACTTTGGGGTTGCTGCCCGCCGCTATGTCCCATGACATTGGCTCCGATTCGCAACGTCCGTTCGCCATTGTTATCGTCGGCGGGCTTATTGCCGATTTGTTGATGAGCGCATTGCTGCTGCCGACACTGTACGTCTGGGTTGCCAAAGCGACCGATGAGCGATTGCCCGAACCCGCCGAAAGTTTCAAGGAATAGGCGAGGCTTATCATGTTTATAACCACTATGAACAAAAAACTGGTTTTGCGCCTTCCCTTCCGCTTAGGCGGAATAGTCGGCTTAGTTTTACTTGCGTCGTTATCTGCCAAAGCCATGGCGGAATCCGTCCCGCTGTCGGAAAAACAGGCGATTTGGCTGTTCTACCAACGTAATTTGGATTTGTTGGCTGCCCGTTACAATATTGAGAATGCCCAAGCACAGGAAATTATTGCCGGTGCCATTCCCAACCCAACCGTTAGCGCCCAGTTATTGGAACTTAGCAAAAATTCCAATCCCAATTCGTCAGCACAAGGGTGTCCTCAAGGAAGCCCCAGCCACAGTATCAATTGCGGCCCGGCACAATATTATTCTTTCAGCCAGCTGATCGAGATGGCGGGTAAGCGTGGTTTGCGCCAAGAAACCAGTGCCATCGCCACCCAAGCGGCAGAAAGCGATTTTCAGGATGCTGTCCGTATTTTTACCAATATGGTGAGGGATGCCTACTACGGCCTGTTGCAAGCACAGAAAAACCAATGGTTGGCGCAAGAAATTGTCAACCATTATAAAGATATTATCAGCAACAACCGCTTGCGGCTACAGGCCGGTGATATCCCTGAATCGGATTTTTTACGCATTGAAGTGGAAGCACTGCAAGCACAGTCGGATTTGGATAACGCCGCCGCCGCCATTGAACAGGCTCAGGCGGCACTGGCCATCACGCTGAACTGGCCGGACAAAAGTATGCAGTTTGTTGCCGAAGACCGTTGGCCATCAACCCAAGATATTGGCCAAAATTTGCCAAGGGATGCCCTCATCACTAAGGCTTTGGAATTGCGCCCCGATTTGCAAGGCGACAAAAAACGCGCCGAACAGGCCGATAAGGCATTAATATTGGCCCGTAAGCTAAAATACCCTGATGTCACCGTTTCCTCAGGTTATGCCCGTGACCCCAGTAACACGGTATTGGATTCCTATTTTGTTGGTGTCAGTATTCCAATACCCTTGTTTTACCAATACAAAGGTGAAGAAAACGCCGCCGCCGTCAGCCTTAGCCAAATGCGCATAGCCGCCCAACAAACCGAGCTGGGCGTGCGTTCCGATGTGGTCAGTGCTTTTGCAACCTGGAAAAGCGCTGACAAGGTGGTGCAACGCTACCAAGATGGTTTGCTCGACCGGACACGCAAAATTCGTGACCGTGCGGAACTGGCTTACACTAAAGGCGCGACCAGCATATTGGATTATATTGATGCCCAACGCACTTATAAAACAGTGATGCTAAGCTATTTTACAGCGGTGACTAATCGCATCAACGCTTATTATGACCTGGCCAAGTCACTGGGGATAGAACCGAATGCAGAATTGAGCCAACAGGCCAGCAATCCGGGCAATATCAAAAGTGACCGGGTGCATAAGATCAATTGAGGACACAAACCAATATTAGTGGGTATAGGCAATGCAATCTACTCTATAGGTGGCCACTGAAATCCAGACTGTACGATGCTTCGGCTTCGCTGGACCAATAAGCTATTTATGCCAAGCTATCCCATAAAAAAACCCGCTAAGCCAATTGGCTTGCGGGTTTTTTGTTTAACCAAGCCCTGCCCGCACCGCACCAATGGCACAACACGGGCAAAAGCCCTTAAGCCTTATTTGGCTTTGTTACGTTCAGTGACTTCTTTAATCACTTCGTCAGCAACGTTTTTGGGGCAAGGCATGTAATGCGAGAACTCCATGGAGAACTGGCCACGGCCTGAAGTCATGGTACGCAGGTCGCCAATATAACCGAACATTTCGCTCAGTGGCACGTCTGATTTGATACGTACGCCAGTGATGCCGGGGTCTTGTGATTTGATCATGCCACGGCGACGGTTAAGGTCACCGATCACGTCACCGACGTGTGATTCTGGGGTAAAAGTGTCCACTTTCATGATCGGTTCAATCAATTGTGGGCCCGCTTTAGGGATGGATTGGCGGAACGCGGCTTTAGCAGCAATCTCAAAAGCAATGGATGACGAGTCAACGGCATGGAAGCCACCATCGGTCAACACCACTTTAAAGTCCAAACACGGGAAGCCTGCCAACACGCCTTTATCCAACATACTTTTGAAGCCTTTTTCCACTGCTGGCCAATATTCGCGAGGCACGTTACCACCGGTGACTTCTGATGCAAACACGAAGCCGGAACCTGGCTCGCCTGGCTCAATACGGTAGTTGATTTTCGCGTACTGTCCAGAACCACCGGATTGTTTTTTGTGGGTGTAATCGTCCTCAACCGCTCTGGTGATAGTTTCGCGGTAGGCCACTTGTGGCTTGCCGACAATAACATCCACACCGTGGGTGCGTTTCAAGATATCGACTTTAATATCCAAATGCAGCTCGCCCATACCTTTCAGGATGGTTTCGCCGCTGTCTTCGTCGGTTTCAACGTGGAAAGACGGGTCTTCCTGAATCATTTTACCTAAGGCAATGCCCATTTTTTCAGAGGCGGCTTTATCTTTAGGTGAAATTGCCAACGAGATAACGGGATCAGGGAACACCATCGGCTCCAAAGTGGCCGGGAATTTAGGGTCACACAGCGTGTGTCCGGTCTGTACGTTTTTCATACCTAGCACGGCAATAATGTCACCGGCTTGAGCTGATTCCAATTCGTTACGGGTATCGGCGTGCATTTCAACGATACGGCCAATACGCTCGGTTTTGCCGGTAAATGTGTTCAGTACGGAAGTGCCTTTTTCCAATTTGCCGCAATAAATGCGCAAGAACGTCAATGCGCCGAAGCGGTCATCCATAATTTTGAATGCCAAGGCGCGTAACGGTTTTTCGGCATCAACAATGGCAAATTCACCAGTCGGGTTGCCTTCCAAATCAACTTCGGGCTGTGGCTTGACTTCGGTTGGGCAAGGCAGGTAGTCAATAACACCATCCAGAACCAATTGCACACCTTTGTTTTTGAAAGAAGAGCCGCAGAAAGTTGGGAAGAAATCCATTTTGATGGTGCCGTTACGCAAACAACGTTTGATTTCTTCGATAGTAGGCTCTTCGCCTTCCAAGTAACGTTCCATGACATCATCGTCTTGGTCGGCAACCGAATCGATCATTTTTTCACGCCATTTTTTGGCATCTTCCAACATATCGGCAGGAATGTCTTGGATGGTGTAGTTCATTGGGTCGCCAGAATCATCCCATACCCACGCTTGCATGTTCAGCACGTCAACCACGCCGACAAAGCCATCTTCACGGCCAATCGGCAAAGTCATGACAACAGGTTTTGCCCCCAACACTTCTTCAACTTGTTTGACCACTCGGTAAAAGTCAGCGCCGATACGGTCCAGTTTGTTGACGTAAATAATACGCGATACTTTGGAGTCGTTCGCATAGCGCCAGTTGGTTTCCGATTGTGGCTCAACCCCGCCCGAACCACAAAACACACCCACACCGCCGTCAAGCACTTTTAATGAACGGTACACTTCAATGGTAAAGTCAACGTGACCTGGGGTGTCGATGATATTGAAACGGTGGTCTTTCCAAAAGCACGTGGTGGCCGCAGACTGGATGGTGATGCCGCGTTCGCGCTCTTGATCCATGAAGTCAGTGGTGGTTGCGCCGTCGTGGACTTCGCCGATTTTATGGATTTTGCCAGTCAGTTTTAAAATCCGTTCGGTGGTGGTGGTTTTACCGGCGTCCACGTGTGCGAAAATACCGATGTTTCTATATAAGCTAAGGTCTGTCATGTGTTTACTCTAAAGTAGGGCTTAAAAAGCTTTTTATAGGGCCCGTCTGATTTATGCCGCTCAGAAAGGTTTTTTACTGGGATGTGATAGCAGTGATTATCCATGGTAGCAAGCCAGCCCGCCATGCATGGGCATGATCTTTGTTATTAGCTGCTGGAGGTTAACTCAAAGTCCCCTATTTTAACCTAAAAGCAATGCAAAAACATAGGGAACGCTGGTCAACAAAACAGAATAGGCAGGCAATTGCCAATTGGATCAAGCAACCGGCCTACCCTACCCCTTAATTCAACGGCTAATTACTAGGCCTTGGTGCTTGGGCGGAACGCATAAACGAAATGGGGGCATCATTGTCGTTATCAAAAGTGACCATTTCCCATGCCTCGGTGTCTTCCAGCAAAGTGCGCAGCAACTTATTGTTCAGTGCGTGCCCGGATTTATAGCCGGTAAACTCACCAATCAGACTATGCCCCAACAGGTAGAGGTCGCCAATGGCATCGAGGATTTTGTGTTTGACAAACTCATCGGCGCAACGAAGCCCATCTTCATTGATGATTTTGTGTTCATCGACCACAATGGCATTATCCAAGCTGCCGCCTAAAGCCAGATTATTTTTTCTCAGCATTTCAATGTCTTTCATAAAGCCGAAGGTTCGGGCACGGCTGACTTCCTTAACAAAAGTCGTCGATGAAAAATCCATGGTTGCCGTTTTGACGTGTTCTTCAAAGGCCGGATGTTCAAAATCAATGGTAAAGGTGACTTTGAAGCCATCAAACGGTTCAAAAGCGGCCCATTTGTCACCATCCTCCACACGCACACTGCGTTTGATACGGATATATTGTTTGGGGCTGTCTTGCTCTTCCACACCGGCTGATTGTAGCAAAAACACGAATGGCCCGGCACTGCCATCCATAATGGGCACCTCGGCGGCACTGACATCAATAATGGCGTTGTCTATGCCCAAACCGGCAAATGCCGACAATAAATGTTCAATAGTGGAGACTTTTACGCCGTTGGACACTAAGGTGGTGGACAGGTTGGTCTCGCCCACATTACGCGGCGTTGCTTGTATAGTGACTGGTTCGTCAAGGTCAACGCGGCGGAAGCGGATGCCAGTATTGGCTTCTGCAGGACGAAGGGTAAGGTACACCTTGTCACCCGTATGCAGGCCCACACCAGTAGCCCGAATGGTGTTTTTTAACGTGCGCTGTTTAATCATAGTGTCATTAACCGCTTAGGTGAAATATAAGCAAAGTTGCCAAGTATAACATAAGAAATGGCATAGTTTATAATGCTTTTGGGCATATCTGTCATTAGCATTCCACTCAGGATACGGCAAAGACAATGGCTTGACAACCTACCCCTTGTCACTGTTGCACCAAATTGGACAGCTAATAACAAAATATGAAAAGATTGTGGGCTGCTATAAACCAACCCATAAAAGCAAGGCTTCAAAATGATTCCCCCCGCCCCCACCTGTTACTACAAACTATTAGGGATATTAAGCATTTGTAGCTTATCAACAATAGCTTTCCCTGTGCTTGCCGATACTGCCACGGCATCCGGTTTGATTGCCGAATATACCGATAAAAACACCACCGACTGGCTGGGTCTGAAAGGGTCAGCATGGTCAGTGGGCGGTTGGGCCACCGGGGGCATTGGCTACAACGCCGACAACCCTGGCAATCATACCAATGGCCCAGTAAATATGACAGACCGGAACAGCGAATTGAATCTGTACCAATTGAACGTTTACCTAGAAAAAGCAGTCACGAAAAGCACACATTGGGATATCGGCGGACGTGTTGATTACCTGTTCGGCACTGACACCCGCTACACCCAAGCAGCGGGCGATTGGGACACGCACCTCATGAAACCCGACAGCTATTACAATATGGCAATCCCACAAGCGTATGCTGAAATTTACGCCCCGATAGGCAACGGTTTAAGTGCTAAAATCGGTCATTTTTACACCATTATCGGTTACGAGTCGGTGCCGTCCGGACTGAATTTCTTTTCATCGCACACCTATAGCTTTAAGTCCTCTCCCTTCACCACGACCGGGGCATTGTTCAATTACACCATCAACAACCAATGGAGCATTAATCTGGGTGCGGTGAAAGGTATGGACAATTTCGACCTTAATCCCGCCGCTTGGGCACAAATGAGCAGCATTAATTGGGCCAATGCCAATACCGGCACGTCGTTATCATTTTCCATTATGCAAGGTAACGGTTATCAAAACATGCCGAATAATGACTTGGAATATTACTCGGCAATTTTTCAACAACAATTCGGCAAGTGGCTTTATGTCTTACAGCATGATCGGGGCACATTGAACCATGCTGCCAACAATGGGCAATCGACGGCAGCCTGGTATTCCATTGTCAACTATCTCACCTATCAATTAAATGATAATTTGGGGCTGGGGGTGCGTGGCGAGTGGTTCCGCGACCAAAGTGGTTTCCGTTACGGTTATGGCGAAAGCAGTTTGTACGATGTGACCGCCGGCATCAATTGGAAACCGAAAAGCTGGTTGCTGATACGTCCCGAAGCCCGTTACGATTGGGCTATTGGCTCTATTGCCCCGTTCGATTCAGGGCATCAATTCAGTCAAGTGTTGCTCGGGATGGATGCAGTGGTGCAATTTTAGTGGCCCAGTTTAAACCGACACTTTTTTAAGGGTGGTCAGCAGCTTGCGGAACGACTGCCTTAATGCCTCATCCGGCAGTGCGGCGCTTTGTTTTTGTAGTGCTGTGAGTGTTCCTGCCGATGGCACACCGGCACGGTAAAACCTGCTGGTCGATGCCCCAGACTGCATCGCCACTATTTTTACCTGCATACTGTCTGCAGGACTGCCAGCCTTTTGGGTTAAATTGGCCAAAATAGTGCCTTGATAAAAACGTAGCTGGGACGACCATACTGGCGAATGGGTATACACCAGTAGCTTTCGGTTTTTAATGGCGCAATGCAGGACAGCTTGGGCAAGCGACTCGGGCAACAACGAACAGACCCGCTGCTTTAGCCGTTGATGCTCCGCCACTTGTGCGTAAAGGTTACCCAGTTGGCTATAATTGAACGAGCTTACCGTTTTAAATGAAGGCGGTTTCGGAGGCATGGGGCGTTTTTATTGTGTAGGAAAGCGTTGCGTGTCCGCTGCCATTCTGCATGGCCTGTATGAGCCATAGCCTAACAAAACAAGTAAAAACAATGGCTTCATATCAAGATAGCGGTCATCTTCAGGGTGGCATTGCTTTGTAAGCATTATAGCACCACGGCGGCGGGCAAAACGCATCGGATGCAACTGTCCTGCAGCGGCAATTTTTTCCTACACCGACTAGGCATACCATGTAAAATTGCCGCTGTTATGTTTGATTAGCTAGGATACGAACGTGTTTGAAGGAACTACTATACTTTCTGTACGCAGAGGCAACAAGGTTGTCATTGGCGGCGACGGGCAAGTCACACTGGGCAGCACGGTGATGAAAGGCAATGCCCGCAAGGTGCGGCGATTGTACCATGACCAAGTCATTGCCGGGTTTGCCGGTGCCACCGCTGATGCCTTCACTTTATTTGAGCATTTTGAGGGCAAGCTGGAAAAACATCGCGGCAACCTGACCCGGGCCGCCGTGGAAATGGCCAAAGATTGGCGCACTGACCGCGCCTTGCGCAAATTGGAAGCCCTGCTGGTCATTGCCGATGCCAAAACTTCGCTGATTTTGTCGGGGACCGGCGATGTGATCGAGCCGGAATACGACCTCATGGCAATTGGTTCCGGCGGTGCGTATGCCCAAGCGGCTGCCCGTGCCTTATTGGAAAACAGCGAGTTGAGTGCGCGTGACATTGTCGAACGGTCGTTGCATATCGCCGCCGACATCTGCATCTACACCAACCACAATTTGCGTATTGAAGAACTGGACGCGGAGTGAACAAGCAAACCATGACGACCTCAACAACCCCCATGACCCCGAAAGAAATTGTCAGTGAACTGGATAAACACATTGTCGGACAAGCCAACGCCAAGCGCGCTGTTGCTATCGCCCTAAGAAACCGTTGGCGGCGGCAGCAAGTGGAAGGCAGCTTGCGGGATGAAATCACCCCCAAAAATATCCTGATGATTGGCCCCACCGGTGTCGGAAAAACTGAAATTGCCCGCCGTCTGGCGCGGTTGGCCAATGCGCCGTTCATTAAAATTGAAGCCACCAAATTTACCGAAGTCGGCTATGTGGGCCGTGATGTGGAATCTATCGTGCGTGATTTGGTCGATTCTGCGGTAAAAATGACCCGCCAAGCCGAACTGGAAAAAGTGCAGGTACGTGCAACCGATGCCGCTGAAGAACGGGTGTTGGATATTCTGTTGCCCACTGCAGACGGCGGCATGTTGTCGGAAACCCAAGCCGCGACGCGCGAAAAAATGCGTAAAAAATTGCGTGATGGCAGCATGGATGACAAAGAAATAGACTTGGAAGTGCATGTCGCCCCGATGGGGGTGGAAATTATGGCCCCGCCCGGCATGGAAGAAATGACCAGCCAGCTGCAAGGCATGTTCCAGAACATGAGTTCCGAACGCACCCGCACCCGCAAAATGAAAATTGCCAAGGCACTCAAAGTATTGCAGGAAGAAGAAGCCGGAAAGCTGCTGAATGACGAGGAAATCAAGCAACGCGCGGTGGATGCGGTCGAGCAAAACGGCATTGTTTTTTTGGACGAGATCGATAAAATCTGTAAACGTTCCGAATTGGGCGGTGGCGGCGGGGAAGTCTCTCGCGAGGGTGTGCAACGTGATTTGTTGCCGCTGGTCGAAGGCAGCACCGTGTCCACCAAATACGGGTCAGTAAAAACAGACCATGTGCTGTTTATTGCCTCGGGTGCATTTCATGTTGCCAAACCATCGGACCTGATCCCTGAATTGCAAGGCCGCTTCCCTATTCGGGTTGAGCTGAGCGCCTTGTCCGCTGATGATTTTGTGCGCATCCTGACTGAACCCAATGCCTCCCTCACCGAACAATATGCGGCGTTATTGGCAACCGAAGGCGTATCCCTGAGCTTTACCACGGACGGTATCAAACGTATTGCAGAACTGGGCTTTGAAGTCAACGAAAAAACTGAAAATATTGGTGCTAGGCGGCTGCATACCATGCTGGAACGGCTATTAGAGGACATTTCTTACCACGCGCCCGATTTGCTGGAAAAATCAGTGGTGATTGATGCCAGTTATGTTGACAGCCACTTGGGCGAGTTTGTCCAAGATGAAGATTTAAGCCGCTATATTTTGTAACGCCCAATTTGTAAATTTATGAGAGTGATCGTAAAACCCTGCAACAGTCTGCCTACTCAGATCAAGCTGCACCAAGTCTCCAAAATACTTGAAATCCATTATGACGACGGCAGTTTGTTTGAACTGCCCTGCGAGTATCTGCGGGTATTCACCCAATCAGCTGATGCCGTCGGTCACGGCCCAGGGCAGGAAGTGTTGCAGACTGGCAAGGAAGAGGTGGCTATTGTCGCACTTGAGCCGGTTGGCAACTATGCCATTCGCCCCACCTTTAGTGATGGCCATGACACGGGGCTTTATACTTGGGACTTGCTGTATAAATTAGGCTCTGATTACCCTTGCCTTTGGGCCGGATACCTCCGTAAACTAGAGGAAGCGGGCTATCAACGTAAACAGCCTTTACAAAATTAGGTGACAACATGACAACTGACAACACGACCCATTTTGGCTTCAAACAAGTCGCCAAAGAAGAGAAAGTCAAACTGGTACGCGGCGTATTTGATTCGGTCGCGGGCAATTACGACATTATGAATGACCTGATGTCCTTGGGCATCCACCGCGTATGGAAACGCATTGCTGTGCAGCTTGCCAATGTCCGCAAGGGCGAACAGGTGCTGGATTTGGCGGGTGGTACCGGTGATTTGACTGCATTATTTGAAGAACGTGTTGGCAAGACCGGGCAAGTGGTGCTAGCCGACATCAACGCGCAAATGTTACGCACCGGACGGGATCGCCTGATCGACAAAGGCTTGGCGGGCAATATCCGTTACGCGCAAGTCAATGCCGAATGCCTGCCATTTGAAGACAACACCTTTGATTGTGTCTGCATTGCTTTTGGCTTGCGTAATGTCACCGATAAAGATGCCGCCCTGCGTTCCATGCACCGCGTGCTTAAACCCGGTGGTCGGGTCATCGTGCTGGAATTCTCCCATCCAACTGATCCGGTCACCGAAAAAGTTTACGATTTTTATTCGTTCAACCTGTTGCCAAAAATTGGCAAACTGGTCGCTAAGGATGAACAAAGCTACCGTTATTTGGCTGAATCCATCCGTATGCACCCCAAGCAGGAAGAATTGAAAACAATGATGCAGAATGCCGGTTTGGAACGTTGCGAATACTTTAATATGACACAAGGCATTGTTGCCGTCCACCGAGGCTATAAGATTTAGCATGGCCATCAAACCTTTGCTGCTGGGTGCATTGCAAACGGCGCTTAACCAAACCCTTAGCTTGGATGCACATCATCAGGCCTTGTTGGCCCCGCTGGATGGCAAGGTGATTGCGGTCACTCTGACCCCGTTCAATGAAACTTTTTATCTTTGCCCTTCCACTGACAACATCCATTTGCTCGACACCTGCCCTACCCCCGCCGATACGCACTTGACCGGTTCGCTATGGGCTTTGGGGTTGATGGGGCTAAGCGGCAACCCGATGCGTTCGGTTTTTTCCGGCACAGTCACCATCACTGGTGACATGAAGACAGGACAACATTTTCAGGCTCTGTTCGCCAAGCTCAATATTGATTTGGAAAGCCAATTGGCACGCTACACAGGGCAACGTGCCGCCCGACAAATGGCTGGCCTGTTGCGTGCCGGACAACAGTGGGGCAGCGAATCATTGGACGCTTTCCGGCTTAATGCCGCCGAATTTTTACAAGAAGAAACCCGTGATTTGCCTGCCGCTGCTGAAATGGACATTTTTTGTCATCAGGTTGATGAGCTGCGTTTGGCATTCGATCGCCTTAACAGCCGTGTCGGGCAATTGGAAGCAATCTTAAACACCCAGCCAATAGAATCTTAATCAAATGCGCTTTGCAGCGGCTGTCGTTTGCTTTTCCCCACCCAAAGGTATCCTGTGATCCGTCCTAAATTGCTTTTACGCCTCATCCGTATCAACTGGATTTTAGTCATCCACGGCCTAGATGAAATTGTTTTAAACACTCCCCTGTTCCGCTCCATCCGCTTTTTGGCGGTTTTTTCGCCTTATTATTGGCTCAATAAAAAGCCCGATTCACGGGGTGTGCGTATCCGTCAGGCTTTAGAAGACTTGGGTCCGGTTTATGTAAAATTTGGTCAAGCCCTGTCAACCCGCAAAGATTTATTGCCTGAAGACATTGCCGATGAACTGGTCAAGCTGCAAGACCGGGTGCCACCTTTTAGCAATGCCATTGCCCGCCGCATCATTGAAAAGGAGCTGGGCATATCCATTGAGGAAGCATTTGCCGAATTTGAACCCGAACCGATGGCATCCGCGTCGGTGGCGCAAGTGCACGGCGCGGTGTTGCACAGCGGAGAGCAAGTAGTGGTCAAAGTGCTGCGCCCCGATATTGAAGACCGTATCCATTCTGACATGGGCTTGATCTACGAATTGGCACGGCTAGCAGAACGCTTCTCTGCCGATGCACGGCGCTTACGTCCGATGGAAGTGGTGGCGGAGTTTGAACGCTCCACCCTGGATGAATTGGATTTGGTCAGGGAAGCCGCCAATGCGGCAAAAATACGCCGTAACTTTGAAGGTTCGGACATTATCTATATACCCGAAATACATTGGCCATTGACCAAGCAAAAAGTTATGGTGATGGAACGTATCCACGGCATTCCGGTGGGCGAAATTGACCAGTTAAGGGCAGCCGGCGCGGATTTTAAACTGCTAGCTGAGCGCGGCGTGGAAATCTTTTTTACCCAAGTGTTCCGGGACAATTTTTTCCATGCCGACATGCACCCCGGCAATATTTTTGTCGACCCGCCTGCGCGTTATATTGCCATTGATTTTGGTATTGTCGGTTCCTTGTCGTTATCTGACCAGCATTACTTGGCAGAAAATTTTCTGGCCTTTTTCAACCGTGATTACCGCAAGGTGGCAGAAATGCATGTTGAGTCAGGTTGGGTACCGCGCACCACCCGCATTGAGGAGTTTGAATCCGCCATCCGTAGTGTTTGCGAACCCATTTTTGAAAAACCCTTAAAAGACATTTCTTTTGGGCAATTGTTGCTGAGGCTCTTCCAGACTGCACGGCGTTTTGACATGCGGGTACAGCCGCAGCTAGTGTTACTACAAAAAACCTTGTTGAATATTGAGGGCTTGGGCAGGGAACTTTATCCAGAACTGGATTTATGGCAGACTGCCAAACCTTATTTGGAGCAGTGGTTCACTGAAAGGATGGGGCCTAAAGCAAAAATCAGCCAATTGCTAAAGCAGTTCCCTGAATTTTCCCAACGATTCCCTGAAGTACCGGGCTTGCTGTACAAAGCGTTGGATAATGCCGCCAACGCAAGCCATCAAGCGGATCGGCACAACAAGGAGTTGGCATTGTTACGGCAACAAATGGAAGAAAACAATCGCCGTACGCTGTGGGTGGTGTCGCTGAGTGCTGCCCTGCTAAGCGCGGTGATGTTCTTCCACTAAACCCTTGCTGCCATTAATGGCGTTTGCCACCTTTGCCGGCACTGGTGTCTTCAAACCGGACTTTTAACGGTTTGCCGCAATAAAAATTGCCGTCGAGTGCGGCGATCGCCGCCCTGGCCTCGTGGCCTTCCATCGAGATAAAACCGAAACCACGGCATTTGCCGCTGAAAATATCAGTGACGATTTCAATGGTGCGGACTTTGCCGTATTGGGAAAAGAGCGTGTTTACAGATGCTTCAGTGGCATCGAGAGGCAAATTGCCTACAAAAATTCGTTTCAATTGACATATCCTAAGATTAACAGAGTGATGATGGCTATAAAGCCAGAGTTTATGAAGCCCCACCAAAAAAATGGGGCGTACAGCGTGGCTGGTTAAGCCGCCGTCACATTGGAGGCTTGTGGGCCTTTTTGTCCTGGGCCAACATCGTAGTTGACCGCTTGGCCTTCAGTTAAAGTGCGGAATCCACCAGTGCCACTGATGGCGGAAAAATGCACGAACACATCCGCGCTGCCGTCAGCAGGGGAAATAAAACCAAACCCTTTGGATTCGTTAAACCATTTAACGGTGCCTGTTGCCATACTAATATCCCTAGCACCCTACTGGGCGCCCAAAAAAACAATTAAAGTTGATCGCAAATCGAACAGAACACAGAAAGGAAAAATGCGGGTAGGATAATTCAGAAAAGTGCTATTGAAGATGCAAAACCTGAGTAGGAGTTTCGCATTAAGGCGGAGGACTAACTACTGCTTCCCATTATAAAGGCTTAGATACGCTAAAGCTATCGATTAATGTATGCTGCGCCATTTGCCTAAGCTAAAACGGGGCGGCGATACACCTAACCCCGAACTGTTTGGCGGTTATTTTTAGACAAACAGAATATGCCAAAGGTGATGGAAGCCTGTTACAACAAATGTCTGACTGCCTCGCGTTCTTCTATCAGTTCCGCTGCGGAATTGTCCAACCGTTGCTGGCTGAAAGCGTTAATGGCCAGTCCTTGGACAATGTTAACCGCGCCGTTGCAAACCGCAACCGGATAAGAATAAACCACGCCCTGCGCTATGCCATAACTGCCATCAGACAGCAGCCCCATGCTCACCCAATCGCCCGGCGCTGTACCAAAAATCCATGTTTTCATTTGGTCAATCGCAGCATTGGCGGCTGAGGCGGCGGAAGATTGCCCACGGGCTTGGATAACGGCGGTGCCACGCTGTTGCACGGTGGGGATAAACGCATTGGCGAACCAATCCTGACCAACCAGTGACAAGGCTTCCTGTCCGTTTACTTTGGCATGGTGCAAATCAGGGTATTGGCTGGCAGAATGGTTGCCCCAAACCGTCATATTGGTAATATCGGTGGTCAATACCCCGCATTTTTGGGCTAGCTGGCTAACCGCACGGTTATGGTCAAGGCGGGTCATGCAAGAAAAATTTTCTGCAGTCAAATCCGGCGCATTGCTGATGGCAATTAAAGTGTTGGTGTTGGCAGGGTTGCCTGTCACCAACACTTTCACCTGACGGCTGGCAACCTCATTCAGTGCTTTGCCTTGCACGGCAAAAATTTCAGCATTGGCCAACAGCAAGTCTTTGCGTTCCATGCCGGCGCTACGCGGGCGGGCACCAACCAAAAAGGCATATTCGACATCTTTAAAGGCGGTTTTCGGGTCGTCGGTTATAACAATGCCGTGCAATAACGGGTTGGCGCAATCCTGCAACTCCATCACTACACCTTCCAACGCATTCAGTGCCGCCGGAACTTCCAGCAAATGCAAAATAATAGGCTGATCAGAACCCAGCAACTGCCCTGCCGTCAAACGGAACAGCAATGAGTAACTGATTTGCCCAGCCGCGCCAGTGACCACTATCGGTATCGGTTTTTTCATTGTTTTTCCTTGTGTTGGGTAATGTTAATGGCTACGGTGTGGGCAAAATGGGAATAGTTGCAAAAACCAAAGCTATTGGCTATTAGGATAATGTGCTAATCCTACCATTCTTGAATCTGCAAAACACCTATTATCATTAATTATGTCAGGCATTTCTTAGCTTTTGCACGTCATCGACAGTCAAGCCGGTGATCGCCGCAATGGCGGCATCGTCCAGCACCGCCAGCAGGTTGTTGGCAATCGCTAGTTTCTCGTTGCGGCGGCCTAACTCAATGCCTTCTTCCCGACCCAGCCGGATACCCTCTTCCCTGCCCCTTGCCTTGGCTTCCGTGACCTTCTCGCCCACATAGGCGGTCTCTGTCCGTATCGCGTCCAGCACGTCCTGGTAGGCGAGCAGTTCGGCCCGGCTGTAGGCGGCTTCTTGGCTGATGGTGAGGGCTTGCCGGATGGGCGGGTAATCCGTCAGTTCGGCGGGTGGTTCAATCTCGCCGCCGATCTCTTTCAGGAAGCGCAACCACAATAGCCGGACTTTTTTGG
>CAJAWH010000140.1 GCA_903945605.1 uncultured Methylococcaceae bacterium | reverse complement strand
TTAAGGCAGGTTGACGGTGGCTGGCACTTGCCATCCGCACTTGTGGTGTTCGGCAACGACAGTGGTATAAATGCCGCCACGCACGTTGAAAGCGGCGCGTATCCTCATAAAATTGGGTGCTGTGGCGGCAACCAAGTCATTCAATAGGGTATTGGTGACGGCCTCATGGAACGCACCTTGGTCACGGAAAGACACGATATAAAGCTTTAATGACTTAAGCTCCACACACAATTGGTTGGGTACATACTCAATTTGGATGGTGGCAAAATCAGGTTGGCCTGTTTTGGGACACAGGCAGGTAAATTCGGGTATGTCTATGCGGATAGTGTAATCCCGGTCGGTTTGTGGGTTGTCAAAAGTATCGAGTAGGCTGTTGATTGCTGTGGTCATTGCTGGTTATCCGGTCTTGTTGGTCTGGTTTGTTAGGGGGGGCTTAATGGTCTGATGCAACAGTGCCGCTATCCAAAAAATTGCGGTAATTGATGGATACTTTCAGCCCTGCAAAATTACCGGCCATGTTAAAAAGCTCATGGGTGTTTTTGTCAAAAGACAGCTTGACTTCATTGATGGCGTTTTGTTCGTGCCCAGCTTCTATGTGGTGGGTCTCCAACAAGAAACGGTAAATATAAGTTTCATGGTCTGGAGCGTCTTCAATGCTGAGCGGCGGGCCTAATTTTGCTGTGACGGTGGCTTTTTGGGGTAGCGGTTCGGTGATTTTAGCCATAAGTTCTGATTTTGCCTTCAGTTGCCGTTTTTCTTTGTCAATTTCAGCACCGCTAAGTGACCGCAAGGACGTTTCCAAAAATTTCGGCGGGGCGATTTCAAGGAACAATTTTGAAAAAGACCACGCAACTATTTTATTTTCTTTATTGAATGACATGTCCGAGTAAAATTTAACTTCGGGTTTGATGACGTTATTGTCAGTGTCGACTTTACGGAACCAATACCGCCATTGTCTCCCGCCGGATGTAGCATTGTCTTCACTGGGATACAGTTGCGACAAGGCGACAAAATCTTGGCTGTAAAGGATGGGTTGCTTAAAATGCAAGGTAAATTCATCCGTTACGGAAACATAAAAATAACGGTCGAACTCGCCTAATTGCAAATAAGTTTGATAAGCCCGAAGCCAATAGAGGCATCCTGTTAATGATAATGCCATTATTAACAGCAATACGCCCTTTAGCGCACGTTTAATAAGCGGGCTTGGCTTCATCATGGTTGTTTTTAATGCTGGGTTGCCGATGGTTGGACAGGGTTTTCTGAAGACAATAAAACCTCCACATCAATTTTGTCAAAATGGTACAGGGCATTGCAGAAATCGCAATTGACTTCAATCAGTTGGCGTTCCAGCAAAATGCTTTCCAATTCCTCCCGCCCCAATGCCCGTAAGGTGGTGTTTATTTTTTCGCGTGAGCAAGAGCAGGCGAAAGCAACCGCTTCCGGTTCAAAAAGCCGGACTTGTTCTTCGTTGAATAACCGGTAGAGCATTTGTTCACAATCCAACGCCAATAATTCCTTAGCGGTCAGGGTGTCTGCAAGCATCCCAATACGCTGCCAGTCCTCATGGTCGTGTTTTTGGTTGGGCAGTTCCTGTAACAACAAACCGGCCACTTGGGTGGCTGTGGCGAACAACCAAACCCGCGTGGGCAACTGTTCAGACTGGGTAAAATAGCTTTCCAAAACACTGGCAAGGTCGTTGCCTTGCAAAGCGACAATACCTTGGTAGGGTTCGCCTTGTTCGGGCGCCACGGTGAGTGCCAGGTAGCCTTGCCCAAATAGGTTGGCTGATGGTGCTGCAGGCACAGGCGTGCGGCTGCGCACTAGCCCCCTGATGTTGCGCTCATGGGTTGCTTGGGCGACTAAGGTTTTGATAGCTCCATCGCCGTGTGTCTGTAAAATGATTGAACCATTAAATTTGATGGTGGCAGATAACATCACCACTGCCGCCAAAGCTTGGCCGAGTTGCTGCTGTATCGGTTCGGGTTCGGGCTGATAGTGTTTTAGGGCCTGCCAACTGGCGGACAAGTTGACCCACTCGCCCCGTATGCCCAGTTCTTCAAATACAAACCGGCGTAATATGTCTTGTTTCATGTGATTCCCTTAATGCTGCCCACTTTATTATAATCCAGAATCATAGTACCCTTAACGGCAATCGTTGTGAATTATTGGAGCTGACTGGTTGTGTTGATCCCGAAACGTAAAACCATCTTGCCACATCCCGCCGATGCCCTGCCGGGGCGGGACTATGCCATGCCTATCACTAACCGTCATTTTGTGACGGGCAATCCTATTGCGCCGCCTTATCCGAAGCATTTATTGGAGGCGTTGTTTGGCATGGGCTGCTTTTGGGGGGCGGAACGCAAATTTTGGCAATTTCCATTTGTTTTTAGCACAGCGGTCGGCTATAGCGGCGGATTTACGCCCAATCTGACCTATGACGAGCTTTGTACGGGTTTGACTGGGCATAATGAGGTGGTTAAGGTGATTTATGACCCGAATTTGACTGATTATCAAGCATTGCTAAAACTGTTCTGGGAATCCCATAACCCAACCCAAGGGATGCGCCAAGGCAACGATATTGGCACTCAATACCGGTCGGCCATTTATACCACTACAGATGAACAGTTTGTGCTGGCTTGTGCCTCCAAAGAACGCTATCAAAACTGTTTACAGCAGGCCGGCGTGTCCGATGCCATTACGACAGAAATTTTACCGGCTGGTCATTTTTATTATGCCGAAGATTATCATCAGCAATATTTGGCGAAAGAGCCTATGGGTTATTGTGGCTTAGGGGGGTTGGGTGTTGGCTTTGACTAGAGGGGGCTGGCTGCAAAGCAAAAAAAGGGCAAAAAAAAGCGGCTTAAAAAAGCCGCTTAAGAGAGTTAGGGAGGATATAACGCAACTTTCAGCTAGCGGCTCCAGTAAAGAACCTTAAAAGTTAGGTTAATAATAACAACAGTTATCGCAAATAAAAATGTGGCATATTGTCGCAGTTAGCAAACATAGACGGCTACATACCCATTATTGGTTCTTTTTAATTAACAATCTGCTTTTAATTCATCAACAATGCTTTCCCACGTCTGCCCTAGTTCCGAAGCGTCAGCACGGCAAAATCTTCGCTGGTTGTTTATCCTCAGAAATTTGATGGTGTTTAGCGAAGGGATGCTGGTATTTTTATCCTCTTTTGTGCTGAATATCCACCTGCCGCAACATCAGTTATGGTTGGTGCTGCTATTGCTAGGCGCGTTAAATATTTACACTTCAGGGCGTTTGGAGTCCCAAGAGCCGGTCAGTGAAATTGAAATTTTCATTCAGATCACGCTGGACGTGTTGGGTATTGCCGGGCTGTTATATTTTACCGGAGGTGCTTCTAATCCATTGACTTGGGTGTTTTTGTTGCCGGTGATTATTGCCACCATTATGCTGCCGCAAGCTTACTCGTGGTACATGGTCATTCTTACCGCCTCTATGTACACGGTGCTGATTGCTTACAACGTGCCTTTACCGTCGATAGAGCCATATATGGCTGACCCTAGGCTGCCGCATTCCGATATGCAGCATGCTGAACCGATGATGCATGCCCATGAGGTGGGCGGGCGCAATTATTTCAGCCTGCATTTGTTTGGCATGTGGTTTGGCTTTGTTTTTAGTGCCGGGTTGGTTGCTTATTTTGTTGCCGAATTGGCAAACACCTTAAAAATACAAGAACGGCGTTTGGCAGAGGCTCGGGAAAATGCCCTCAGGGATGAGCGGGTGGTGTCGCTGGGCACATTGGCCGCCAGTGCCGCCCACGACATGGGCACGCCGTTGGCTACTATCACCATTTTGGCACATGAACTGGAGCAAGAGTTCCCGTTACACCGTTTTCCCGATTTGCATGAAAAAACCTTGATAATCCAGCAACAGATTGAACGTTGCAAAGAAGCGTTGTCGGTGATGTCGGCATCTGCTGGCGAAATGCGGGCGGAGTCAGGTAAGGCGGTGACGGTGGCGGAATATTTGGATCATGTCATTAACCAATGGCGCACCCATAAACCGGGCGCTAAGCTTAGCTTTTTTGTTAGCCAAGAGGTGACAGCCGAGGCCAAGATTATTGCTGAACGGACATTGACCCACTCCATCATTAATATCCTTAATAATGCGGCTGAAGCCTCGCCAACGGACAAGGGGGTTGAGTTTCATGCAGCTTGGGACAGCAACATGCTTACGTTGGGGATTCGCGATTATGGCCCAGGCTTGCCGCCGGAGTTGTTGGAATTTGGCGGCACATCACCAGTGGTCAGTAAAAAACACGGCCTTGGGGTTGGTTTGTTTCTGACGTATTCGACTATTAGGCGATTGGGCGGCACCATCCATTTATACAATATTGAACCTGTGGGGGCTTGTGTGGAGATCAGCCTACCTCTTTTTTTCAACGCGGAGCATGATGATGGCCGAACAAGCATTGGATAACCCCAGATTACTGTTGGTTGATGATGACGAGACGTTTTGTAAGGTCTTGAAGAGTGCCTTGGAACGGCGGAATTATGAGGTGCTGGTGGCCAATGATGTCAAGAGCGGCATTGCTTTGGCGGAAGAATATTTGCCCGAATTTGCAGTGATTGATCTGCGTATCGGTTATGAATCAGGGCTGGAGCTGGTCAAAAAACTGATTGGTTTGGACGATAACACCAATTGTGTGGTGTTGACCGGTTATGCCAGTATTGCCACGGCTGTTGAAGCGATCAAACTGGGTGCTATCCACTATCTGACCAAACCCGCCAATGCTGATGAGATTGTCAACGCCCTCAATAGAAATCAGGGCGATTCATCTGTCATAATTAGCGAAACGCCGCTATCGGTCAAGCGGTTGGAGTGGGAGCATTTACAAAAAGTGCTGATGCAATACGACGGTAACATTTCTGCGGCGGCCAGGGCTTTAAATATGCACCGAAGGACATTGCAAAGAAAGCTCGATAAAAAACCTGTGCGGGAGTAGGTTTATTTCTGGAGTCCTAAAATGTAATAATTGACCCAATTCAATCGGCTTAACGCTTCAATTGCCAAGGTTTCAAGCGCCGCCCTTTTCATGGTTACCCGTTGCTGCAATGCCAACCGCCTAAGATAGCTATAAGTGGGCAGCGTGTTGCTGGTGATGTCGCGCTCAGACGCAACGGAGAACTGGGTTTTTGCCGCTAACTGGTGATAAGCCCTGATATCGCAACTAAGGTTGCATTGCCCATAAAAGCTCCAGCCCGGCAGTTTTAGCGCCATTAAAGGCACGCGGCGGGTGTTTGGCAGAAAGTCTGACAACGCCAAATAACCACTGGGTTTAAGCACCCGATAAGCTTCTTTAAAAAACTGTTCTCGGTCGGGGAAATGAAAAATGCACTCTACTGCCAACACCACATCGAAACTGTTGTCGGCAAAGGGCAGGGCGCAAGCATTGCCTTGTTTGAATTCAATCTGATTGCCCGGCAGGGCATTGACCGTAGTGCAGGCGCGTTGCAACTGGCGTTCGTCCAGATTTAAGCCTACTAATTGCATAGCCGTGTAATTTTCATTGATATGGGCAATCGTGCCGCCAAAACCGCAGCCTACGTCCAGCACAGTCATGCCGTTGTGGATAAAGGCAGCTGAACAAACCTGTTGGCTGAGGGACTCGGTTGCCTGGGCAAAATCCTCGCTAGTCAGTGTGGCTTGTTTAGGGTCTGGCCAATAGCCCCAGTGCACATGCCTGCCGAAACTGCTTGCCAACGCGTCGTTGCCAGCACTGAATGCGGACAGTAGAAAATCAAAATAAGGTAGGTTGACCTTGCTTTGGTTGGCGGTTTTGTTTTTTGGCGGTGAGGAATTGTGATTGCTCATGGTATATTTTTAGCTAGGCTGACATTGTCTGCCCAGCGCAACTGCCGGATGGTGGCGTAACATTGGGCTGCGCTGGCCAGTTGTCTGACGGTTATGATTGGGGTTTTCATCGAGCCATTCTATCAAAATAGCCTGAAACCTATATATAGCCTTTAAATTTTATCAAGCAAATACGATTTATATTTGGTTTTCCGTCAAAGTACTTCAATGAGGCTGGGTTTGGGGGGATCGCGGGTAATGGACAGGGTTGTCAGCCTCTGGCGTAGCTATTGTTAAGATTGTATTTCAGTTAGTTCCACTATGAATCCCATTTACCAACCACAACCGCCCCTCCCTGCTGCCATAGCCTGTTCGCTGACCCTGGCAAAGCTGCCCAGTCTGCCTATTTTATTAGGTGTATCGGTCAGCCATCATCGTTTATTGTCTGCTGGTAAAAGCTATAGCCATGTGCTGGCGTGGGGGCGCAAACCCAGCGCTGGCTATGCCCATAAAATAGCCGGACAAAAAAACTTGCCCGTGCTGTATATAGAAGACGGCTTTTTGCGTTCGGTAGAATCCGGCAAGCAAGCCATGCCCTTGTCATTGGTGGTGGATGAGCAAGGCATTTATTACGATGCCAAATGCCCATCAAGCTTGGAGCAATTGATAACAGTCGATTATCAGGTCGGGCAAATCCAGCGTGCCCGAGCCTTAATCAATAGTTGGCGCACCGCCCGTGTGTCCAAATACAATTTTGCCAGAGATTACCCACAGCCATTGCCCCTGCCTTATGTGCTGGTTGCCGATCAGACCAAGGGGGATTTGTCCATCCAATACGGGCAGGCGAATGCCCTGAGTTTCCAGACCATGCTGGATGCCGCTTTGGTGGAATACCCCGATTGTAGTATTGTGCTGAAAGTCCATCCCGATGTGGCTTTAGGCAACAAGACAGGCCATTTTGATGTTAATACATTAGCCAAAAATCCGCGTATTAAGGTTTGTTCTGATGCCGTGCATCCGGTCAGCTTAATCGAACAGGCTGAAGCGGTGTATTGCGTTACTTCGCAAATGGGCTTTGAGGCGTTGTTATGGGGTAAGCCGGTATACACGTTTGGCATGCCGTTTTATGCCGGTTGGGGCTTGACCCATGACCACTTGCCCAGACCCGAACGGCGCAGGCCGGTGGCTTTAGAGCAGTTGGTGTATGCGGCACTGGTAGCCTATCCCCGTTATATTGACCCAGAAACCCTACAACCTTGTGCGGTGGAGCGGTTGATAGAATGGCTGGGTTTGCAGCGGCAGATGCGCGCGCGTTTTCCGGAAACGCTCGAAGCCAGTGGTTTTTCGGTGTACAAAAAACCATTCATCAGACGCTTTTTTCAGGGCAGCACGCTTTATTTTGACCGTAAACCAGTGCAATGGGCGGCGGGTTCCGCCCATATAGTGTGGGGTAACAAACCCGCCCCAGCCGAAGCCCATGCCTCAGCCCGCGCCATTATCAGGCTTGAAGATGGCTTTATCCGTTCAGTCGGCTTAGGTGCGGATTTGATTGCCCCGCAGTCTTTGGCTATGGATGGCCTTGGCATGTATTACGATGCCCGCCACGTTTCCGGTTTGGAACAGCTACTACAAAACACTTGCTATAACGAGATGTTGTTGGAGCGGGCAAAACTGCTCCGTAGCCGTTTGGTGGCGGAAGGCTTGAGCAAATACAATGTGGGTTCACAGGCTTGGTGTCGGGCGCAAGCGGGCGGGCGGGCAAACGGCACATTAATTCTGGTGCCGGGGCAAGTGGAAAGCGATGCTTCGGTTATTTTTGGCACACAGGGCATTGCCACTAATCGGGCTTTGCTTAAAGCGGTGCGCGTGGCAAACCCCAACGCCTATCTGATTTACAAAACCCACCCTGATGTGGTCGCTGGTTTGCGGGAACAAGGCAACGGTGAAGCAGATGCGCGGTTGTTTTGTGATCTGATGCTGGTGGATGTTGATATGGCCCATTTGCTGGAGCAAGTGGACGAGGTGCATACCCTCACTTCGCTGACCGGCTTTGAAGCCTTATTGCGGGGTAAAAAGGTGGTCTGTTACGGCTTGCCATTTTATGCCGGTTGGGGTCTGACCGAAGACATATTGCCGTTGCCCAGACGCTCACGAGAACTGAGTTTAGATGAACTGGTGGCAGCCGCTTTGATTTTGTATCCGACTTACATCAGCCGTACTACCGGAAAATTTACCACCCCTGAGCGGGTATTGGATGAATTGTTGCTCAAGCGCGGACGGGCTGCAGTTGGTTTGCCGTGGTGGCGGGTACTGTTGCGTAGTTATCTAAAATTTGAAACCCGATTGATGCGGATTTTTAACGGCTAAAAACCTAGCAAGTCAAACCAGCAGCTTTTAAGAGCCGCATAGCCAGTTTATCAATACTGAGTGGTTGCGGTGGTTTGGCTGGGTTCTGTTGGGCTGCCGTCCGGCTGTTCCACAGTGCGTAATCGGTGCAGCCATCCGGTGCGCCTAGTTGTCGGTAAACGTTTGCCATAATTGGCACATGGTCTCCGTACCAGCATAAGATGCTTTCTTTGTCTTGTTCTTGTTGGCGTTGCCGTAACTTTTCGGTAAGCCGTTTGACCATTAAGTCCGCATTTTTTAGGTGACGCAGGTAAACCGTCAAATCTTCACAATGGCGGGGAGGGGGCTGATGGTGGAATTTTTCCAAATCATCGCTGGCGGGTTTTTCAAGGTGCAAGGGGCCATGGTTTTCCATGGTGATGACAAAAATAAAAATGGGCTGTTGGCGGGTGTTGTCCAGCAGTTCGATAACTTTGGTAGCCACAGCGCTGTCGCTGGTGTATTGCCCATCCATTTGCGTGGCGTTAAAGGCCTTAATGTCGATAAAATGGTCGAAGCCCAAGCGAGGATAAACCAGGTCGCGCTGGTAAAAGCTGATCGGGTAGGGGTGGATGCAGACTGTTTGGTAGCCTAGTTGTTTGAGCGATCGGGCTAGGTTAGGGATGCTTTGCTTAGCCAGCAGCCGGTAAGGGTTAAACTGGTGTATGCCTAGTTGCTGTCCGGTCAGGCCGGTCAAAAAGGCACATTCCGTGCGTACCGTGTTGGCACCCCAGGCAGGCACTTGCAGTCGGCCGTGTTGGCAAGATTCGGCTTGTAATTGGTCGAAGTTTTCTAAAACATTGGCTTTGATGCCCGCATAAAAACAACGGGGGTCAAAAAAAGATTCGCTTTGCACCACAATAATATCGCTAAGCTTATCAGGGGTGCTTGGCACTGTCGGCAACTGGCTAAAGCGATTTTGGCTAAAATCATGCCGGTCGTACTTTTCTGCAAACCAGTAGTGCCAAAAAAAAGCGGATTGCCCCAATTGCTGCAAATCTTCATTGGGCTTATAAAGTATTTTTGGCGAGTGCTGATGGGCAATAGTGATGCACAGCCCGCCGATAGTCAATAAGGCTGTGCAAACAAGCAAAAAGAACGCTAGCCCTAAGGTGTCGCTTAAGGCCTTTTCCAATCCGATACCTAGGGCAATTGCCGTGATAAATGCCAGTGTGGCTATCACTGTACGGGTGATGCCAAAAAAAGGCAGATATAACCTGGGATGCTGGATGGCATCGGTAAAATATTCGAAATCTTGGAAAATAAAAGCTTCTTGCAAGGTGCTGAGTTTGGCTTGATGCACCATAACCAGCAAACCCTGAAAAGCAAAGATTATGGCAATGACAAACCAAGGCCGTTGGCACAGCAACAATAGCAGTGTAAAAAGCACTAGCCAAATACCACAATGCAGCAAAATGCTGGCTAGGCCACGTTGCTGTAATGGTAAAAGTTTAGGTTGCATAGCCTGTTCAGGTAGCCATGATAGGGCAAGGCCACATAGCATAGGCCAAGTAAGGTTGTGCAGTTCGGTCATGTCAGCCGTGGTATTTGAGCCACACTAGCAGTTGTTGTGACCAACTCGCAGGCAGCACAGACAGTAGCCAAGTGCCTGCATTGAGCGGAAAGGGGAAGCTTATTCTGGCACGGTTTTGTTGCAAGCCTTTTACAATGGTTCGTGCGGCCCGCTCGGTTGTCCAGACAAACGGCTTGGGGCCAGGCATATTGGCGCTCATGTCCGATTCGACGTATCCCGGCATCACTACATTAACCTTTATGCCATCCCGTGCAAGCCAACCGCGCATGGCTTCGCCATAAGCTTTTATCGCCGCTTTACTGGCACAATAACTGGGTGTTATCGGTAAGCCATAGTAAGCGGCCAGCGAGCTTATCAGGGCTATTTGCCCGCTACCGCGCAGGCGCATGGCAGGCACTAGGCCATTGACCAAAGCAAGGGTTGATTTGATGTTCAGATCAATTAAGGCATCAATAGCCTGCCAGTTTTCGCCTTGGCGTTGCTGGCCATTATTGATGTTGATGCCAGCATTGGCGATGACCAAGTCAGGCAAATTTTGCGTGGTCAGTGTTTGTAGCCATTGTTGTAGCTGTCCAATGTCGGTCAAATCCAGCTCGATACAGGCCACTTGTGCCCCTAAGGCTTGGCAGTCTTGGCCCAGTTTGTCCAAGCGGGCTGGGTCGCGTCCCTGTAAAATAAGATACCGGTCTGGCGCTGCATACGCTTTTGCCAATGCCCCGCCAATGGCACCACTGGCCCCGGTGATCAATACTGTAGTTTTAATAGAGGTCATGGCAACGTTCCAATGCACATTTTTTTTTCGTTAGGGCTTGGGCGGCATGGTAAGCGGCTAATTTTGTGCCTTCTTGGCTGTATAAGCTCCCGTTGATTTGCGTGGCGTAAATCACTGTTTTGTGGAAGTCAGCAAACAACAGCGGGTCTGGACGGGGAGCTTTTGCCCAGAAATCATCCAGTGTCCCTTGGAAGGTCAAGCCATCCATGCTGAAGATTGAGTCTGCCAAGGTGATGGTTGGGCGGTTGAGTGCCAAAGACACGCCGGCGGTGGTGCTATTGACCGTCACAGTACCGAGAGTGTTTTGCAGCAATCTTCTGATATCACCGCTTTCAAAATAAACGGTGCGTCCCACTATATTTAAGGCGGATTCAAGTTCGTTGATGATTTTTTTATAATTGATCTGACCTATATCGAGCGGATGGTTTTTGATGACCAAGCGGGTGTGCGGTGGGGCATGTTGTGCAAATGAGGTCATGACCACTTTAACTGCTTCCGCCATAGTGTTGAAGTTTGAATAATGGGTGATTTGGGCATCGCTGTTGAGTTGCAACGGAAACAAATAGAAGGGGGTTTTGTTGTTTAGCAGCTCGTCGAGTTGTTGTAATTCCTGCCGCTTAATTGTGTTGATCTGTAATGTCCGTTTTACAAAACCGCTATATTCAGTATAAATGCTATAAGGTGAGTGGGTTTTATAATGCGGGGTCAATAAAGGGTTGCATATCCCTGCAAGATGATAAATGACATCATGCACGGCTTGGGGGGCGAAAGATGCTTTAAAATCTTGTGGCGGATGCTGTTCGGGCAAGCGTTTAGCCACTTTTCTATACCAGTCAGGATGCCGTGGCAGCAGGGAATGGCCATTGACCCCATCGCATTCCAGGGTGATCCAGTAAGGCCGGAAGTAACCGCATTCCACCACAAAGGTACGGACACCAAACGGTGCGGCATTATCGATGGCGGGTTTATGCACAGGTCGGCAATTGCCAAATATGATTTGGTCGGTTATGTCATAGCGCGTCCAGACGGAGGCCATAAAATCGTCCAAATCGGCCAGACGGTCACGGAATATAAGGGATTTTTTGGTTTGCCAGTACAGCAGGTCGCCGCTGTTGAAGTTGATTTTATGGACAGCATGACCTCGCGCCATTAGCTGATCGGCAAGGCGGGAAAAAAGTGGTGAACAGGGGCCTTGCAAAAATAGGAACGAACGCTTGATGTTAGCCAAAAGCATGCCCCCAAGTAATCGGCCTGTTTATGCGGGATTGTTCACATTGCTTCATGAAGTGCCTGAATAGTTTGGTCTATTTGCTCCTCGGTATGTCCACAAGAAATAAAAAATCTTAGTCGGGCACTTTTTTCCGGGACTGCAGGATAAAGTATGGGCAGGACATTAATGCCCTGTTCAAACAGGGATTGTGCCAGCTGTGCGGCTTTTGCAGAACTCCCTGTCATAGTGGGTATGATAGCACATCCTTGGCTAAGCCCCGTGTCGATGCCGACGGCCCGTGCTTGTTGTAAAAAATAGCGGGCACGGGCCTGCAAGGTGCGGACACGGCTTGGTTCGGAACGGATAATTTCCAGTGCGCTTAGTGCTGGTGCGGCGACTTGTGGCGGCATTCCGACGCTATATAAAAAACCCGGGGCTAAAAATTTTAGGTGTTCGATCAATGCCGACTCGCCAGCAATAAAGCCGCCACAACTGGCTAAAGATTTGCTGAGTGTGCCCATCCAAATGTCAACACTTTTGCCGTCAATGCCGAAATGGTCACGAATGCCTAAGCCCATGCGCCCTAACACGCCTAAAGAATGGGCTTCATCAACCATCAAAAAGGAATAATGTTTTTCTTTTATGGCAATAAAGCTAGGCAGGTCGGGAATATCGCCATCCATGCTATACAGCCCTTCAATGATAATCAATACCCGTTGATAATGGTGGCGTTGTTCGGTCAGCAGGCGGTCTAACGCGGCATGGTTGTTGTGTGGGAACGACAGACGTTTCGCGCCTGACAGTTGGGCCCCGGCCCAACTGCTGTTATGGATGAATTCGTCATGTAAAATCAGGTCGTTGGGGCCGAACAAATAACCAATGGTGGTGACATTGGTGGCATGGCCGCTGACCATGACAACGGCATCATCCACACCATAAGCATCTGCCAAGGCCATTTCCAATTGCCGGTGGATAGCCCGTTCGCCGGACACCAAACGGCTGGCTGAAACGGATGTGCCATAGTGGTCAATGGCGGTTTTTGCCGACTCTGACACACGGGCATCACCGGCCAGTTCCAAGTAATTGTAACTGGCGTAGTTGATGTAAACGCACCCGTTAATTTGGCTGGTGGCCCCGGCGATATTGTCATGGATGCGAAAAAAAGGGTTGTTGATGCCTAATTGATGGCCGCCCTGATGGATAATTTGGATTTGCTTATAGCCAGGATACTGGTCAAAACGACACCAATCCTGTGGGGTTTGGAAGGGTTGGTTGGTTGGGTTTTGGGTGTTGCCATCATGCCCGGCACCCTTCAGCTTGCGTGCTAAAGCTTGTTGGATCAGTTTGTCTTTAAGCTGCTTGGATAAGCTGGGTGTCGCCATAAGTTACTGATTGATTATTTTAACGGGACTTTCAGTGTCAATGGCATGGGCCAAAGCCATCAGTTGCTCATTGCTGATGGCGGAGCTATGGACTTTGGTCAATTCGTGGATGTGATCTGTGGTGGTGACGGTTTCAGTATCGCTATTGCCGCGTAATTTGGCTAGCAAACGGCTTGCCAGTTTGTTTAGGGTAGCCGCCTCGCCCAGTTCCATCACGGGAATTTGCACATCAAAACGGGCTTCGATTGCAAGCACCAGTTCAACGCCCATTAAGGAGTCCAATCCCATATCATACATGGACTGATCATGGTCTATTTTTTCTTTGGCAATCAACAGGACATGGCTGAGTTCTTCTTTAAGCATATCAACCAAGCGTGCTTGCAGCGCTTCATTGGACAGCCCGTTTAAAAGCTGTTTGATATCGGTGGCAAAATCTTCGCCATTATCCAGTTTTGAGTTGCCACTGGCGAGTCCGTTAAATTTTGGCGAGCCGGAACTGGTGATATATTTGCTTAAAATACGCCAGTCGTAGTGGCTAATGCCAAGGGTGGGGGTGTTGTCCAAGAGCATTTGTTCCAATACATCAAGAGCTGTTGCCGAATTTAAGGCCGCCCCTCCCATGCGGTTTTGCATGGTTTCTTTGATTTTTTTATGGCGGCTCAAAAAGCCCACATCATCAATCGCCCCCCAACAGACACAAGTGGCGGCAAGCCCCTGTTGCCGCCTGAATGCCGCCAATGCTTCCAGCCACAAATTGGCGGCGACATAACGGCTTTGCCCCGGATTGCCAAACAAGGTGGCCACCGAGGAATACAGTACAAACATATCCAAGGCCATGTGCCGGGTGAGTTCATGCAAATATTGGCCGCCCAAGATTTTTGGGGCTAAGACCCTTTGGATTTGTCCGAAATCACCTTCGCTAGCCATGCCGTCTTCGATGACTGCGGCGGCATGGACAATGCCTTTAAGGGGGGGCATAGCCTGTTGGCAATCGGCCAATAAGTCCGCCAAAGCCGTTCTGTCGCAGACATCACAGGCACGGGCCAGAACCTTGACACCTTGCAGGGCAAATGCATTGAGGGCCAGTTGTGCTTCCTCAGAACTGGCTCCACTCCGACCAATTAAAATCAGCTGCCGCGCACCTTTTGCCACCAGCCATTGTGCGGTGCGTAAAGCAAAACCACCCAAACCGCCTGTCACCAGATAACTTGCCTCAGGACAAAGGTGCAGTGAATTTTTTGCAGTGCTTGTAGGGGCTTTAGCAAAAATGCCATTATTGTATGTGACAACCACTTTACCGATTTGTTTGGATTGCTGCATATAGCGGAATGCATCGGTTACTTGATGGGCATCAAAAATGCTGTAAGGCAAGGGCTGCAATGCACCATTATTGAACAGTGCCATCATCTCAGTGAACAATTGTCGGGCCAGTTCGGGGCGTGCTTGCAGCAGTTGATCGGCATCAATGCCAAAATAACTGATATTGTTTCGGAAAGGCCGTAGGCCAATAGCGGTGTTTTCGTAAAAATCACGCTTGCCCAATTCCAAAAAACGGCCAAAAGGCTTTAGCACCTGAAAATTCCGGTTGATCGCCTCACCTGCAAGGGAGTTTAAAACCACGTCAACGCCTTGGTTATTGGTTTTTGCCAAAATTTCCTCGGCAAAACTAAGCGATCTGGAATCATGGATGTGTTCAACGCCCAGCAAGGTAAGAAAATCACGCTTTTCCGCTGAACCGACCGTGGCAAAAATTTCCGCGCCTAACCAACGGGCGATTTGTATCGCTGCAAGGCCAACCCCGCCCGCTGCACCATGGATCAGCACCTTTTCACCCGGCTGCAACCGTGCCAGATGGTGCAGGGCATAATAGACCGTGAAAAAGGCACTGGGTAGCGTGGCGGCGGCGGCAAACCCTATATGCGCGGGTATTGCCGCAATAGCGTTAGTCTGGGTATGGACTAAATTGCTAAAACTGGCAGGCCCCATGCCCACAACAGCATCGCCCGGTTTAAAGCCAATAGTTTTATTGCCTATCTGGGTAATGACACCGGCAAATTCCAAGCCTAATGAGGTGCCGACATAGCCGTTTTCGACCGCTTCATCGGCCAGCAAGCCTAGCGCGTACATAATGTCGCGAAAATTTAGCCCCGTGGCCTTGACTGCCACTTCAACCTTGTCATCGGCAAGGCTTGTGTTGGGTTTGGCTTGCCATTGCAAATTGCGTAGCTGGCCCGGCAGTTTAAAGCCCAGTGCTATTTTAAGGCCGTTGTCGCCACTAAATGCTAGGGTTGGCGCGTGTAACTGGTGGCGGCTGCGTAGTCGGGGTGCGAAGCGTTTGCCTTGCGGGTCAAGAAACACCTCCTGCTCTCGGTCATTTGCCAGTAGCTCACGGCAAATAGCCGCCAAGGCATCGGTTTTGATAATGCCGGTGTTGCCGCTAATATCCAAAAGCCGCACTTGGCAGTGGCTGGTTTCATTCATCAGGCTGCGACCAAAGCCCCAAAGCGTTGCGTCATAGGCAATTTGTAACAGGTCGTCGGCAAATGCCTGTGGTTGGTCACAGGCATACAGGCTGCTGACATTTTGGGTCAATAACCATACATTGATTTGGCTAGAAGCCATTGCTGCAGCTGCTTTGCTGATTTGTCCCGCCAGCTCGCAGCGGTGTGATTGGGCATTCATATCGGCTTGGGCAAAACCGGACAAATGCACAATATGTTGGATATTGTCCAGCACTTCAGGCAATTGCCAGCGTTGTTGGCTATAAATGACAGATTGCCCGTGATGCTCCAGTAGTCCGCCAAGCTGCTTGGCGAGGTGCTGTTCTGCCCCGTCAGCTCCGGTCATAATCAGCCAGTGGCTTAAAGGCGGGGCAGGTAGGGGGGATGTTGTCAGATCAGGGCTTAGGGCGTTCAACAGAAATATGCCCGACTGGCTGTCCGGCAAACATTCGTGGCTTTGGCAGTGGCTGAAGTGATAGTCCTCCAGCTGTTTCAACCATTGTCCGGCAGACAACTGGGTTGACCGTCCTATTGTCTGTGCTTGCCTTGGCCGTTCGCTGCTAGTGATGCCTAGCACTTGGTCGATCCAATGGGCAGGTTGCAATCCTATCAATAAAACAGGGCTGTTTGCTGCCAATAGCTGCGGCAATTGGCTTAAAAACTGTTGTGTGGCTTCGATACTGCTAGAATTCAGCAACACAATGGCAAAATTTGCAGGCTTCCCAGCAAGGGTGCGGTTATTGTCTGTGGCTTCGTCCAGTCGGATTATTTTGAGTGACGGATAATGCTCTTGTAGGCTTTCGGTGGCATTGATAGCTTGTCCGGACAAACCGGCAAAGCAGTAATCGCATTGTGTCAAATCCAATTGCTGGCAAAGTAGGCTGGCAAATTCACAGTCTCCTGCACTGGCTTCAAGAATTTTTAAACGGCCTCCCACCGGCAATTGGGCGATCCATTGGCTGCATTGCTCAAGCAGCAGGTTGCTGACTGTCTGCTTGCAGGTTTGTTTAAAAACAGATTGGACAATGCTGGCGTAATGGTCGCCATTGATCGCGGGCGTATCTGCCTGATAGTGTCCCTTGATTATGTTGGCAAGATATAAGCCTGTCCGGCCTACAAGATGGCTCAGGTAAAAATACTCCGGGTATTCGGCGACAAGGGTGTTCCAAATGGCTTGTGCCGAGAGTTCTTGCGGCTGGTCATGTTGCGTTGTTTGCCAACCGCCTTGTTGTACGGTGACGGTTAAGTTTTCGGTGGCAAGTGCCAGTGCCTGTTGTAGCCAATGGCTTAAAATGGGGTTGTTTTCACAGTGGCTGACAAGTATGGCTTCAGATAAAAACCCCGTGGCATCCGCTAAAGTGCTTAATGCCTCGATAATAAATTGTTGGGATAAACTATCCAAAAGCGGTTCGACTTCTTGGTCATAACGGCAAGTATCCGCGTCTTTCCTTAAGGCCGGCAAATAAGCCTCTAACCATTCCGGGCGGATTGCCAAGGCAGTATGTTCTGCGGTCAAAGGTGCAGCAGTCAGATGATAGTCTAAATATTGCGGTGTGGGCGGGGCAGGATTATGCAACTTAACCGCGCGAAAACGCACAGCTTGGAAAATGGCAAGACAATTGCCGTTGCTATCAAAAAGCGCAAACTCAGTATTTAATGAATGTGCAGAATGGTGTGTTACGGTCGCTTGGGCGCAATGCGGAATACCCTTGTCGGCACGCAGCAGAATCTTGCCTATCTTAACCGGTACAAAAGTAATGTCTTCGTAGTTTAGCCAGTCATCGCATAGGATTTGGAAAACCAACTGGAAAGCACCGTCTAAAAAAGCGGGATGCAGGTAATAATCGCTTAGCCCATTGGGCAGTGATTCCGAAGGTTCAAAAATGGCCAAAGCATTTCGCCCACTACGCCAGCCATACTTAATTGTTTGAAATGCCGGGCCATAGTTAAGACCGGCGCGGCTGGTCAATAAATAGTGGCTAATGCGGTCAAAATCTGGGGTACGTGTGGGTAGGATTGGACAGGCTATAGCAAGCCGTCCACCACTTGCGTCGGACAAGATGCGCCCGGCCAAATGTGCCACCCAAGTAGTCGAATTGGCCAGTTCGCGGCTACCTAGCGATAAGCGGCCATCGTTTTCAACCGTGCAGCGGATAACTTTGCTTGTATCAGGGCCAAGCACCAGTGGGGCGCGTATTTCCAGCTCTTCAATAGACAAGAATGCCCCAGGGTGCAGTTGATGGGCGGCAGCCAAGGCAATTTCAGCGAAGCCCGCTGCGGGAAACAAAACGGCACCGCCAATATTGTGGTCATTCAGGAATGGCTGCAATTGGGTGTCCAGTTGGTTTTCCCATTGCCGTTCATGTTGTGTGAGTGGGTAGCCCAGTAAGGGGTGGCATTTTTTTCGGGTCAATAAATGATACGATTCTGCCGTGTAAGGATGCCAATAACTTTCCCGCTGCCAAGCATAATGTGGCAGATCGGTCAATTTTCCCTTGGCCGGAAAACAAGCATTGGTTTTACGGTCAGGCTGGTTATCTAAGCAGCCACTCATTAGGGTCTGGGCATAGCACTCATGTAGCTTGTCAATGCTGCCTTGACCTCTTTTTAAGCTAGGGATAACCAAACCTTGCACGGAATTTTCCTTAAGGCTATCATGCAAATAAGTTTTCAGGATGGGATGGGCGCTGATCTCAATAAAGGTGTTGATGCCACTATTAAGCAGCGCTTCAATGCTTTGTTGGAAATTGACTGGTTTGCGAATGTTGTGCCACCAGTATTCGGCGTTGAGCTTATCGCCTGATAAAGGCATCCCAGTAACGGTCGAAAAAAAGCCAACGCCACTTGCTATGGGTTTAATTGACGCGAGTGAATCCCTGATACCCTGCTCAATCACATCCATCGCTGGGGTATGGAAGGGATAATCCAAGTTTAAGCGTTTGTGGAACACGCGCTGTGATTGCAGTTCGGTCGCTAAGCTTGCCAGCTCCTTATAATCCCCCGCAACCGTCACACTGTGAAGGCTGTTGATACAGGCGATAAAAGTTTTTTGCAAGGCCAACTGTGCCAATAATGCTTGTATGGCTTCCATACCCAAGCCAACCACCATCATTTCACCCAAGCCTTTGGTTTGGCTTTGGAAATAACTGCGGTAATAAATGACTTGGACGGCTTCAGGCAAACTCAGTGCGCCACTGGCCCAGGCTGCGGCCACTTCACCCACGCTGTGGCCGACCACTGCGACAGGCTGGATACCCCAATCACGCAACACTTCGGTCAGGCCAACTTGCAGGGCGAATAAGGCAGGTTGCGCCATTTCAGTGTTTTGATAACGGTTATCGCCCAGCGTACCGGACAGTTCTTCGAGCAGCGAATAATCCGCGTATTGGCTAAAATAACGGTCTATCTCGACCAAGGTTTGCCTAAAAATACTGGATTGTTCCAATAATGCCTGCCCCATGCCTTGCCACTGGCAACCATTGCCAGCAAATACAAAGGCGGGGCCTTGGCTCTCGGCAAAATGATTGCCAGTGTAAATGCCAGATTGAGTTTCGCCACTTTTTGCAGGATCGCTGTGTCTGGTCAATGCCGTTAGTTTTACAATAGCTTCTGCGGCATTATCAGCAAATGTTACAGCACATAACTGGTGACGCTCCCGATGAAAAAATGCCGTATAGGCAACATCATAAAAATTGTCATGCGCGGTTGCAGACATAAAGTTTTTCATTGCCAAGGCGTTTTGCTGCAAGGCTTGCCCGTTTTTACCGGATATTATCAGTGGCAGCCTAATATCGGTGCGGTTATTAGGCGTGCCGGGGCGTTCTTTTGGGCGTTGGTCTGAAGGGCTTTGCAGTATCACATGGGCATTGGCCCCACCAAAACCGAACGAATTGATGCCAATTGTCAAACGGCCTTGGGCTGGCAATGGCCTGTTGTCTGTGGCGGCATGAAGATTCCATTCGGCAAACTTGATGTTCGGGTTAGGATGGGTGATGCCGATGGTGGCCGGTACAACCCGATGTTTTAGGCAATGGATTGCCTTAATTAAACCGGCAATGCCCGAAGCGGACTCAAGATGCCCTAAATTGCTTTTAACGGAACCGATTAACAGGGCTGTCCGGCGATTCCGCCCCAAGGCAAGCCCAATTGCTTGGGTTTCCGTCGGATCGCCAATGGCAGTGCCAGTGCCATGGGCTTCGACATAATCAATGTCTTCCGGGGCAATGCCCGCTTGGGCATAGACACCCGACATGAGGCTGGCTTGTGCGTTGGGGTTAGGGATTGTCAGCCCTGTTTTGTTGCCGTCGGTATTGACAGCGCTACCAGCAACAATAGCCAAGATAGGGTCGCCATCGGCAATAGCTTGTTGGTAATCTTTGAGCAGGACTAGCCCGCCGCCTTCTGATCTGACGTAACCATCAGCCGATGCATCAAAAACATGGCATTGTCCGGTCTTCGACAACATGCTGGCCTTGGAAAAGGAAATAAAGCCATAAGGGTGCAGATGCAGGCTAATGCCGCCCGCCAGTGCGCTTGCCACTTCGCCAGACCTGATGGCTTGGCAAGCTTGATGGAAGGCCACCAACGACGACGAGCAGGCAGTATCTAAAGCAATGCTTGGGCCGTGTAAATCAAAGAGGTAGGAAATACGGTTTGCGGCAATGCTGGAAAGGGTGCCGGTTGCCGTGGTCGGTTCCATGGCGCACGGGTCATCCGCCAACCGGTAGGCATAATCAACATTGGAAATGCCGATATAAACGCCACAATCACTGCCGCGCAGTGTGCTTGGCACAATACCGGCACTTTCCATGCTTTCCCAGGCAAGCTCCAGCAATATCCGTTGCTGGGGGTCCATCAACGCCGCTTCACGCGGAGAAATGCCAAAAAATGCGGCGTCAAATCCAGAGACATCACCAATACTGCCCGCCGCAAAAGTATAGCTGGTGCCGGGGTGGCGTTTGTCAGGGTGCAGGAAATTTTCTTGAGGCCAACGTGAAGCTTCCACTTGGCTAACTAAGTTCTTGTGGGCCAGCAGGTCATTCCAGAAGGTTTGTTTGCAGGTGCCCGGAAAACGGAACGAGTAACCTATTATTGCAACGCGGTTTTGCATGCTAAGGATTCGGGTCTTTGATGGCAGGGTGAAAAATAAACAACAAGCGAGGAAGGTGTAAGGCAAGTCATGCCAAATTCGCTAAAAAGCCTGGTCAATTGCGCGGACACTAAAATGCCCGTATTCAATGCCCAACACTTTATAAAGGGTGGCAAAAAAAGCGCTTGCTTAAAAAACAGATGGGCCGGTCGCAAATACCAGCCAAAAAAAGTTGCATAGTGGGGCAAGAGGTTGTAAGTTTCACTGGTATTTACTGGATAAAAAATTGCTTAACCCTAATATAAGGAATGATACATGAAAAATATTACTTTATCAGCTAACGAAGCCAGTATTTTGGCGGGCAACAAATTACTTAAAAACACCTATTTACTGTTGTCAATGACCTTGCTTTTCAGCGCAGTCACTGCCGGAGCGGCGATGACTCTTGATTTGCCCCATCCCGGCTTTATGATCACCTTGGTTGGTTACTTTGGCCTGTTATTTTTAACCACAAAATTTCGTAACAGCGCATGGGGCTTGGTGTTTGTTTTTGCATTGACCGGTTTTATGGGGATGACATTGGGGCCTATTTTAAACCTCTATATCAAAGCCTTCAGCAATGGTCACGAACTGATCCTGATGGCATTGGGTGGCACAGGAGTGATTTTTCTGGGCCTATCGGGTTATGCGCTAACCACCAAAAAAGACTTTAGTTTTATGGGTGGTTTTTTAATGGTGGGCATTCTGGTGGCCTTTTTGGCCGGTATTGGGGCAATGGTGTTTGCAATACCGGCGTTGTCGCTGGCGGTTTCTGCAATGTTCGTTTTGTTGATGTCCGGTATGATCTTGTGGCAAACCAGCGACATGATCCATGGTGGCGAAACCAACTACATCATGGCTACAATCAGCCTTTATGTCAGCATTTTTAATTTGTTCACCAGTTTGTTGCAGATTCTTGGTGTCATTGGTGGTGATGATTAAGACGGCATCGTTATCATCATCCCCGCAACAAAAAAGCCCGGTCTATACCGGGCTTTTTTATGGTCAGCCCATTAGGGCAACAATTCCCAGGTTTTCCTATAGGAAGTTTCTTGATCCCAGTTTTCCCATACAAAACCAGGTTGCACAATCGGCTTGGTGGGAATGAAAAAAGTCACCAAATCACCGGCACCACTTAATGTGCGCCCGACCATGTGGAACAGACCCGTTACAAAACCGGCCGTGGCGGCATAGCCGGCACCATCGGTTTTTTTGGTCACCATGACGGTCTTGGGTATTTCGGCAATGCCTGTTGCGGCATTGATGACCCCGTAACCTATCTTTGTGCCTAGGCGGGATATATACGTGGTGGCGGATGCAGTGTGACAGACTGCTATAAATAGCACAAAAACAAGCAGCAATTGTTTAAATGGTGCGGGCATGGAATCCTCCAAAATAAATAATACAAACCTTTAGTGGATAGTAACATACCTCAAAGGCTTTATACAGTGCTTGAACCGCCCAGATACCATGCAAACAGCACATTGCGTATGCCCGCACCCTGATCTGACGGGTTCTGCACATAATCGTACAAGTCCATCGCCTCATCCATCACATCGCCTTTTTCCTTGGGTATGGCAGAAATGGCTTGCACCATATCGCCAAGGTGCATGTTCTTGGCTGACATCTTGGCATTGCTTTGTATGAACGAAGCCAGCACCCGTTGCGCGTCTTGCGAAAACCCCGGCATCTTTTTTCGGTGTATCAGCCGCTTCAAGGCCGAACGGTTGTTGACCGCCATCTTCAAATATTCCTGGAACGCCTTGTCCTGCTCAACCCCCATCATGTTGGCAAACACCTCCATCGTTTCCGGTGTCACGCCACTGAACAGCTTCCAACTCTTTTGCGACATTGTTCCAGTTGTCACGGTGTAGTTCGGGTCGGTTTCACGGAACGCCCGCGCCATCTGGTTCATTTCCGACACCGTTTCAAACATGCCGAAAAACACCCGCTTTTCATCGCCACTGGGCAACGTTTCCTTGACATCCAACGTGTACCTGCCGAACCGCATCAACGGCGCGTAGCCCTGCTTTTGCAGCTTCAGGATGGTTGCCGCCTTAGCCATGAAAGCCGCCGCTTTCTCGGCATCCGCCACCTGGCTGGCATAGTGCTGTGCGGTATCCATCAAACCCATGTCACGGCTGGCAGGCAACAGCTTCATCACGCGCCCCATGCGGAACATCTCCGACTTTGCCAAGTCATCCATGCTCCGGTTCACCGCGTTGAAGAACTGGTGGTACATTTCCACTTGTGTCGGCGTATAACCGGACAGCTCCGCGTCCGTCATCGGCCTGTCATTCAGCGTCGTGTCAAAGATCGCCTTGCTCACCGCCTTGGCATCCTTCAGCCGCTTCCACGCCCTGCGCTTCACCAGCTCGTTTGCCGTGTCGCCCAGCGTGTCCAGCTTCGGCAACCACAAAGGGGCTTCGTCCGCCTGCTCGTTCATGAACCGCGCCGCGTCCTCCTCATAATCCATCGACTTGTCCACCACCGCCTTGTAATGCTCGTCCACCGTCGCCTTGTGCGCCTGAGAACCCACCGTCCTATGCCATAGGTTGAACACCTTCGGATTGTCCCTGCGGTTTTCAATGAAGCCCGTAGCGGCCTCGGCAAGATTAGCCATCGAATCGGACAGC
>CAJAWH010000139.1 GCA_903945605.1 uncultured Methylococcaceae bacterium | reverse complement strand
GTCATGTTGCCCGACCAGCTTTTTTACAACACCGGCATTTACACCTATATTTGGCTGTTGACCAACCACAAACCGGACAGCCATCGCGGCCAAGTGAAAATTATTGATGCCCGTGGCCAATACGAGAAAGAACCCAAATCGTTCGGCAACAAACGCAACCGCATGAATGATGAGCACCGCCAATGGGTCAAACAGGCTTACCAACAGCATTGGCACAAGGCCGAAGATGCCCGCATCAAACTGTTTAAAACCAGCGATTTTGCCTACCATAAGGTGAGCGTGGTGTTTTGGCAAACCGATCAACACGACCAACCGGCCTTTATCAGCGAAGCCTACGGCAAAGCCTTTACCTCTGCCGCCATCAGCAAAGAACAAGCCTATTACGACAGTGATTTGCTGTTTACCCTGAAGGTAAGCGACGGGCAACAAAGCCAGCCGCTGGCTTTCACCTTAAAGGCCAGCGAGAGCTTCGACAGCGTTTACCGCAATGCCCTAAAAGCCCTGTTTAAAGAGCCGCTGGGCCAAGCTTTGGCGGGGCTGACCAGTCAAGCGCGAGCGGTTGCCGAAAAAGCCTTTTTTAAGGGGCTGACTGTAGCGGATGTGCAGTACACGCACCGCCATTATGTGCAAGACAACGAATACATCCCGTACGGCGAGGACATCCCCGCCTTTTTGGCCCGCGAAATCGCCAAGCCCATTATCCGTTGGCAAGACAGCCCGCAACTGGGCTACGAGATTTTGCCCAACAAATATTTTTACCAGTACCAAGCCCCCAAACCCACCGCTGAGCTGTTGGCGGAATTTTGGGCACTGGAACAGCAAGCGGTGAGTTTGTTGAAAAGTTTGGCGGGTTAATTTTATGCTGCTTTATCTGGATAATTGCTGTTTTAACCGTCCTTACGATGAACAGGCGCATCAACTCGTTTACCTCGAAACGCAAGCAAAGCTGTATATTCAGGAAAAAATTTTTAGTGGACAATACGGCTTAATTTGGTCGTATATTTTGCAGTTTGAAAACGATCAAAACCCGCCTATTGCCGCTAAACTTGAAATAGCGAAATGGAAAAACTTATCCAAACATTGGATATCCGCCACCGATGATATTACAGTAAAGGCCAAGCACTACCAATCATTTGGTTTACATGCAAAAGATGCCTTACATTATGCTTGTGCAATGGAAGCCAAAGCCGATTATTTGTTGACCACCGATAAACAGTTAATTAAAAAATCCAGCGCAATTGGCGAACTTAAGGTTATCAACCCGTTAAGATTTATAGCAGAGGACAACCACCATGAAGACCGACAACGAAATCATTAACACTGGCTTCCAAAGCATTTTTTCCACCTTAGGCATGGTTGATGCCGAACGGTTTATTATGCTGATTAAGCGTGATAAATTCGACTACACCGAATGGCAAAAAAACCTCTGGGTGGATGAATCCGTTGAGTCTTTATCTGCAAAAGCACAGCAGGCTTGGGACAATGCCTAGTGCGGTGATGGATGACGGCGTAATGCAAGATAGCGGGGTTGAATGGATTGGGGCGATTCCGTTGGCAAGACAGCCCGCAACTGGGCTACGAGATTTTGCCCAACAAATATTTTTACCAATACCAAGCCCCCAAACCCACCGCTGAGCTGTTGGCGGAATTTTGGGCACTGGAACAGCAAGCGGTGAGTTTGTTGAAAAGTTTGGCGGGTTAGGTGCTGGAGGCGTGGGGGTTAGAGGAACACATCACAAGAGACATTAAAACGATGGGCAAGACGTTTTGCCATGGCTTTACTGATGGCACGTTTGCCCGCCAAAATTTCAGATAGGCGGCTTTGCGGCGCACAATCGCTTAAATCTTCTTGGCGTAACTGGTGCTGTTGCATAAAAAAAGCCAGCACAGCACGGGGTTCTGCTTGGGGGATTAAAAAGCGTTCATCCTCGTAGGCTTTGAGTTGTCCGGCAAGATAGTCCAGCACTTCAGCCAAGGGGTGGTTTTCATTATCGCCAATGGCTTCAAGCAATAGGTTTAGGGTGGCGGTTGCCCGTTCATAATCCGCTTCGCTATGGACTGAAGTGACGCCCATGGCTGTTTTAAACGGTAGCCAAGCATCAAGAATGGCTTGTGATGTTGCCATGCTTATGTTGTTGTTCATTGTAGCCCCCGCTTCCAAGCCTCGCGGTCATATTCTGAATGCGTCAACACATTGCGGATATAAACCTTTTGGCGGTTATAGTGGATGGAAGCAATCAGCCTATACTTGTTGCCGCCTATGTTGAATACTGTCAGGCCGTCCACATAGTCGGCACTGGCAAAACTTGCCCGCAACCCATTGAAGTCAGAAAATGTGCTTTTTTCCATAACAAGATACCAAACCTCCAAAGGTTTTTTAGCATCAGGATATTTTGTCCAGAACGCAATAAGGGCGGGTTTTGATATAACATGCATAACGGTTATAATATACCAAAATGGTATATTGTCAATCAAGAAAGTGGTCTATAACATCAATCAAGGACAAACAGGTTATGAAAATCGGCACTGCTAAGGCGATGGATGACCGAGTGATGCAAGATAGCGTAGTGCAATGGATTAAATCTATGCCAGAGGGGTGGCAACTAAGAAGGCTTGGTGACATTTCTTTAAAAATTGGAAGTGGTGTCACTCCAAAAGGAGGGGCAACTGTTTATTTAGAAAGAGGGATTCCATTATTCAGGAGTCAAAATATACATTTTTACGGTTTAGCACTTGATGATGTTGCTTTTATTTCTGAAGAAACGCACCAAGAAATGAAAGGTAGTCATGTAAAAAATAATGATATTCTATTAAATGTTACTGGGGCATCAATAGGCCGATGTTTTTATTTTGCGAAAGAGTGTGGATTTAAAGAGGCAAATGTAAACCAGCATGTATGTATTATTCGCCCTAGCCGTCAAATTCTATATAAATTTTTACATTATTTCATGATGTCTAATATTGGACAGTCGCAAATATTTTCTAGTTTTCGCGGCTCGTCAAGAGAAGGCTTGAATTTTAAAGATCTGAAATTATTCAAATTAGGTTTGCCTTCCAGAAAAGAACAACAAGCCATAGCCCACTATTTAGACCAACAATGCGGCAAGCTGGATGCGGTTATCACCATCAAGCAGCAACAAATCAAAACGCTGGATGCCTTGCGCCAGTCGGTCATTTATCAGGCGGTCACTAAAGGCTTGGATGCCACCGTGCCGTTGGTTGGTTCGGGTGTGGAGTGGTTGGGTGATATTCCGTTAGGGTGGCGTATTGAAAGGTTGAAGGATATTGCAAATATCAATGAAAACACATTGGATGCCAAAACACCAGATGATTATTTGCTGCAATATATTGAAATATCGAATGTAAATAGCCAAGGCATTGTTTCAGATCAGGCAATTGAAGAAATTGAATTTTCTGCAGCGCCATCAAGGGCAAAGCGAAGGGTTTTTCCAGGCGATACGATAATTTCCTCAGTAAGGCCGAATTTACAAGCAATTGCTTATATTGAACGTGATGAATCAAACTTGGTTTGTTCAACAGGTTTTTATGTGGTTAATACTAAGTTTACGCATTTGCTGGATAACAAATTTGCCTATTATTTTTTACTGTCCGTAAATTCAAAGCAATATTTTGAATCGGTTGCAAAAGGTGTTGGTTATCCGTCTGTTGATGATAGGGACTTTAAATCATTGCATACAATGCTCCCCCCTGTTGCCGAACAACAAGCCATAGCCAACCACCTAGACCAAGAAACCCAACGCCTAGACACCCTGAAAGCTAACCTGAACCAACAGATCAGCACCTTGCAAGCCTATAAAAAATCACTCATTTACGAGTGCGTGACCGGTAAAAAAAGGCTGGCTGGTTATGCCTGACAGCGC
>CAJAWH010000138.1 GCA_903945605.1 uncultured Methylococcaceae bacterium | reverse complement strand
TAGCCGCCGCCACGGTCGCCAGCACGGCGGACACCCTGGTCAACAGCGGCGCCATCACCGGCAACGCGACCGCCGCCAACGGCAACCTGGACAACAGCGGCAGCATAGGCACATTGGGCCACGCCAATGTTGCGTTGGCGGCCACCGGCAACCTGACCAACGACGGCTTGATCAAAGGCAACGCGATAGCATCCATCGGATATTTAGTGAACAACAGTGCTGCCGGAGAGGCAAATTTGGTCAAGGAAATCACCGGCAATGCCAGTGCTGGCAGTTACTTGACCAATAATGGCAAAATTGATGGCATGGCCACTTCGGGTATGCAGGGGGGGGGCTTCTTAGTAAGGGCATCGACCGTAGCTACTGCCAGTGGTGCCGCTACGCTGACCAATGATGCCGGAGCATGGATTGGCGGCAGCGCAGTCAGTTTGTATAACGCCGACATCATTAATAACGGGACAATAACTGGCAATGTAACGGCGGCCAATAATCTGGACAATAGCGGCGTTATTCAAGGGGCATCAACCGTTAGTGCAACAGGCAATATTGAGATGACTGGCGGCACTATCACCAGTGCCTCCACTCCCGCGCAATCTGCCGTCCAAACCTTAGCGGTTTTAGCAGGGGGTACAATTGATTTGACTCATGGCAGCCAAATTTTAGGGGGAGCGGATACGGTTGTTGGCGGCAACGCTTTGCCAACATACGGACTGACCTTAAACGCCAAAGCTATCACCCTGACTGACAGCAGCATCAGAAGCACAGGAACAATCGATATCGCCCCTAATCTTCCGGTCAATATTGCGCCAAGTACAACACAAGCCACCAGTTATTATGAAAACAATCCGGTGCTGTTAAATCTTAACGGTCAATCAACTGTGTTGGCAGGTGGAAATTTAGGGGTGCAGCATATCAGTGCAAATCAGCCTTATACAGCAGGCTTACCTGATTATTTAAAAGGTAAGACAGTTTATTTCACGGTAGATTTTAATAACACCACGGGTAATAAAATTGGCAGTGAAAACGGCAAATTCGCACTTTCTGCCAATAATTACAACGCCCTCTATACGGCACCGACCAACTACTTCTTTATTTTATCGCCTGGTCAAGCGGAGAGCATCCAACCTTTGGCAGCGGGTAACGTCTTGGTCAATTCAGTAGCCAGCCCTCAGCCCGGTGGCTTGATTGCGGCATTACAAACAGTCGTGAGCCGCCCATTATCTTTGCCTGAGCTATCCGGCCCTTGCAATCAAGGTCAGGGCAGCACGTTAGAAATAATGAACACGCAAGGGGTAATGCTGCAATTTGAAAAACAACTGCCATTTTCTGTATTTCCGAACGGCAAAGATTTAAGGTTGAAAGGCAAGCCATTGAATACAGTAATGGCAAATCCTGAGCCACTGGTATTGGCAGTTTTGCCCACTAAAAGCCCCGGCAGTTGCACAAAGGGTTAAGGAATTGGTTTTACATTTACCGGTTTATAAATATTCAAGGCATCCATTATGAAGAACAAAACATCAAGCACCTTGACGCGGGCCAAGGCCAGTCATGCTCCAGTGGCAAAAGGTTTAATTCCGTTGAAGGCCAATAAGACCCATTGCTGGATAGGCTTGCTAGGTTTGGTCATGCCATTGGCTTACGCGGATGATGCGCCGATTATCAGCAATGACCCTACCCGCGCCCAGCAACCAGCACAGGTGCAACAAATGATGCCCGCCAAACCAGGCAATGGTTTCCAATTGCCGCAAGTGTCCAGACCTAGTGTATTGAATGGTATCGGTAAAACGCTGGTTATCAAATCAGTCCAGTTTGCAGGCAATTCAGCCATACCTACGCAAGAACTGGAGGCTCTCGCCCAGCCGTATCTCAACCGTCCTTTGACAGCGGCGGATTTTGAAACATTGCGGCGCAAAATTTCCTTGTTTTATGTTGAAAAAGGCTATGTGAATTCAGGGGCGGTCATCAATAACCAATCGCTGGCCAGTGGCCTGCTTAAACTCACCATTATTGAAGGCAAGTTGACCGAGGTCAAGCAAAATGGCCAAGGCCGTTTGCCCGAAAGCTATCTTCGTGACCGTTTGATTTTGGGTAGTGGTGACCCGTTGAACGTCAACAAGCTTCAGGACAGCTACCGTTTGTTGTTGGGCAATCCGCTGATTGAACGCTTAAATGGGCGTTTGCTGCCGGGCAAAAACTTAGGTGAAGCCACCCTGGATGTTACTGTGACCCGAGCCAGGCCCTATCAAATGTACGCAGGCACCGACAACTACCAAACGCCTTCGGTGGGTGAAGTGACCGGTCGTATGGGTGGTTGGGTCGATAACTTGCTGAAAATGGGCGAACATATCGATGGGCAGGTCAGCATCAACGGCGGTTCGACCGGTTACAACACTGGCATTGCGGTGCCGGTCAGCGCCCACGACACCCGAGTCAGTTTCCGTTACAGCAGCACTTACAGCAATATTATTGAAGCACCGCTTAATGTGCTGAATATCAATAGCAATATTATTGGTTACGATGCTGGCATTGCCCATCCTGTTTATCGGACTTTTAAGGATGAATTGACCTTAGGTCTCAATTTTGTAGTGCGGCAAAACCGCACCACTTTGGCCAATAATTGTATATCGACAACGCCAGGTATTAATGACTGTAACACGCAAGCAACAGTGCTGCGCATGTCCCAGCATTATTCCCATAGAGGCGATTCTAACAATGGCGTTTTCTGGTCGACTTTTAATGCCGGGCTTAATGCATTGGGGGCCACGACCAATCCGGGGCAGCAAAGCGGGCAGTTTTTTAGCTGGTTGGGGCAAAGTATGTTCAGCCAAAAAGTGCTGGACAATGGTGCGGCGGTGGTTTTAAAAGCTAATATCCAGCTATCGGATTCACCTTTATTAAACCAAGAACGCTATTCAGTCGGTGGCGCGTATACCGTGCGCGGTTACCGGGAGAACACTTATGTCCGTGATAACGGTTTTAACGCCAGTTTGGAATTTAAGTATCCACTATTAACGGCGGCAATGGCGGACAAGGGCAGTTTGTTTTTAGTGCCCTTTATGGATTATGGCGGTGCGTGGAACAACCCCACCAGTATCACCAGCAAAATGCCGACCGACTATCTGCATTCAGTGGGGGTTGGTTTTAACTGGAAATACCAAAAATTGAGCACTGATTTTTATTGGGCACATGCCATTGCATCGGTCAATAACCCCCAAAAAAATACGCTTCCCCACGATATTCAAGATGATGGGATTCATTTCCGCGTCAATATGAACGCATTTTAAGGTGGCTAGCCATGACCAGTATCATTAAAGCAAATAAAATGAAAATCACTGCCGTTGGCTTTGCTGTTGTGACAGCCTTGGTATGGAGCCAACCGGCTTATTCGGCATCGTCTGGCAACCAGATTACGGAGTGGGTGCAGCAAGGTGAGCTGTTGCGTGATAGCGGTCAGTTGCAGGAAGCACAGGATAATTTTGACAAGGCATTAAAAGAAGCGGCGGGGCAGCCAGATGTTTATTTGCCGGCTTTGACGGCTTCTGGTTATAACGCATTGTTGCTTAATAATACCGAGGCGGCGGAACAGCAATTAAAAGAAGCTTATGAAAAATCCGCTAAGGGCAACTCCTATCTGCATGCCTTGGCGGGTGAGTATTTGGGAACTTTGTACCGTACCCTGGGCGCGGATGACAGGGCTTCGTTTTATTTTAATGCGGCTCTTGAACAGGCTAAGGCAAATGCTTTTCATGATCTGGAAGCCGGGATTCTTTTGCAACAAGCAAGCGATCAAAACGTTCAACCGGCAGCAATAGCCGACAAAATTGCTGCTTTGCCTGATGGTTATGCCAAAGCAAGGCTACTGTTGCAGTGGGCTGAATGGGTTTTGGATTCTGCTTTGAATGGTTCACCGCTGGCAGAACAGCCGCTTTGGGCAGACAAAGCTTACCACGCAATCAGTGCTGCCCAATTAGCAGCTATAGCCAATAAAGATAAGCGCTTTCAAGCTGAATCATTGATTGCTTTGGCACGTTTGTATTATCAGCAGGCACGCTATGAGGATGTATTGGTTTTGGTGGATCAGGGTTTTGCGTTGGCTTCTGAGATGCGGGCAAGTGAACTTTTGGTTAAGCTTAATCGATTGAAAGGCGACAGCTTAAAGCGGCAAGGCAATATTTCAGGGGCATTGCAGGCGTATACGGAAGCCGTTGCCACGCTTGGTGCGATTAAAAACGAGTTGCCCATCAATCTGCCCAGTGGCCAGTCTTCGGTGGAGGTGTTGATTGATCCGGTTTACAGGGGCTATGTTGATCTGTTGTTGTTATCGACCAATAAAACTAATGCGGCTTCCGGTGAAGCGACCATGCTGGCGGCAATTAACAGCATGGAGGTGGTAAAAAATGCCGACATGCAGGATTACCTGTTAAGCCGTTGTTCTAACCTTACTGAAAAGCATGGCGATTGGACTCACCAATCGTATCCCAATACTGCGCTGTTATACCCGATTATTTTTAAAGACCGCTTAGTGCTGATTCTAAAAAGTGGCGATAAATATTATCACCATACTGTGAATGTTTCGGCAGATGATATCCAACGGCAGTCAGCGGCATTGGTTTCAGCATTGCAAAACGGTAAGAACTATAAGCCCGCTGCAAAACAATTGAACCAGTGGTTTTTGGCGCCTGTTCGGGCTGAGTTGCAACAGTTGAAAACACAGACCATCATCTATGTACCTGATAGGTCTGTTCGCGGAATGCCCATTTCGGCATTATATGATGGCAAGCATTTTGCCGTTGAACAACAGGCAATTGTGACATTACCTGAACTGGATTTGGATAACTTGTTCCGTCCCAAAGCCGCCAACCAAAATAGGGAAACCTTGATTGCCGGCATCAGTAGGCCGGATGGCCCGTCTATCGACCAATTGCCGTCTAATATTGCTGCCAATTTGGCGGGTGTCAGCTCGGAAACCCTATCCGAGAAGGAATCTGAAAAAAGTCGGCAATCGAACCGAAAACACTTGGTGGATTCATTAAGCCTGCCTAGTGTTGAAACAGAGGTCAATAAGATTGCCAGTATGGGAAAATCGCAGCTGCTGCTGAATAAGACCTTTACTGCCGATACTTTCAAAACAGATTTGGAAAGTGCAAAATATGCTAACGTCCATCTTGCCTCGCATGGCTATTTTGGTAAAAACATCAAAGATAGCTTTGTGATGGCTTATGATAAAAACATATCTTTTCAAGATTTTGATGATACCCTGAAAAACAAGAACCTTAAGCAAAATCCGATTGAATTGCTGACTTTGAGCGCCTGTGAAACGGCTGAAGGTAATGATAGGATGTTATTGGGGTTTAGTGGGCTTGCTGTTAAAAGCAATGCGCTGTCAGCAGTTGGTAGTTTATGGTCGATTGATGATGCCGCGGCATTGCAGTTTATGAAAACGTTTTATAGTGGTTTAAACAATTCGTTAAGTAAGGCGCAGGCCATGCAACAGGCACAGGTGGCCATGATCCAGTCCCATGAATTTCATCATCCCTATTACTGGTCACCGTTTGTTCTGATCGGCAATTGGCAGTAAAAATTGTGACTGAATCAATAGGCTGGGTGCATTCACCGTTAGGTCATCCAGCGCAACGGGGCTAATGCCGTGTAGGTTGCCATGAAGCTCTTCGTGGCGGCATTTTTCTGATTTTTCTGAACAGTAGTTTGCTTTAACTAAACAATCGTTTAACAATATGTTGGAGAATGCTATGAACAAAGCCACTTTTTTGTTGTTTGTCATTATTGCCAGTTGCCTATCGGCTTGCCAGACGGCCCCGCCAAAAACTGGGTCGGTTGCCGGCAGTGGGAAATCAGGCACTGATAGTGCGACATTACAGGCCAGCAGCCCCAGTTTTCAAAAGGGTGGCATGTTGGGTGTCAAGCTGATGACTTTTGAGGAATTGACGGATTGTGCGAATGCAGTGATTGTTTTGGATAAAGGTGCCGAGGGGTTGCTGTTACAAAACACCAAGCTTGATCAGCGTAAGGAACAATTGGCAAATCAAAATGCTGCAATTGAGTTGGAAGGTGACAAGCTAAATGGCAAAGATACTTCAAAATTGCATAACTTCAATCAGCGCGTCGCGCAGTTACATGCGGCTAACGTTAAATTAAACCAGGATATTGATCAGTTCAATGCCGCAGTGTTGGCTCAAGAAGCCCGAAATCAACAACACGATTTGTCCTGTGGCAACAGAACCTACTTGCAATCAGATGAACAAAGATTGCCACAGGAATTGCGAACTGCATTGGCATTGCATTCTAAATCTTCTGGTATGTCGGTGCAGGAGTATGGGGCATCAGAATAAATTCAGCGCATTGTGCGGTCAAGCAGGTTTTATGGCCTGCTCCCCGCATAACATTGGCTGAGTTGTGGGTGGATCGCCTTAGCGTGCATCCACCTATTTTGCGTTTTACGGTTTTACTTTCTTCGCCGCACCGGTTATAACGGCTCCCCTCTCAGTTTCGCCTCATTTCGATTGTACTTCAGTGTCGAATCAACCACCCATGATAACCCCCCATAAACTTGACAGACGCTTCAGCGTTGCCCCGATGATGGATTGGACGGACCGGCATTGCCGCTATTTCCATCGCTTGTTGTCGCGCCATGCCCTGTTGTATACCGAAATGGTGACTACGGGGGCTTTAATCCATGGTGATCGGCAGCGTTTTTTGCAGTTTAATGCTGAGGAACATCCATTGGCTTTGCAGTTGGGCGGCAGTAACCCACGGGAATTGGGGTGGTGTGCAAAAATGGCGGAAGATTATGGTTATGACGAGGTGAACTTGAACGTGGGTTGCCCGAGCGACCGCGTGCAAAATGGTCGTTTTGGTGCGTGTTTGATGGCGGAGCCGGAGCTGGTGGCAGAGTGTGTGGCGGCAATGTGCCAGGCAACGGAGTTGCCGGTGACAGTAAAATCGCGTATTGGCATTGATGACCAAGATTCTTATGAGGAATTGGCGCATTTCATAGCGACTGTAGCCAGTGCCGGCTGCCAAACGTTCATTGTCCATGCCCGCAAAGCATGGTTGAAGGGCTTGTCGCCTAAACAAAACCGTGAAATTCCACCGTTGCGTTATGAAGTGGTTTATCAGTTAAAAATTGACTTTCCGCAGCTGGAATTTATATTAAATGGCGGTGTCACTTCACTGGCTCAAGCTGAAACCCATTTGCAACACGTCGATGGCGTTATGGTGGGGCGTGAGGCTTACCAGAACCCTTATGTGCTGGCTGAGGTGGACAGGCGTATTTTTGGCGCGGACGTGGAGCCGGTCACCCGCTACGAAGCGGTAGAACAATTATTGCCTTATATTGGTCTACAGTTGGGCGACGGCCTGCGCCTGAACACAGTGACGCGGCATACTTTGGGCTTGTTCCATGGTGAGCCGGGCGCACGCGGCTGGCGGCGGCATTTAAGCGAAAATGTCGGTAGGCCAGGGGCGGATATCAATGTGGTGCGGGAAGCGTTAAGGTTCACAAGCCAATGATGTTATACTCTTAAGTTATTTTTTATGACAGGGAAACTATAAAGTGGAAGAACATTTCGCCAATATTATCCAGGCCATCGGGGAAGATTTGACCCGTGAAGGTTTAGTGGATACGCCTAAACGGGCCGCCAAGGCGTTTCAATTTTTGAACAATGGTTATCATAAATCCTTGGAAGAGGTATTGAACGGTGCTATTTTTACAGCAGAAACCGAAGATATGGTGATTGTCAAAGACATAGAGCTTTTTTCTTTGTGCGAACACCATTTGTTGCCGTTTATTGGCAAATGTCATGTCGGTTATTTGCCGCAGGGTAAGGTGCTGGGTTTGTCCAAAGTGGCGCGCATTGTTGACATGTATGCCCGTCGCCTGCAAATCCAAGAGAAGCTGACCAAGCAAATTGCTGATGCCATTGAGTTGTCGATAGGTGCACGCGGTGTGGCGGTGGTGATTGAGGCCAAGCACATGTGCATGATGATGCGGGGTGTGGAAAAACAAAATTCGGTGATGACCACATCGGTGATGACGGGCATTTTCCGCAAACACATCAGTACCCGTTCGGAATTTTTAAACTTAATTAACCGATAAGCGATATGGGCCAAAAAACTGCTGTCTTGCTGGCTAACTTGGGTTCACCTACTGCACCCACCGCCGCCGCTGTGCGTAAATTCCTGAAAGATTTCTTGTGGGACCCACGGGTGGTGAATATTCCCCGGCCGATATGGTGGCTTATTCTGCATGGGGCGGTGTTGCCGTTCCGGCCCGCCAAGTCGGCTCATGCTTACCAGCAAGTTTGGGATGCAGAAAAAGGCTCGCCACTGGCTTTCTTGACCCGACAGTTGACCGAAAAGCTGGCTACCGAGATTGGCAGTGCTGGTGTGGTGGTCGATTATGCGATGCGCTATGGCGAGCCATCCATTGCCTCACGCTTGCGTGGCTTTAAAGATCAGGGTGTGGATAATGTGGTGGTGCTGCCGTTGTATCCGCAATATTCCTCCACCACCAGTGCGTCGGTTTATGATGATTTGGTGCAGGAGCTGAACCGCTGGCGGCATCTGCCTACTGTCCATTTTGTCAGTGATTACCACAACAATAGCGGCTATATTAATGCTATTGCCAATAGCATTGACCAAGCGTGGCGCGATCAGGGCAAAAACCAGTTGCTGTTGATGTCTTTCCACGGTTTGCCTGAGCAGTTGACGCAATGGGGCGACCCGTATTTCCATCAATGCCAGCGCACTGCACAGTTGATTGCCGAGCAGTTGGGCTTGCAAGAGCAGCAATGGCAGATGGTGTTCCAGTCCCGTTTTGGCAAGGCCGAATGGCTGAAGCCTTATTGTGCCGACACGTTGGCAGCTTTGCCAGGTCAGGGCGTCCAGTCGGTTGATGTGGTTTGCCCAGGTTTTGCGGTGGATTGTTTGGAAACACTGGAAGAGATTGCCGGGGAAAACAAGGCCGTGTTTATGGAAGCTGGCGGTACCGATTACCGTTACTTGCCCTGCCTGAACGACAGCGATGCCCATGTGCAGGTGCTGGCCGGGTTAGTGGCGCACTATGTGTGACAGTTCTGTTTTTTACGAAAATTAATCGTTAATTGATACTTCTTAATTAATCCTTGGTCATCCCCATGAAACCATTATTACAAATTTGGGACAGCCACTGGCCGGACAGCAAAGCTTGTCACCCTTTGCCCACCGGCGAAGGGGTCATTGATGCTGGTGCGGCGAGTGTGATTGAGATTGATAAGCTGTTCGAGGCCGTCAATCATGCTTCGACCACGATAGGGCAGGCAGTGTTATACCGCTCTTTGACACAGCCGAGTGCGGATACCGAGGCCATTCGTGCCAAGCAGGCGGCGGTTGCAGAATTGCAGGCCAAGCCGGAGCTGAAGGCTGCATTGGAAAATGTGTTGCAGCAGGTTGCCGGGCAAGAGCAGCATTTTTATGCGTTGTTGTTCAGCCAATTTGGCCATTCGCTTAGTACGGTTGAGCGGGCGCATCCGGTTATTGATGGTTACGGTTATAGCCATTATCGGCGCGGCGTAAAGTTTATGAACGAATGGACGCAAGGACTGCTGTCTATTGACAAGCCGGACAGTACTTATTTACAAGGCGTGTTTGACAAGGTGCAAAGTTTTGTTGGCACGCGTGCCAGTTCATTGATGCAAGACCCCGTGTATCTGACTGAAAACGGCATTAAAAGTAAGCTGGAGCAGCAAGGCAAGTTTAGCCCAGCCATAATTTTTGTGCCGCGACTGTTCAAGCCGTTGCTACTGGCATTGGCGGTGCTAGTGTACGGCTTGGTCAAGGCTTTCGTGCCGGATGGTTTGCTCGCCGCCATTCCTGATGAGGCCATTTTTTTAAGCCCTTTATTGTTGCTTAGCTTGCCCCTGATTGGCGGGTTTGACCGCGACCAATGCATTATTCCGTTACGAGCGGAGTATCGGCAATCGCCGCAAGTGGGAGCGGCTTTGGAAGCGTTAGGGCAGGTGGATGAGCTATTGTCGTTTATCAAATTTGCCGAAAATTTTGGCCATGCTACAGTGTTGCCAAGTTTGCTTGAGGCAGATCATCACCGGATTAACCTGGCCGGTGCGGTCAATCCGGTGTTAGGCAAACAAAACCCTGCTTATGTTGGCAATGATTTTGACTTGGATGATGAAAAGCTGGTATTTATCACCGGCCCCAATAGTGGCGGCAAGACGGCATTTTGCAAAACGGTTGCACAAATTCAAGTGCTGGCACAGACCGGTTGTTTTGTGCCCGCGCAAGCGGCGACACTGACGGTGGCTGACCGTATTTTTTACCAAGCCCCTGAAATTAGTCACTTAGATGATGGCGAAGGTCGTTTTGGTGCGGAGCTTAAGCGCACGAAAGAGATATTTTTGGCCACCACGGCAAAAAGTCTGGTGGTATTGGATGAAATGTCCGAAGGCACGACCTTTGAGGAAAAAATGGCATCTTCTGAGACGGTGTTGGATGGCTTTTACCGCAAGGGCAACAGTACCCTGCTGATTACCCATAACCACCAATTGGTTGATGTGTTTGCAAAAAAACGATTAGGTATGGCCAAGCAAGTGGAATTTGCCGACGACTTGCCGACCTTCAAGCTGGTGCCGGGCATTTCCCGCGTCAGCCACGCCGACCGGGTTGCCAAAAAAATTGGTTTCTCCAAGGCTGATATCGATAACTATCTGGCAGGTTCGCAGTGATAATCGGAACACCATTAACGGATAACGCCACCAAAGCATTGTTGTTGGGTAGTGGTGAATTGGGTAAAGAGCTGGCCATTTGCCTGCAACGCTACGGTGTGGAGGTGGTTGCCGTTGACCGCTATGCCCATGCCCCTGCCCATGCGGTGGCGCACCGCAATTACGTCATTGATATGACCGATGCCGCTGTTGTCAAAGCCTTGATTGCCGTGGAGCAGCCCACTTTCATTATCCCCGAAATAGAAGCGATAGCCACGGTGGCATTGGCGGAGATTGAAGCGCAGGGGGTTTCTACTGTCGTGCCCAATGCTCGTGCTATCCAGTTGACCATGAACCGCGAGGGTATCAGGAGCTTGGCGGCGGAGCAATTGGGCTTGCCCACCTCACGCTACGCGTTTGCCGAATCTTTTGCAGCATTGCAAGCCGCAGTTGACCAAGGCATTGGTTATCCGTGTTTTGTCAAGCCGACCATGTCATCTTCCGGTAAAGGCCAGTCGATGGTGAAATGTGCTGATGAACTGGCGGCGGCTTGGGATTACGCCAAAAGCAGCGGGCGCGTCGATACCGGCAAAGTGATCGTGGAGGCTAAGATTGATTTTGATTTTGAAATCACCTTATTGACTGTGCGCGCCTTAAACGCGCAGGGGGAAGTGGACACTTGTTTTTGCGAACCGATAGGCCACGTGCAGGAACACGGGGATTATCGGCAGAGCTGGCAACCACAGGCCATGTCGGCGGCGGCACTGGCGCGTGCCCAAGCGATTGCCCGGACCATCACCTCGGCTATTGGCGGGTTGGGCTTGTTTGGCGTGGAGTTGTTTGTTGATGGCGATCAGGTGTGGTTTAGTGAAGTCAGCCCAAGGCCGCATGACACCGGCATGGTGACCATGGTGACGCAACGGCAGAACGAATTTGAGTTGCATGCCCGGGCTATTTTGGGCCTGCCGGTTGACACGCGTTTGCTGCAAGCCGGCGCCAGTGCCGTTATTTTGGGCGGCATTGCTGCCCAAGGGGTGGGCTATCAAGGCTTGGCGCAAGCTTTGGCAGTGCCGGGCAGTGCAATCCGCTTGTTTGGCAAGCCTGAGGCATTTGTCAACCGGCGTATGGGCGTGGCCTTGGCCAGTGCCGATAGTACCGATGAGGCACTCCGGTTAGCTGGTCAAGCCGCCAGTTTGGTGACGGTCACCCCGCCATAGCGGGTTATGCTTATGCACAAAATCGGCATTATGGTTATTGCATTCAGCGTGGCGCAAACCAGCTGGGCGGAAATTTATAAAACCACAGCCAATGGTCAGACTTATTATGGCAATAGGCCTTATAACGGTTTCAATACCCCTGTGCCGGCCCCGGCCAAAATGGCGACGGTCAAAAAAATTGCCTATCTTTACAAATATCTGGATGGTAATGGCGGACTGCATTATTCTGATGAGCCATTGCCGCAATACCACCTGCTAAGCAAGACTAAAATTGAGGTCGGTTACACGCCGCAACCGGTCAAATCCACTGGCAATTTTTATAAATTTGGCGGTACGCCCGCTCCACTAATATCCCGTCCGCTGCCATTGCCGTTGCCTTCGTATGGCAGCGCTGATACTGGTAAATGGCAATTCAACGATTTGATTGCCGATGTTGCCGAACGCTACCAACTCGATGAAAAATTGCTTCATGCCGTTATTCAAACCGAATCGGCTTATAATGCCAATGCAGTGTCTCCGGCGGGTGCGGTTGGCCTAATGCAGTTGATGCCGGGCACAGCGGAACGCTACGGCGTTGTTGACCGTAACGACCCTGTACAGAATATCCATGGCGGCGCCCGTTATTTGCGGGATTTGTTGGATATGTTCCACCCCAACATTGATTTGGCGATAGCGGCTTATAATGCAGGTGAGAATGCCGTGGTCAAATACAATTACACCATTCCCCCTTATCAAGAAACGCAAAATTATGTGCGTCAAGTGTTGGCGCGTTATAACCACTAACTGGCGTGGTGCCAATGGCAACAGTTGTGCAGTGGGTTGAGCGAGGCAAATTATCATGGCCCTATCGTATAAGCGTAGGCAGTTTTTTAGACAGTTAACGGGCTTGCTGGCGGCTGTCTGCTTGCCTTTGCCATTGGCCTACGCGCGTTGGCCGGAAGCGCATTATGCCGCTAGCCCGCTGGATGCCACGCTTAAGCAGCTATTCAACGATACCATGATTGAACCCAGCGATCAAATAGACATAAATGTCCCCTTGATTGCCGAAAACGGTGCGGTGGTGCCGGTCACTGTCAACGTTGCTTTGCCAGCAGTGCAAAAAATTTACCTGTTGGTGGAGAAAAATCCCGTGCCACTGGTTGCCGAATTTGCCCTATCCGAAAAGATGCAGGCAGTTGTGTCAGCCCGTGTAAAGATGGCCCAAACCAGTGATGTTTGGGTAATTGCCGAAACGGCAGCGGGCTTGTATAAGGCCAGCACAACTGTGAAAGTCACCATTGGCGGCTGTGGCGGTTGATATGTCCAGTATAAAAATCCGTGCCAAGCTACTTGGCGAGGCCATCCAAATCAGAATCCTGATTGTTCATCCCATGGAAACGGGGCGGACATTGGAGCCGCAAACGCAACAAAGCCTTGCTGCGCATTTTATCCAAACCATGACAGTGCTCCATAACGGTGAGGTTATTGTGCAGGCCGATATGGGATCGGGTATTTCTAAAGACCCTTATTTTGCTTTTATGCTCAACGGCGGGCAATTGGGTGACACCATCAGTGTAGACTGGTCAGACAACAGGGGGCAACACGATAGTGCTAGCGAGACGGTCAAATAATCGCGCGTTTTGGCTAGGCTGCCTGTTGTGGATGGCATTGCCCGTGCAGGCCGGCCCATCCGAGGATCAACACCAGCTTAGGCAGTATTACCAACGGCTTTTTCCGCAGCTGCAATTGCAAGATTATGGCAATGGGGTTTATGCCATTGATGTCATAGCCCGCAGTTCTTGGTTGGCAATTGAAGAATTTCCCCCCTATCAACCGGCACTTGAGCAAGGTCAAGTGTTGTTTGGCACAGCCTTTAACAACGGGCGGCATTATGGCGATTGTTTTGAGCGGCGGGGTATCGGCATAGCACACTATTATCCGCGTTGGGACAGCCAAAAAGGTGCTGTGGTCACTTTGGCACAAGCCGTAAATAATTGCCGTATTGCCAATCGAGAGCTACCGTTGGATATTTTTAAAGGGTCAATGGCGGAATTGTTGGCTTATATGGTATTCACCTCGCGCGGGCAACCCATTAGTGTCGTGATACCGGACAACGATCCTCGCGCCTTGCTGGCTTACCAGCAGGGCAAGGCGTTTTATTACCAACGTCGTGGGCAATTGAATTTTGCCTGCGCCACCTGCCATGTCCAAAATGCCGGTAAAAAACTGCGTAGCGAAATTCTCAGCGCCGCCTTGGGTCACACCAATAGTTGGCCCACTTATCGTCTGAAGTGGGGCGAAATGGGCACATTGCAGCGCCGTTTCAATGAATGCTTGGCACAGATTAAAGCCCCTGTTTTTCCATCATCGTCGATAGAGTCCAACAATCTGGAATATTTCTTGGCTTATATGGGTAATGGCGTTAATATCACAGGGCCAAGTGTCCGTAAATAGCCTGTCTGTGAACGGGCCATATCAACCAGCAGTGGTTTATATAAACCATTCCCAATGGCTATTAATGCCCAGCTTTATTATTAGCCAACAATAATCAATGTGTTGTTTTTGGCTTAATTATTGCTTTATCAATTGCCACCTTAAAAGTACTTATAGGTCATTATGATGACCCTAAGCATATACAATAACGGAAAATACAATGAATAAACATAACCGCAAACTAATGGCTGCCGCCATTGCCAACATATGCGCCCTCACTTTGTCGCCAACAGCACATGCATTGGATGATGTGATGCAGGACTCCGGCAGTTGGTTACAGGCCGTTGCCGAAGGCAGCTTAAAAGTGGTTGACCCCAAATTAGCCAAGACCCGGATTTGGCTGGAAGGCCAGTCCCGTTTTAATGGTGATTTCAACCATTGGTATCAAGGTATGGTGCGTACAGCGTTCGGCTATTCGTTAAGTGACAGGGCCACTGTTTGGGCGGGTTACACATGGTTGCCGACGCAAATGGTCGGTAAAGACTTGGTGTCACAACAAGATGTCTGGCCTGCGTTCCGTTATGTATTACCTACCAGTATCGGTACGGTGACATTCAGGACAATGGTGGAAAGCAATTTCTTGGTGGGTAACCAAGTGCGTGTCCGTCCGCGCCAAATGATTAAGCTTAATCATCCTTTAGAATTTGAACCGCGTTTAAGCTTGGTTGCTTGGGATGAGTTTTTCATCCGCCTTAATGACACCCAATATGGCGGACAAGCGGGGTTTGACCAAAACCGTGCCTTTGCCGGATTCGGCTGGGCGTTTAATAAAACGGTGCGCACTGAATTGGGCTATATGAACCAGTATCAGGATGACCTTGTCCATAACAATGCCACTATGCGCCATTTGTTGATGGCATCAATGTTCGTCAATTTCTAATTTTTATTGGGCAGGTTGCTGGCTTAATTGCAACTCAACTGTTAACTTGAGTCGCTGTTAAATGACAACTTGCTATTATAAAATTCAATTGCATACATTGGAAAAAGTCGAGGGTGGTGTTGTATCAGTACAATCATCGCCCTCGAGTTCCGCTATAATTATTCGAAATAACTGTCATTCAGTAGCATATCTTCAAAAAATGCACCGTAGTTTTTCTCTGGATGCCTGATATGAATTTCCAGTACCCAGATCAACGCCGCTGGACAAAAATCAATGTCTGCTAATGGGCCGTCATAGTGCGCGGCATGTGGAAATTCTGACAGGCGATGCCCGGACAAGTCCATATTGAGTTCCCATCCCAACCTTTGTGCTTGTGCAATGGCATAGTCGTACAGTGCTGCACCGGTGGCTTTTTCGGTTTGCCATTTGTTTCTTACCAAATGAAAGAGGGCGCGGGCATCATGGGCGATTTTGGCCATGCTTGCGTCGTTGCCGGTGACAAAAGTGTCGCCGCCATCCCCTTCCCATTGCTCCCACACAGGGCCGATATCGATGAAAAATATATCGTCATCCCCTAGCACAATACCGGGATCGGAATCTGCCCCGAAAGTTTTGGTGGTGTTCGTCCCAAAACGGACATAGACATCATGCCAGCCGCGCCGCATATCGTGTGCCGCCAATATCTCATGGGCCATTGCAACGGCATCTTCTTCAACCATACCGGGCTTGACAGCGGCGGCTATTTTATGGATGGCGGCCCGGGTTTTATTTCTGACCGCCAGCATGGTTTCAACTACAAAAGCTTCACCCACATTTTCTAATTCAGATGGTAATGCACTCACAGTGTTATACTCCTTTGATGTTATTTTATTATAGTGACAGTTATTGTTGACCGTGTGCTGTAGGCGCAGGTCGGGGAATTGGCTTCGGTGCCAAAATCAAGCTAATGCGAAGGCCGTCCATTGCCTCGGTTAGTTTTACCTGGCAAGACAAGCGAGAAAACTCGCCGACGTTGGGTAAATGGGCCAGTAGTCCGAATTCTTTTGTTTCTGCCGCCGGTAAGCGTTCCCAGTCGTTTGGGTCGACATTAATCCTACAAGTGCCACAAGCCGCCTTGCCGCCGCACACTGATAAAACCGGCAAGGCTTCGCGGCGTAAGGCCTCCAGTAATGTTTCGCCTAAATGGGCGGATATTTTTCTGGACGCTTCGGGTGGTGACGTTATTTCTACGATCAAACTCATTTCTTTGGTGAGGTGGTAAGTTGTTTCTTGGATTTCCATAGAGGAGGGTATTGCCGACGGCGGGCTATCATAGCTTATTGTTGGCTGCGGTTCTATGTCCAGTGTGAGGGACATTTTATGTTAAGACGGTTCAAGTGTCGACACAAAAATAGTTGCTGAGATAAGTGAGCTGGGCTAAGCATTGGCTGTAATGGCAGGGTTTTATTGGTTGGCGGGATTGTTTAAAAGAGATGACCACAGAACCAACGACTAACGCCATTCAGCCCGATGACTATTGATCGGGCATGATAGAATGGAGGCGATTGTTTGTTTTTTCGTATCCCACCCTATAAAGACCCTCGGCTTCGGTTCATCCTGACAGGCTTTTATGCACCCATTGATACCCTTGATTGGTTTGGCAATGCTGACGGGTTGCGCCTCTTATCAGTCGCGTCCTTTGGATCCGGCGGCTTCGGGGGCGCAATTGCAGGCGCGGCGCTTGGATAATAGCCAACTCCAAGCGTTTATCAACAACGCCAACCTGCCCGCCAGTACGCCGTGGAATTTGGATAAGCTGACCATGGCGGCGTTGTATTACCATCCCGACATTACTTTGGCACGCGCCCAAGCCGAATCGGCGGATGCCGCCATTATTACCGCTGGGCAACGCCCTAATCCTACCCTAAGCGTAACCCCGACCTGGGTCAGTAACTTGGCATCTGCGCCGCCGTGGTTGTTTGCCAGTATTTTGAGCATTCCTATTGAAACGGCGGGCAAGCGTGGCTATCGCATCGACCGAAGCCGACACTTGACCGATGCCGCCAGTCTACGTATAGCCGATGCGGCTTGGTTGGTGCGGGGGCGGTTGCGGCTGGCCCTGCTGGATGTTTATGCATCCCGCGAGATAGTGCGCTTGTTGCAACAGCAGTTGCAACTGGAACAGGCGATTGACCGGCAGTTGCAGCAACAGCGGAGTGCCGGGGAGATTGCCGAAACAGATTTATTGGCGGCGCAATTAGGCAAGCAACAAGTCCAGCTGGCCTTGACGGCGGCGCAAAAAAAACAAGCCGATAGCTGCGTGCTGTTAGCCGCAGCCCTAGGTGTGCCGGTTGCCGCATTGGCGGGCATTAGCTTGGATTTTGGTGAATTTACCCAACAGCCTGATCTAAATGCCGCAGCCACTGGGTCATTGCAAGCGCTTGCTTTGCGCCAGCGTCCCGATGTGTTGGCCAGTTTGGCGGATTACGCGGCAGCGCAATCGGCGTTGCAATTGGAAATCGCTAACCAATATCCCAATTATCAGCTTAACCCCGGCTATACCTATAATACCGGAGAAAACCGTTGGTCTATAGGTGCTGGGTCGATACCACTGCCTGTTTTCAATCAAAACCAAGGGCCGATTGCCGAAATGGCCGCCAAACGGCAAGAAGCGGCACAACGTTTTGAGGCCTTGCAATTGCGTATCATGGGCGAAATTGAACGCGCCCATGCCAGCACCTTGGCGATGCAAGTCCGCTGGCAAGCGGCCCAGCAGGTACTGCAAAATCGAACGGTAAACCTAAAATTGGCTCAAGACTTGTTGCAGGCCGGTGAACTGGATAGCCATGCTGTGTACGTCGCCGAATTAGAACGGTTGCTGGCCGAGCGCGGACGTTTGGATGTGCTGGTTGAATGCCAGCAAACCTTGGCCACACTGGAAACAGCCCTACGCCAGCCCTTATCACCTGTTATGGCAACGGTGCTGTCAGTACCGGCACTGAGGAAGTCACCCTAATGAAGCATGTTTTGGCAACGAATTTTTTGATAGGGTGGATGGGTTGTTGTTTTGTAAGCGGCGTATGGGCGGACGGGCCAACCGATAGTACAGAGGTTGCAGTACGCACTGGCACGATTACTCTTGCCACGTTGCAACGTTATGTACAGGCTTATGGCTTGGCCGAACCTGAACCTGCCCGCCACGGCAAGCCAGCCGCAAGCGCGAAAGTTGCCGCCCCCGTGGCGGGCATTATTAGCCAAGTGCATTGCCAAGAAGGCCAAGCGGTCAGACAAGGTGATCTGCTGTTCAGCTTGGACAGCCGTGCCGTGCAGGGGCAAATTGCCAAAGCACAAGTTGCCGTGGCATTTGCTGAAAAAAATATTTCTCGTAAACAGCAGCTTAAGCTTGGGGAAAGCATTTCGCGTAAATTAGTTGACGATGCCCAACAACTGTTGGAAACAGCCCGCGCCGATTTACAGGCCGCGCAAACCCAAGCTGATTTATTGGCAATCACCGCGCCATTATCAGGCACGGTGACCGCCCTACATTTTAAGGTCGGCGAAGCCATTACCCCCAGCAGTGTGTTGGCGGATGTCTTGGCATTGCACCGCCTTGCCATTACCCTGCATGTGCCCAGCGAAGAAGCGGCGGATTTGCGTTTGGGGCAAACGGTGTCTATTGGTCTCCGTGACCCCCAATACCCCCCGACCGGATTGATCAGCTATATTAGCCCGCAAATTGACCCAATGACCGACACGGTATTGGTGCGTGTCACACCCAGTGCCAATCTTTGTCCGCAAAAGCCCTGCTTGTTGGCAGGGCAATTTGTCCATGCCCGTATCGTAGTCGAACAACGGCGCAACCGTTTGACTGTGCCAATTGCCAGTGTGGTGAAGACTGAAAATTCCGAAAATTCCGCAACCCTCGCCATTGTTGATGGCGATCATGCCAAACAACAGCCAGTGACCACTGGTTTGCAGGAGGGGGATGTCATTGAAGTGTCCGGCACTGGTTTGCAAGCCGGTATGACGGTGGTGACTGAAGGTGCTTACGGTTTGCCGCCAGAAACGCGTATACGGGTGCTTAAATGAGCGCAGCCCCCGCATTTGCCATACGTCACCATAAAGCCATTTTTTTTCTGTGTATGGCCCTGTGTTTGGCTGGCGCTTATGCGGCACTGGGGATGCCGTCGTCGATTTTTCCGCAAACTAATTTCCCCCGCGTGGTGGTGTTGGTCGATAACGGCGTGATGCCTGCCAATGAAATGATGGCGACTATCACCCGGCCTATTGAGGAGGCCGTCAAAGATATTCCCGGTGTCACCACGGTGCGCTCCAAAACCGGCCGGGGGACGGCGGAGGTCAATATTTTTTTCACTTGGCAAACCGACATGGTGCAAGCGGAGCTGTTTGTGCAAGGCCGGCTGGCAGTGGTGCAGAAATCTTTACCGGTCACCGCCAACGGTGCGGTGTGGCGGCTGACCTTCGCGGCTTTTCCGGTGGTCGGTTTAAGCCTGACCGGCCCGCACTATGCATTGACCGAACTGTGGGAAACTGCCCGTTATAATTTGCAACCGCATTTGTTGCGTATTGCCAATGTGGCACGGGTCGGCATTGTCGGCGGACGCGCACCGGAATACCATATCATTGTTGACCCGTTGCGTTTGCAGGCGGTCAATTTAAGCCTCGCGCAAGTCACCGATGCCTTAATCCGTAACAACCAAGTCACTCCTACAGGGATGTTGGAGGAAAATTACCAGCTGTATTTGACCGTGGTGGATGGTCGTGTCCGTGCCATTGCTGATATTGAAAACCTGACTGTCACCACCGTTACTGCTATACCTAATGCTACCGTACCACCCCCTGCCGCTATCGGGCATCCCGTGCGCATTAAAGATTTTGCCCGTGTTGAGCGCGCGCCGGAGCCGGTTTTTAATATTGTCACCGCCCGTGGCGAACCGGCGGTCTTGCTGAACGTCTATAGCCAGCCCAATGGCAGCACCTTGGATATTGCCAAACAACTTAAGGAAGAACTGGCGGTATTAAGCAAAAGCTTGCCGCGCGGGATGCAGGTCGAGGTGTTTTATGACCAATCTTTGCTGGTTGGCGATTCCATCCAAAGCGTATGGGAAGCCATCGTCATAGGGCTGTTGTTGTCAGTTTGCATTTTGTATGTGTTTTTGCGCAACTGGGGGGCAACCTTGATTGCCGCCACTGTTATCCCCGCCACTGTGCTGGTGACTTTATTGGCGGTGCGGGTTCTGGGGCTGAGTTTTAACCTGATGACATTAGGGGGCATTGCCGCTGCTATTGGCCTGATTATTGATGATGCCATTGTGGTGGTTGAGGCTATCCACAGCAAACTCAACCACGGGGTGGCAAAACTGACCGCAGTGCAACAAGCATTAGCTGATATTTTTAGGCCGCTACTCGCTTCAACGCTTACGCCCGTGGTGGTGTTTATACCCTTGGCATTTCTCGATGGTGTGGCGGGCAATTTTTTTCGTGCCTTATCGCTCACTATGGTGGTGTCATTGCTCACTTCTTTACTGTTGGCGGTCACGCTAATCCCTGCCTTGGCAGCGGTTTGGCTACCTAAACAGTTGCCCAAACAGGAACACAGCCCCAGCTTGCCACCGCAGCGGGATGGGTTGCAACGGCTGTTAAATTTCTATGAACAAGCCTTGCGTTCGGCATTGCACCATGCCAAAAAGGTCATGCTGGCCTGTTGCGCCGTGCTGGCGATGGGTATTTGGCTGTATGGGCGGTTGGATAGCGAGTTCTTGCCGTTTATGGATGAGGGGGCTTTTGTGCTGGATTACCATGCCCCGTGGGGCACTAATCTCAGCGAAACTGACCGCCAGCTTAAGCAAGCCGAAAAGTTACTGCATGGGTTGCCAGAATTGGATAGTTATTCGCGCCGTACTGGGGCACAATTGGGTCTGGGCATTTCTCAAGCCCACAGCGGGGATTTTTTGGTCAAATTAAAAGCTGACCGTAGCCGCACAACGGATGAAATTATCGCCGGATTGCGCCAACAATTGCATCAGCAAGTCCCTGGGCTAGACTGGGAGTTTGCCGGTATCCTCAATGACTTGATCGGCGATTTGACATGGTCGCCCCGACCCATTGAAATCAAATTGTTTTCCACCGATGTGGCATGGCTCAAGCAAAAAGCCCCGCAAATTGCAGAGGAACTCGGCAAAATAGCCGGTGTGGTGGATATATTTGATGGCTTGGAAACCACCGGCCCGTCATTAAGCTTAAAAGTACGCCCGCTGGATGCCTTGCGTTTTGGCCTGACCACCAACGATGTGGCCTTGGCTATCAGCACTGCCATGCTGGGGCAAAAAGCCTCCTATGTGTTGGAAGGTGATCGGGTCATTAACATTCGTGTGCGTATGGAGCATGAGGCCAGCAACCAAATTGCCGATTTGCGCGAATTGCCGTTGCGTTCGCCCGATGGCAGGACAGTGAAATTATCGCAAGTTGCCGATATTGTCAACGAACCAGGACAATTGCAACTCAATCGTGAAGATTTACGGCAATTGGTTGCTGTCTCGGCACGGTTGGAAAACCGCGATTTGGGCAGTGCCATTGCTGAAATCAAAGCCAAACTGAGCCAAGACCCTAGTTTGCCAGCCGGTGTGCTGGAGTTTGGAGGGCTGTACAAACAACAACAGGAGTCTTTCCTTAACCTGACTCTGGTGTTGTTGGCTTCAGTTTTTTTGGTGTTCACCGTATTGCTGATTGAATTCGGTGCTTTTTACCCGCCGGTCGCCATTGTTTTTGGTTCCCTGTTGGCGTTATGTGGCACGGTGCTGGCTTGGTTCCTGACCGGCACATCGGTCAATATCGTGTCTTTGCTGGGGGCGATCATTGGCATTGGCGTGGTGGCAAAAAACGGCATTTTAATGTTGGATTCAGTCCAGCATCTTGTTGACCAAGGCGATACTCTTGAACAGGCATTACTTGCCTCGGGGCGGCAGCGCTTGCGCCCAGTGCTGATGACCTCCTTGGCCGCCACACTAGGGCTGTTGCCTTTGGCCTATGGCATCGGGGCTGGTTCGGACATGCTCAAACCTTTGGCAATCGCTGTCATAGGCGCATTGGTGCTGTCGGTGTTGTTGTCGTTGGTAGCCACGCCGGTGGTGTATTTCATGTTGAGCCGCTCCCGATCCTCCTGCCTGCCAAAAACACGTTGAGGCTTACGATTGCCAGCCACCACCCAGTGATTTGTAAAGGTCGACCATGGCATTAATTTGCTTCTGCTTGGTGTCAATCAATTCTCTTTTGGCATCCAGCGCGTCCCGTTGTGTCAACAGCACGTCCAAATAGTCGGCACGGGCGGATTTGAACAACTGGGTGGATATGTCTATCGACTTGACCAGTGAGTCAACTTGGGATTTTTTAAGCTGATAGTTTTTACCCAGATTATCGATATTCGATATTTGGTTCAACACTTCCGTGTAGGCCTTGATAATACTTTGTTCATACTCGAACGCCGCTTGCACTTGCATCGCGTTGGCGTTTTTATACTCGGCAATGATGGCATTCTTGTTGACCAAAGGCGCCACCAAATCGCCAGCGAGCGTGGCCGCCAGCGACTCGGGGGTATTGACCAGATAGCGCATGGCGAACGCATCAAAGCCTATCCCGGCTTTTATGCCAAGGGACGGATAGAAATTTGCCCTGGCCACTTCAATATTCAATTTAGCGGCCTTTAGCTCAAGTTCCGCTTGCCTGATGTCCGGCCTGTTTTGCAACAATTGCGACGGAATACCAGTATTGAGGAACTTGGGCTTAAGTTCCATAAAACCCGCTGAAGACCGCTGGATAGGCTCCGGTGTCCGCCCTAGCAAATAGTTGATGCGGTTTTCCGTTACTGTGATCTGCTGCTTTATCTCAAATATCCGGCTTTTGTTTTTGGCGACTTCCGCTTCATAACGTTTGATAGCCAAGGAGTTTGACCGCGCAAATAACTGTAACTGTTTGACGATGTTCAGGCCATTTTGTTGTATGGCAATGTTTTTCTGTAGATTTTCAAGCTGGTTGTCGAGTGTCACCAGTTCAAAATAAGAATGGGCCACTTCGGCAACCAGATTGGTCAAGAGAAAATTTTTGCCTTCGGTGGAAGCCATGTAGTCGAACATGGCCACTTGCGTGGCATTGCGCAATTTTTTCCAGATGTCGACTTCCCAACTGGAAAAAAGCCCGAATTGGTAATCACCCAAGACTGCAGGGAAGCCACCATTGGCCAGTGGCAGGTTTTCTTCAACTGTACCCAAACGCGTGTACTTGCCGATTTTGTCGGCGCCCGCGCCGGAACCGATATTGACAAACGGCAAGTACGCCCCTCGACGAGCCTGAATTTCGTTTCGGGCAACGCTGATGCGTTGCATCATAATATTGATTTCTTTGTTATTGACCACCGCTACATCAATCAACTTCACCAAATTGGGGTCTTCAAAAAAATCCTTCCATTTCACATTGCCAGAACTGGCCTGCTTGGTCAGTTCTGGCCTAAAGTTATCCGGCAGAGGGACGCTTTCTTTTTTTGTGGTCATGTCTGGAATGCCACAGGCCTGCAATATCAGGGTTGCACCTACTGCCATCAAGCTTAGCCCCCTTCTCCTGTTAATCTTCATCGTGCGCACCGTATTGATAAGTTTCGGTCAAAGGCTCATTTGCTTCGTCTTTAATCAAGGATTTGCCTTCTATCATTTTGGCAAACAGGTAAAAAAGTCCAGGAATAAGGATTACACCAAATACAGTACCAAACAACATACCGCCCAAGGACGATGTGCCGATAGTACGGTTGCCCACCGCCCCCGCCCCTGTGGCTATCACTAACGGCACCAAACCGGCGATAAAGGCGAAAGAAGTCATCAAAATGGGCCTAAAACGCGCTTTGGCACCCTCAATGGTTGCCTCTTTAATGGACATGCCCTGAGCCTGCTTCTGCACGGCGAATTCGATAATCAACACCGCGTTTTTGCCAAGCAAACCAATCAGCATGACCATCCCGACCTGGGAATAGACATCGTTGGCTAGCCCCGTTACTTTCAGCAGCAAGAAAGAACCAAAAATGCCAGCAGGTAGCGAAAATAAAACGGCTAGCGGCAACAGGAAGCTTTCGTACTGTGCCGCCAACACCAGGTATACGAACACCAATACGATACCGAAGATGACCGCCGCTTCATTACCTCGGGCGGCTTCGTCAAAGGACAAGCCTTCCCAGCCAATGTCAAAACCGCGTGGCAAGGTGGCTTTGGCAACTTCTTGGATGGCCTTGATGGCATCGCCCGAAGTATAGCCAGCTGCTGGCACAGCACGGATAACGGCAGAATTGTAGAGGTTATAACGGGTAATTTCGTTGGGGCCTTGGGTTTTTCTCATGGTCATAAACGAAGAGTAAGGCACCATCTTGCCGTCGTCACTTTTCACATAGTAGTTCAGCACATCAGAAGGGAAGCGCCGGAATTCAGGTGAAGCTTGGGCGTAAACTTTAAAAAAGTTATTGAAGCGTATAAAGCCTTGCTCGTAGGTGCTACCGATCATGATATCGAGGTTATTCATTGCCTTGTTGATGGAAACCCCTTTTTGCATGGCCAATTTATTGTCGATCACCAGTTCGTATTGCGGGAAATTGGCCGCATAGAAAGTGAACAAGCCAGTCAGCTCCTTGCGTTTGCGTAGCTCGGCCATAAAATCTTGGTTGATTTTGTCAAACGCTTGGTAGTTCGTGTCAGTGGTCTTGTCCAATAAGCGCAAAGCCAAGCCGGATGCCGCACCGTAACCAGGAACCGCAGGGGGTTCAAAAAACTCGATGATGGCACCAAAGTCATGGACTTTCTTCTCCAGCTCATGAATAACGTCTTGTACGGAGTTTTTGCGTTCAGTCCAGTCTTTTAAGTTAATAATACAGGTGCCGGCGTTGGAACCGCGGCCTTCGGTAAGCACTTCATAACCCGCCAGAGAAGAAACCGATTGCACCCCCTCTATGGTTTTGGCAGCTTTTTCCAGCTCCTGAGCCACCTTATAGGTTACTTCTATGGTTGAGCCAGGCGGTGTTTGGATAATGGCATAGATCATGCCTTGGTCTTCACCTGGGATAAAACCAGACGGCAAAGTTAGATTGACCGTATAAATGCCGAATGAAAAACCGCCCAAAACCAAAATCGTCAGGATACGACGGGTCACTACGACATCCAGCAGTTTGACGTAGCTTCCTGTCACTTTTTCAAAAAGATGGTTAAAACCATCAATAAATAGACTGATTGGCGTTTTGCGTTTCGGCTGACCGTGCGTGTTTTTAAGTATCATCGCACACAAGACTGGGGCCAGCGATAGAGCGACAACGGCAGAAATGATGATTGACGAAGCCATGGCAATGGCGAACTGCCGGTAAAACACGCCGACCGGCCCGCTCATGAAGGCAATCGGGACAAACACTGAGGTCATAACCAAAGTGATGGCGATAATGGCACCGCCAATTTCACCCAACACTTTTCTGGAAGCCACATAAGGGCTACAGTGTTCCGCTTCCATTTTGGCGTGCACCGCCTCCACCACCACAATCGCATCATCGACCACGATACCAATCGCTAATACAAGGGCGAACAAAGTGATCAGGTTAATGGAAAGCCCGAAAGCGGACATCACGGCAAATGCCCCGACCAGCGAAACCGGTACGGCAAGGATGGGGATCAAGGTGGAACGCCAGTCGCCTAGGAAAATGAACACCACCAAAGACACCAGCACGAAGGCTTCCGCTAAGGTGTGCAGCACTTTTTCAATGGAGGCATCAACGAACCGTGATACGTCGTAGTTGATTTCGTAGTCCATGCCCTCTGGGAATGAGGCTTTTAATTCGATCAGTTTTTTCTTCACGTCCTCAATAACTTTACTGGCGTTACTGCCGTAGTTTTGCTTGAGCACGATGGAAGCGGAAGGCAGTGAATCCTTATCGGAGTAAATGTTATAAAATTCGCTGTTCAGGTCGACCCTGGCAACGTCTTTAAGGCGCAGTATCTCGCCTTTGGAGTTGGCGCGGATAATGATGTCTTCATACTGTTCGGGTTTGTTGTAACGGCCTTGGTAGATCAACACATATTCTTTGGATTGGGCAGTGATCCCAGTACTTTGCCCCAACCGGCCGGGTCGTCCAATAATACTTTGGGAGGATACCGCTTCCATCACTTCGTCTATCGAGACGCTATAAGCCCGCATCCGGTCGGGATTCAACCAAATCCGCATGGCATATTGGCGGCTACCCAGTATTTGCGCTTGGGCAATACCAAACACCCGCTGCACTTCAGGAATGACATTGGCGTAGGCGTAGTTAAATAAAAATTTCTCGTCAGCGTTTTTGTCTTTACTGTACAGGTTGACGTACATCAGCATACTGGGCTGCACCCGATTGACAATCACGCCTTCCAATTGCACCAAAGTGGGTAGCCTGCTCATCACCTGGTCTAGCCGCGTCTTCACGTTGACCATGGCAATATTGGGGTCAACACCCAAATCGAATAACACCTGAATGGTTGATTCACCGGCACTGGTTGCAGCAGAGACCAGATATTTCATGCCGGGTACACCGTTGATGGCCCGTTCAATGGTGATTAGCGACGACTGCACCAATACATCAGCACTAGCCCCCGGAAACGACAAGGAAATAGTCACCCGAGGCGGCGCAATGTCGGGAAACTGCGAAATAGGCAAGGTAAAAATCGCCAAGGCGCCCATAAATAGGAACAATAGCGATAGCACGATCGCCATAACGGGTCTTTTGATAAAAATATTAAACATAATTAATGACTGGTTGAAGGGTTACTCGGTATATAAATGCAACTCTGAGCGAACCTTTTCGGGCAGCTTAAAATCAATTTCCACTGCTTCTCCGGGATGCACCTTACGCAAGCCTTCAAGCAATATCTTGTCATCGTCCTGCAAGCCCTCTTTAATGATGAACAGCTGCGGCACATCGGCTTCAATCTTGATCAGCCTTTGTTCCAGTTTGCCTTCTTTGTTGATGACATAGACATAAGTTTTGTCCATCACTTCAAATACCGCTTTTTGCGGGATGAGCAAGGCGTTTTTGTAGGGCTTGAGCATGATGATGTTGCCGGTCTCGCCATGCCTCAGCAATTTGTCCGGATTGGAGAAGGTGGCGCGGAATTCGATATTGCCGGCGGTATTGTCAAAATCGGCTTCAATGGTTTCAATAATGCCGGTCTGGTTGAAAATCTGCCCGTTGGCCATTTTCAACTGCACTTTGGTGAGCGGGTCACCGTCTTTTTTATGCGCTTTATAGTCCAGATATTCAGCTTCCGGCACGTTGAAATACACCCACAGCTTGCTGGTGTCGGACAGTGTCGTCAACAAGTCCCCTTCATTGAGCAGACTACCGTTCCTGACAAACAAATGGTCCATAATGCCGTCAAAAGGTGCGTTGATGTCGGTGAACCCCAAGTGGGTTTCCGCTAGTTTCACTTCCGCTTCGGCTTTTTGCAGCTTGGCTTTGGCCAAAGCCAATTCGTTGGCAGAAACGATGTTTTGGTCAGCCAAGCCTTTGGTGTTCTGGTATTCGATGCTCATGTTGCTGGCTTCCGCTTTCGCTTTCAGCAGTTCAGCCTGATAGATGTTGGGCATGATTTTGAACATCGGTTGCCCCTGATGCAATTGTTGCCCTTCGTCGACAAAAATATTCTGCAGATAGCCTCTCTCCAATGCGCGTACTTCAATATGCCGGATGGCATGTATCTGACAGACATATTCCCGTTTGATAGCGGTGTCTTCCCGGAATGGGGTGGTTGCCTCATATTTGGGCACTTCTTCAGGTTTTTCGGTTTCTGTCGGATGGCAACCGCTTAATAACAGCGCGGCGGTCAGGCCTAAGACTATAGCTTTTTTAATAATCATTGTTAGGATGCAAAAGAAGGTTAATTAAGAAAATGGCACGAATGACAACGGAAACTTTTAATTGTTGCTGGCAGGGGCAAACCTTGTTTTGCGCCTGCTGCCCGTATTTTATTTATTGGGTTGCCTAACATCAGCCCCACACATTGTGGGCGTCCTAAATAGGGCGATCATGACCAAATGTAGTGCATAAAAACAGCGTATGGATTGATGAAAAAAGCTAAATTGGATGTAAAAACATCATTATGGACATTCCTTATGATGCGCCTGGCAAGGCTCAAGGATCATAAGTTTTAAAATCAGTTATAAGCTTTCACCGGGTTAGGCTTTGTTCGGACAGGATTTTGCGATTAAAAAATGTAAAATCGTGTGCAACACGCTTGGCTAATTGACTAAAGCACGAATGATGCCAGTTAAAGTTCTGGCAATAAGGCCAAGAAAAACAAAACGAATAAAAAATGATTTGAAACTTTACGGCTTTGGTTGGTTTATAAAAACCGCAAACATGGTCGATATGAACCAAGTTTTTTCCGACAGGGGTGGCTTTGCCCGGCAGAACGGCCGTCATCAAGCGGTTGCCTTACTTTTGTTACAGTTATATTTCCCTTTTGTTACAGTTATATGTCAATGATTTAATTGGCTTTTAATTGACATGGATTTTTTGTACAATGGGTGTTGTATCAGGGGCATCCCATCAACAGCCCTCCCATCGATGGAGCTTTGGACGGCTGGTCTGGTTTGGTCTCCCAATACATCTTTCCACTCATTGACATAGGCACAAAAATGAAAAAATCCCTTTTACCTTTAGCCATTGCTTTGGCTTTTAATGCAGCGGCGGCAAACGCAACAGCCCCGGCAACTGCGGCAGCAAAACATGTGGTTTTAATTTCAGTTGATGGTTTGCATCAAAATGATTTGGATTGGTATGTAAAAAACAATCCAACTTCAACATTGGCCACGTTGGTTGCCCAAGGTGTTGAGTACAACAACGCCATGACCCAGTTCCCTTCTGATTCTTTCCCCGGCATGGTCGGTCAAGTCACTGGTGGTAACCCGCATAGCACCGGTATTTATTACGACGTTTCATACAACCGTAATTTGTTGGCGCCAGGCACCACCTCATGCGCTGGTGCAACGCCTGGTACAGTAGTGGCTTTTGATGAAAGCATCGACAAAAACAGCAGCCGTATTGACGCTGGTCAAAACATCCCTAATCTGTATACCAACGCCCCCAGCAACTTTTCATTGATTTCTTGGTTGAGCAGCAACCCATTGACCTTGATCAACCCAGCCAACTTGCCGGTTGACCCAAGCACTTGTATGCCGGTTTATCCGCATCAATACCTGCAAGTCAACACTATTTTTGAAGTGGCGCATAGCCACGGCATGCGTACTGCTTGGTCTGACAAGCATCCTGCTTATGAAATTCTGGGCGGCCCTAGCGGCAAAGGCATTAGCGAATACTTTACTCCAGAAATCAATAGCTTGATTTCATTGACCAGCTCCAATGATTTCACTAAAGACAACCTGAGCACCCAGTTGTATGACAACCTGAAAGTTACTGCCGTGGTCAATTGGGCACAAGGCCAAAACCATTCCGGCACTGCTGTAGTGGGTACGCCTGCCATTTACGGTATGAACTTCCAGTCTGTATCCACCGCACAAAAACTGAACACTTCCAGCTACACTGACCCTGCTACTGGCAGCGTCATGCAAAACGGTTTGGGCGGTTATGTTAAAGATGCCAGCACAGGTGCCATGATGCCAGGCCCAGTTCTGACCGGTGCATTGAACTTTGTTGACCAATCTATTGGCAAAATCGTTAAAGCCGTTGATGCTAACACTGTGGTTATCGTCTCTGCCAAACACGGCCAATCACCTGTCAACCGCGCTGATTTGACTTTGATCAATGATGGCGACATGAATGCTGCGTTGGATGCTGCTTGGAATGCTGCACATCCTGGTGCCAACGGTTTGATTGCCAATTCCATGGACGATGATGGCGTGTTGTTGTGGTTGAAAGACACTTCAGCAGAAGCGACCACTTTTGCCAAAAACTTCTTGTTTAACTATTCAGGCACTGGCGTAGGTTCTGACAGCAATGGCAACCCAACCAGCAAGCCATTCACCAACACTGGCTTGGCAGCTGTTTATGCAGGTGCTGATGCGGCACAATTCCTGAATGTGCCTGCCAACGACCCACGTGCGCCTGATGTGGTGGGTGTGGCCAAAACTGGTAGCGTATTCGCCGGTGGCCATTTGAGCAAAATTGCTGAACACGGTGGCAACAATGTCAATGACCGTCATGTGCCTATCCTTGTTTGGGGTGCCGGTATTGCTTCAGGCAAAGTGGTAAAAGCGCCTGTTGCCACTCCGCAAATTGCCCCTACTATCTTGAAAGTATTAGGTCTTAACGTCAATACTTTACAAGCCGTTAAAATGGAAAAAACCGCAGTGTTGCCAGGTCTGAACTAATTTTTTAGTTTTACTGGTTGGTTTTGAGGCGGGGGATCGCTTCCCCGCCTCTTTTTTTGCCTAGCCATAAAAAGGCAAATTTTGCCATTCAGCGTATTTCAATCCAACAATTCAATTATTTACTATGAAATCCATAAAAATTAATCACCGCACGCTGGGACAATCCATTTCGTTGATCTTAATGGCCAGCAGCTCAGTTGCTTTAGCGGGTACAGACCATTTTTCTGTTGGCAACTTAGTGGTCAGCCGCAGTGTGTATAACAATCTGTCCAGCAATGTGGTGATGGGTCAAAAATTGCCGCCTAATTGCACCACCGGTTGCGTCACCGCCATTAGCGACGGCACTTATCCGCAAATATGGAACAACAGCACTGTTGATGGCAGTTTCGGCATCACGTCAAAAATTTATCTGGATCAAATTACAACTAACGGCAGCTTGGTCAACTCATTGCAAGTTGCTAACAGTTCACAGCCCAGCATTACTGCCAAGAGCAACCAATTGGTCACCAGTTTCCCTTCTAAATCAGAGCTGGCACTGAACCTTTCAGCAGACCGTAATATCCTGACCTTCATGGGTTATGTGGCACCGATTAACACGCTTGACGTGTCCAATTCCAATACGCCTGCGGTGGTTGATCCTACCAACCCAGTGATAGCCAGCTATTACCGTGCGGTTGCGGCGGTGGACAAAACCGGCAAATTTACTTTCACTGAAACCAATGCTTACAGTGGTAATAATGGCCGCGCTGCTTACCTGAACAACAGCAATGGCGCCAATGTCATTTATATGGCAGGTAACGCGGGCAACGGCGGCAATCCACAGCCCAACAACATCATCTTGGGTGCGGGCGCACAAATCGTAACCCCATCAAGCTTACCGCAAGCCAAACAAGTGCCGTTGTTGCCAACCCCTGTGGGCAGCTTTAACATCACCCAATTGGGCGACAAAGCGGACAAAATTGGTAAAGACACTAACTTCCGTGGCTTGACTGTCTACAATAACGTTGTTTATTACACCAAAGGCAGTGGCGGCAACGGTATCAACACGGTTTATTTTGTTGACACCACCGGCACCGCTTGTCCTAACGGTGTAGGCGTGCCTAGTCCAGTTGCCACATTGCCAACTACTAGCATCAGCTACAACGCAGCCAATTTACAAACTTTGGGTGTCGCCCCTTACAATATGTGCATATTGAAAGGCTTTCCGACCACCTTGGCAAAAACTGCTACTGCGTTCCCGTTTGGTTTGTGGTTTGCCAACCCCACTACCCTTTATGTGACTGATGAAGGCAATGGCAGCACCACTTACACTGCCCCTACCTATACTGGTGCGGCAGCACAAACCACTGCGGGCTTGCAAAAATGGGTTTTTGACGGTACCCAATGGAACTATCTCTATACCCTGCAATCGGGTCTGGATTTAGGTGTGCCTTATCAAGTCGCCAAGTATCCAACAGGCACCAACCCTGTCACCAACTTGCCATGGTCCCCTGCCACCAGCGGCTTGCGTAACTTGACTGGACACGTTAATGCTGATGGCACAGCCAACATCTATGCCATCACTTCAACAGTGAGTGGTGACGGTGACCAAGGTGCTGATCCCAACAAGTTGGTTGTGATTAAAGACGTGTTGAGCGCGACCACTGTGTCTGCTGCAGAAAGTTTCTGGACACTTAAAACAGCGGCTTATGGCGAAGTGTTACGCGGTGTTTCTTTTACACCAGG